>JAJEPU010000023.1 GCA_020686985.1 Brotaphodocola catenula
CTTTACCAAAAGACTCTTTTTTATAAGAATTTTCAGGGTTTTAAACACTGTTCAATCTTTCATTTTCAAGGTTCAGTCTGCTGCCTGTTCTCATCAGCAACTCGTTCATTATATCAGAGCTGTTTGATTTTGTCAAGCACTTTTTTGAAAAGTTTTTCGAAGCGTTTCCGTTTCGCTTTTCGTGTTGCTCAACAGCAACTTCGATAGTATATCATGTTGTCTTCGCTTTGTCAACAACTTTTTTATCCTATCTTTTTTGCTGTTCTTCACTGCTCTCGCAGTGGTATATACTATACCATGCCTGTCAAATTCTGTCAAGCACTCTCTTTCACTTTTTTATTTTTTTGTGTACGACATAAACAATAACATATTCTGAACTGTCTACCCCAGACAGTTCAGAATACTCATCATCAACCAGTTAAACAGATTATGCTCATAGAGAAAAGTCAGACACACGCTCTCCTGAATCTGTCCGAGAATTGGCTGTACCCACCCGGCAGACGAACAGGCGCGCACAAGAAGCGCGAGCGTCCACAGGATAAAAAGTCCCTCAAGTCCTCCAACAACTGCTCCTGCAAGCTGATTGACTCCAGACAGAATCGGCAGTCTCGAGACCAGATTCAGGCAGATCCCGATTCCCCGCAGAAGAAAGAACGCCACCATAAAGACCAGCACAGAAACAATCAGATTCAACACCATATTCGATAGAGAGCGCTCCAAATAACCCCAGAACGCATCCACCCCGAGTAATTTATAAATCTCATAGTTGTTGTTTGCCAGAAGTGCATCTTTCATCTGGGACGGAAGATGAAGCCGTCCGATCAGTTCTCTCTGCTGTGCCGGAAGCAGATCCCCGAGCTCCGCCCCTGGACCTCCCGCAACTTTCAGCAGTGCCTTTCCTATCACGGAGTAGAGATTGGTATGCTTCCGCAACAATCCCGTCACATAGGGGACTGCAATGCGTGCAAAAACCATCCCGACAATCAGAGAAGACACCGTGAGGATCTTATGAATCAAACCGCGGTAATGACCATACAGAATCATTCCAAGCAAAAAAATCACTACCAACCAGAAAAGCCAATGATCCATGATTTCCTTCATCATCAGCCCTCTCTTCTCAGCACCAGTTTTTCAATTGCCCATGCAACTCCATCCTCATCATTCGATGCAGTCACATAATTGGACACTTCCTTGATCTCCTCTTCTGCATTTCCCATTGCGACTCCGACGCCAGCCTTTTTCATCATCGTCAAATCATTTCCGCCATCACCAAATCCCATCGTCTCCTCCGGTTTGAGTCCCAGATACCTGGCAAGACGCAGAATTGCATCTCCCTTCGTCGCTCCGAGCGCATTGATTTCCAGATTATCCTTAAATGAAGAGCTGATGACTACGTCACCTCTCGCCTCAAGTGCCTTCTTTGCGCGCGCTCTCTCCTCAAGATCATCAAAAAAGTAATTGATTTTTTCCGCCGGAATATTTAACTGGCGCACTTTCTCCGCCACATCCGGCACAACCTTTCTTGTAGCACGGATCATTCCCTGAAGCGTCGCCGGAATCAAGAATGACTCCAGATTTTTGAGAAATCTCTCCTCACCGAACGCCTCTCCATTTACATAGACATCATACATGGTATGAAACTGATGTGCCATCTCAAGAATCTCGAGCGCCTGCGTGCAGGTTAATTTTCTCTCATCAATGATCTGATGCTCCCTGACATCCTCCACGACCGCTCCATTTGTCGTGATCGCATAGCGAATACCCGGGAATTCTCGGATGAAATCAGGGATTCCTCCCCAAATTCGTCCGGTACATGGCACTACATAAATCCCACGGCGCACACATTCCTCGAGAACCGACCGATTTCGGTCGGACAGCCTCTTCTGACTGTCCAGAAGAGTTCCATCCAAATCCAGAGCAATTAACTTGATATCCATCTTTCTCCCCTTATATGATACAAATAATCTTACAGCGTACACCTAGTGCATACACTCATCCTGAACTCACCCGACTTACAGAAGTCGAAGCTTCCTGCTTAAATAAAATGCTCTTCCTTCAGAATCAGCAGACCATCCTTGTCATACTTGGAGGAAAACAATCCCTTTAAACGACTTCCCATCGAAGGTTTCTCTGCGCGATCTGCGGCTTCCTCAATCAGATCCTCCGCCGCCGTCTTCGTCAACGCAATCCCATCCTCTTCCATGATCTCGATTCTTTCATAGAGTGCAAGCATGCTCTTTCCGGTGATGCTACAATCGATGTCCGACGCATATTTGCAACAGTACTGTGCAAATTCATCGATATCCATCTCTGCACCATCATCCTCCTGATACTCTTCCTGCTCATACTCCGGCTCCGGGTCCGGAGCGCGCATTGCACCGTCGGTTACCGGCTCAACCTGTCTGACCGGACGCTCCTCTTCCCTCTCAAACTCAAAGCCGTCATTTTTTTCCGGCCTTTCTGATCTTTCTGATCTCTCGAGTCTCTCCGGCTCTTCCTTCTTGGAAAGTTTTACGGTTGCAGTTGCACCCGCCTTCGCTTTTGCCTTCTGCGCCTCTGCGTATCTTCTGCCATCCTCGTAATAATCTGGCTCTGCACCTCTGCCTTCGGATTTTCTACTTCCACCACCATCAATCGGCGAAATCTCCACATCAACCTCTGCCTGCTGAGGCTTCGCCGGATGAACTTCTGTCATCTGCGCTGACTGTGCCTGAGAAACTGACTTTTCTGCCGGACGCACTGCTGAGGTTCCGGAAACGTGATGCAAGCTATCTTCTTCTCTTCCACTCTCACAGGAAATGCGCTCAAAACGAGCCGTGAGGAATGGATTCTGGCGGTTCATCGTCTCCATCTGCTTCGGGTTGTCAATCAGGAGAATTCTCATTCCCGTCGTATCACGCTCAATCATCTGATCCAGTTCTTTCAGCATTGCAGATGTCAGATCGCCTGCCTCCTCGACAATCAGATCTTTTCCTGCCAGCTTGGAAGCACTCGCAAGGATTCCTCTCTTGTTTAAGCGAGAACCTGTAATCTTTGCAACCGGGTTCTTTCTTCCGCTCTCTCTGTGAATCTCCTTGAGTGTCTTGACTGCAAGCTCGAGTCCCTTCTCCGGAGTGCGCGCCTCAATCATCAGATAATTCTTGATGCTCGGCTCTGCCTCATCCTCCTCGTCGAGATCTTCGACGATCATCTCTGGCTCCTCGATCTTAACTGCCTTCTCTGCGATTTTTGAAGTTGCAGAAAACGCGCCCGATGAAGAAGATCCCGGAGCGGATGATGTTGCCGGTACCGGAGATGGAGCACGGCGAATCTCGCTGAGCACTCTGGTCTTTCCAAGATCAGAATCTTCCTGAACCGGAAGATCTTTTAAACGTGACATTTCCCGTGCCAGACTCTGCTCAACCTCCGCCTGCTTCACTGCAACCGCAATGTTCTCCTTCTCATACGGCAGATCCGGCTTCGGAAGCGGAATCTCCTCCGAGATTTCTTCCGGTTCTGCAACCATAGTCGGTGCGGTCACTCTCTGTGCAGTCTCCGGCTCAACTTCTTCCCGAACATCCATACCCATATCCTGACTCGGGGCAGACTCATCCCCAGCAACCGCATTTGCAGACTCACCAAGCAAACTTTCGGATTCTGCCACTGTGCTCTGTGTCTCAGCCTCAGCATCCACGTTTCCATCTACATCTGCTGCATCTGCACTTACCACTGCAACCGGCTCTGTCTTCTTTGTCGCCGTCTGCTCCGCTTTCTTTGCCGATTCTGTATCCACAGTCTCCACAGAAGCCACAGTTTCTGCTTCTGCCTTCTCAGGCATCTGAACCTGATTCTCGATCGGATTCTTGACCTGATTCTCAGCTTGAACAGATTCAACCGTCTCAGCAGTTTTATCACGCTCAGCCATCGCTGTGTTTTCTATTTCTGCAACAGCTTCCTCATTCTCCTCAAACTGCTCATCAGGAAGAAGATCTGCATCGTCCACCTCATCAGAATCATTCTCCATCTCAAGAGATGCCATTCCATCACCCGATGCAAAGGACTGCTCCACAGCGCGCAGTTTCTCCTCATATTTGTCACGATTCTCCACGAGATCTGTCTGGTACTTGTTGAGCGGTGCATACTGAACTTTCAGTTCCATCGCCTTGTCCACATACTTGCCCAGACCAAACATCAGCATAATCTTATCGCAGGTTGCAACACAACGCTCCGCATTTCCTGCCTTCTGGTAAAGCTCGGCAAGTTCGTACAGCCACTTCTCATCAAGCTCCTCTGCATTGTAGCTTTCGAGAGAGTGAATCTGCTGTTCCAACGGTGCGTTCATCTGCTTCAAAATCTTATAGCGCAATAACTGCTGGCGCGGATCATCTCCTGCTAAATCACAGAACTCCCGATAATAATCCTCTGCCTCCTTGATATTGCCCTCTTTGAGAGCCAGATCCGTCAGCTTGTACAGCAGACGTTTTCCGATCGGGGCACGCTCAAATGCCAGAAGCAGAATGTCCTTGGAATCCTGATACTCTCCGTTTTTCTCATAAATTGTCGCAACCATTGAAAGCAGATTGGCATTGCGAACCTTCTTCCAGTCAATCGTGTCTGCAATCTTCATTGCCGTCTCATAATCTCCACGATTGACGAGCTTTCTCATCTGCTCTATTTTTATGTTAAACTCATACTTATCCATCTTATGCACTCCTCATCCGCATTCCATTTTCCTTACATTGCGATTTTTATTAAACCTGCACTTCCTATTCGCGCTCTTGCATCTCAAATCAAAGTGGAATACGGCCCTCCAGCGCCCTCGAAAGGGTCACCTCATCTATATATTCCAGATCTCCGCCAACCGGCACTCCGCTCGCAATCCGCGTTACGCGAATTCCCGTCGGTTTCACCAGTTTGCTGATATACATCGCTGTCGTCTCGCCCTCAAGACTGGAATTGGTCGCAATGATCACTTCCTTCACATCGCCCTGAAGACGTTGCATCAGCTCTTTTAACCTGATATCATTCGGTCCGATTCCCAGCATCGGGGAAATCGCTCCGTGCAACACATGATAGACACCGTCATACTTTCCGGTCTTCTCATATGCAGCAAGATCTCTGGTATTTTCCACTACCATAATCGTTTTATGATCTCTCCGATCACTGCTGCAAATCGGACAGAGTTCCTGATCAGTCAGTGTCCAGCACTCCTTACAATACCGGATATTAGCTTTCGCCTCTGTAATCGCCGAAGCAAGGCTATCCACCTGCTCCTGTGGCATATTGATGATATGAAAAGCAAGTCGCTGGGCGGATTTATTTCCCACGCCCGGCAACTTTGACAGTTCTTCCATTAACCGCGTAATCTGACTGCTGTAATAATCCATCTTAGAACGGGAATCCTCCGCCCAGACTGCCGAGTCCACCGGTCAGCTTCGACATCATTGCCTGAGACTCCTCATCTGCCTTGCGCATTGCCTCGTTTGTCGCTGCGACAATCAGATCCTGAAGCATCTCGATGTCGTCCGGATCTACAACTTCCTCAGAGAGTGCTACGGAGAGAACCTCCTTCTTTCCGGTAACAGTCACGGTCACAGCTCCGCCACCTGCGGATGCAGAGTACTGCTTCTCCTCAAGCTCTTTCGTCGTCTCCTCCATCTGTCTCTGCATTCTCTGTGCCTGCTTCATCAGATTATTCATATTGCCCGGCATTCCGCCCGGGAATCCACCACGCTTTGCCATGTGTCTTTCCTTCTCTTTCTTTTCTTTTTTATTTTTCTTTTTCTTTATTGTTTTTGTTTAAATCTTTTCTTTAAAACCTTTTCTTCAAATGAAATCTGAGACTTGTCTCTAGTCTAATCCTCCACCTGGATCTCCATGTGGATCGCCTCTTTGAGTTCCTCGTCGCTGACGTAAATCGTGTTTAAGCGCTCGCCTTCCTCTCTGAGACGGGTCTTGAAATAAATGTCTTTCCCGTATCGCTCTTTTACATGCTTTTCAAGCTCACCGAGAATCGTCGGTCTGCTTCCAATCTCGTAATTGTCGCGAATCGAAAAGACGATGCAAAGACAGCTCTCTCCACTCGGCTCAAGAATCGTGTCGCGAAAACTCGGTCGGATCGCTCCGCCGAGCTCGCGGATAATCTTCCCCCACTCCTGACGGATCAGATTCAGATCTTCAAGCTGTGCCTTCGGAATCGCGACCTGCTCAGGCGCAATCAAAGCAGGCTGGGAAATCATCTGCATCCCGTTACCGCCTGCGACCGGATTATCTGAAAGTCCAGAAATCTCTGCGCCAGCGCCAGCCTGTGCGCCGACCATACTATTTCCCGGATTTCCATTTGCCATTTCCGCCATCTGAACATTCATCTGCGCACTCATCCGGGCGCTCATCTGCTGCATCATCGCCTCGGTCATCACCGGTGTCTCGTCAAGACGCTCCTCAAGCTCATTTAAGCGTTGCAGGATCGAGTCGAGATTCTGCTCCATCTGAGGTTTTGTCAGCTTGATCAGCGCAATTTCAATCAGCACTCGCTTTTGGCTCGCATAGCGGAGCTGACCGGAGAGTTCCGAGAAAATACGAATGTAGCGCATCAGGGTCTCCCCCTCAATCATCTGCGACTCTTCCCGAAGCTGATTCAAGTTTTCCTCCGACATTTCAAGCATGCTCTCTGCATCGTCCGTCGTCTTTAGGATCAACAGATTTCGCAGATACCAGATAAAATCGATGACAAACTGTCCGAGCTCGCGTCCCTGAATCACCATCTCCTCGAGCTGTTTCATGCATACAGTCGTGTCCTTCGCAATCACAGCGCGCAGAAGGGCACTGAAAACGGACGTATCGACGGCACCGAGCACATCGAGAACATTGTCATAAGTCAGAAGCGTGCCATAATGAAATGCCACGCACTGATCGAGCAGACTCAGCGCATCTCGCATCGAACCGTCTCCGGCCTTCGCGATGTAGCGCAGTGCCTTCTCCTCGACCTCGATTTTCTCCGCAGTCACAAGCTCGCGAAGGCGAGTCGCAATCGTGTCAATCGTAATTCGCTTAAAATCATAGCGCTGACATCTCGAGAGCACCGTGATCGGAATCTTGTGTACCTCCGTCGTCGCCAGAATAAAAATCACATACGACGGCGGTTCCTCAAGTGTTTTTAAAAGTGCATTGAATGCCCCGACAGAAAGCATATGCACCTCGTCAATGATATAGACCCGGTATTTTCCCTCCGTCGGTGGGTACTGAACCTGCTCACGGATTTCACGGATATTTTCTACACCATTGTTGGATGCCGCATCAATCTCCACCACGTTCATGGAACTTCCGGTCAGAATACTCCTGCAAGTCTCACATTCGTTGCACGGGCTTCCATTGACCGGATGTTCACAGTTGACAGCTCTCGAAAAAATCTTTGCAATCGAAGTCTTTCCGGTTCCTCTCGTTCCGCAGAACAGATAGGCGTGACCGATTCTCTGGCTGATAATCTGATTTTTCAGTGTCTGTACAATGTGATCCTGCCCGTAAACATCATCAAATCGGACAGGACGCCATTTGCGGTAAAGTGCGGTGTATGACATAATGTTCCCTCAATTCTATTCGTCTCCGAAACTGATTCCCACCATCTTCGCTTCCTGAATCATAGCGCAGTTCGGATCAACGGTCTTTAAGCGTCCGGCAACTTCCTCCAACGGAACCTCTGCGATCTCGTTGTTTTTCACAGCTACCATATAGCCATATTTTTTATTCTGAATGAGCTTTGCTGCCTCTGCTCCAAGGCGGGTCGCAAGCACACGATCGTAAGGACTCGGCTCTCCACCTCTCTGCATGTGACCAGGAACTGTCACTCGGACTTCCTGACCGGTCATCTCGGTGATCTTTGCACCAAGCTCATAAGCAACAGACGGGTAAACCAGTCCGCTCTTTTTCTTTTCTTTCAGTTCTTTCTTTGTCAGTCCGGCATCCTCTTTTGAGATTGCGCCCTCTGCGACCGCAAGGATCGAAAAACGCTTGCCCTGACGGGTTCTCTCTCTGAGTGCGCTGATAACAACATTGATATCATATGGAATCTCCGGCAGAAGAATGATATCTGCGCCTCCGGCAATTCCTGCATAGAGAGTCAGCCAGCCGACCTTATGTCCCATGACCTCAACGATAAAGACACGTCCATGGGAAGCTGCCGTGGTGTGAATACAGTCGATTGCATTCGTCGCCACATTAATCGCACTCTGAAAACCAAAGGTAATATCGGTTCCCCAGAGGTCATTGTCAATCGTCTTTGGCAGGGATACAATGTTAAGTCCCTCCTGTCTTAAAAGATTTGCAGTTTTCTGACTTCCGTTTCCACCAAGAACCACAAGACACTCGAGTTTCAGCTTGCGGTAGGTGTGCTTCATCGCTTCCACCTTGTCTAAACCATTCTCATCCGGAGTCCGCATGAGCTTAAACGGCTGTCTGGAAGTTCCGAGAATCGTGCCTCCCTTTGTCAGAATTCCTGAAAAATCAGATGGTTTCATGATTTTATAATCTGCATACATCAGACCCTTGTAACCATCCTCAAATCCTACAATCTCCACATCCTCATACATCTTGTATAAAGCCTTTGCCACACCACGCATGGTTGCATTCAGGCTCTGGCAATCTCCGCCACTTGTCAGCATTCCTACTCTCATGGAAGACACATCCTTTCTCTTCACTCTCTTTGAATGTTATCTGGTCCTATCGGTGTTACTATGTTATCTTACGGCACTTTCCTCGATCGATAGATTCCGACCGATATTTGATTCTCTTGATGCTTTTGCTTATTTACTCAAATTCTTTTTAAAATGGGCGAGACTCCACCCATTTTGATATTATACTCCAACAAATTCCCGTTTGTCTATCAATTATTATCTTCGTTTCTTACGGTTTCTTGAATAAAACCAAAAAAGAATGTGCCTTGGCGCATTCTTGCGCCGAGTGCAAAAGAGGAACCTGACAACCTCCCGGTCGATCAGATTCCTCTCTCAGTTTCGTATTTCTATGTCTTATTTTTTGTGATTGCACGGTCAATCTGTCCTCCCACAATCACCCATTTTTATAATTAAATCCGCGCATCCCGCTTTGTATAAGGCTCACAGGCGTTACCCTGACAGCCAGCTCGGCCCAGGCTCCCTTACGGCACACAGAAGGTCCCACTTAGTGCTGCTGCATTCCTGCCCTGACACGGTTCATGAGGTTCTGTTGCGTAAGACCCAAACGTCAACGCCACTTATCAGGGGCAGCCCTGCAAGTCCATATCCGAGGCGGGATATCACCTCTGCTGGAGCGGATTGCAGATACAGGGCACCGCTATCTCCCCGGCTGCGCGGAAACTTTATAACGTAGTCATTTGGACGACAACGTATTCTCATCTCTTTCACGTTGTCTCGTCTTGCGATCATTTTGTTTTATGAACGCTGTTTTTTTAGTATACCGTTCCGTCCTCATTTTGTCAAGAAAAACGTTCCTGTCCTCATTTCTACTTTTTTCTCAGACTCAAAAAGAAATTCGTCAGGAGATCGGAACAGATTTCTCCGAGAATTCCCTCTCTCAAATCCACCTGATGATTCAATCCTTTCTGGTGAAAGAGATCCATCACCGATCCGGCACAGCCTGCTTTCGGATTTCTGCTCCCGATCACAACCGTCGGAACCCGCGCCTGCACAATTGCCCCCGCGCACATCGGGCACGGCTCAAGTGTAACGTAGAGCGTACAGTCTTCAAGGCGCCAATCACCGAGTTTCGCACACGCGCGTCGGATCGCTGTGATTTCCGCATGAGAGAGCACGGTCTTGTCGGCATTTCGGCGGTTGTATCCGCGGGAAATAATTTTCCCGTCTTTCACAATCACACAGCCGATCGGCACGTCGCCAAGTTTTCCTGCCTTTTTCGCCTGACGAACTGCCTCTCTCATAAAGCCTTCATCCATCTCTCTCTGCGCTTCCAAAACCTGCAGTCGACGCTGTTCTTCCTGACGCTTTTTTTCCTGTCTCTGCTCCCAGCGTTTCTGCCTCGTCGCTTCGCCCTTTTTTCTCTCTGCCCGCTTCTGTTCCTCTGTCAAAATTACAGTCTCCACAGCCAGATTTTTATCACCCTGTTTTTTCTGATCCATCCTTAATTCCATCCTCGTTCTGTGCCATTTCTTTTTTTATTTTCCCTGATGTATTCCTGAATTCTCTTAACGTTTTCTCTTTTTGTTTTTTTATTTTCTCAGTTTTTCACAGACGAATTTCCGTGTACCAGTAACCAAAACGACCGTCCTGATCCGGCTGTTTTCTTGCCAGCACAAAGTGCGGAAATCCAAACATCGATGCAAGATATTTTTCATTGCTGAAATAATGTCCCGGCACTCCAAGCAGATAGCGGTACGGCCCCTGCGGATTGTTCATCCTCGCAAGAATCAGATGACGGTAATTGTAATAGCCGTGCAAGAGAAAACTGTTATTCCCGTAATGCCAGATCTCACGCGGTAAAAGTCCAATGTCCTGTGGGCGAATGGAAAGGATCTCACAGCCCTTCTCATAGTCAAATGCAAGCACGCGAACGTATCTGTGCTGAAGCTGTTTCCAGAGATGATCCGCTCCATTATTCTCGCGATCAAGGCGATCAAGTTCTCTGAGAAAATCGGAATTTTCAAGTTCCGGAAATGGCTCTGTCTCCGCCGGTTTCTTCTCCCTTTTTTTATCATCATTCTTCTGATTTTTATCATCATTCTTTTGAGTGTTTTTGGAATTTTCTCCCTCTTGTAAAGTGTTTTTCTTCGTCTCCTTCCACCGCTCTTTCAGCTTTTCTTCGAGAACATTTCTTTCAGGTTTTTGGGACTCCGATTTTGGCGTTCCCGATTGAGAAATTTCTGCATCCATCTCATTCGGAATGTCGTTTCCAAAATTATTTTCCATCGCGACATTTTGTACCGTGCGAATTGCGGAGGAGAGAAGCCCCGATGCCGTCCCGTTTCCGGAAATTGCAGTGCGAATTCCCGCCATCAGACGGGCAACCGTATCCACCTGCCCGAGCGTATTCTGGGTGGAATTTGCTTGCATCGCACTCTGCTCCTCTTTTTTTAAATCTTCTTTTCCATAACTTTCTTTTTTGAGATTTTCTTCGGACAACACCGTCAATGTTTCGTTCATTTCCCCCCATGGAGCAGCCTCGTCCTGCCGTTTTTCCTGTGCAGTCAATTCTCGCTCAATCTCACTCGAAATCGGAAGCCTCTCGTCGTCAACGTCCGTCTGGTCAACAGGATTCTGCTGGCTCTGATCCTCCGAGACTTCCGGATTTTCCAAACCTTCTGAACTTTGATCTGTATACTTCTGATCTGCATGGTCTGGAAGGTTCTTCGTCTCAGAATCCGTCTCGCCGGCGTCGTTCTCCTCTTCCCTCTGCGCCGAATCTACTTCTGGCTTTGGCTCGCTCTGCTTCACTTCCATCCGCTCTTCCTCGGATTGATTTTCCTCGATCCGACTCGCATTTTTCTGCTCTTCGTCAATCTTTCTCTGATTCTCCGCAGTCACATCCGCAAGTTCAAGCTCCGCAGTCTGAGCAACTGCATCTTCCCAGATCGTTGTCCAGCACTGCCACGCATTCTCCACATCGTGAATTGTGAGTCCATAGCACTGATCAATCCGACATCCGCTCCCGTCAATATTATCCGGATTCACCTGAGTCCGATATTCTCCCGCCCCATTCCGGATAAAAATTCGCCCCAGAAGCAATTCCTCTCCCGGGGTCAAAAGATACACGCCGATCTCACCTCCGCCCACATAGACGTGTTTGACATTCGCCTGAATCCGGCACTGTCCACCACGGATCTCGATCTTTGCATACCCGATATTTTTTCCTTTTACACTGCCCTCATACGCATAGATGTATGAAATAAGTCTTCGATAATGAGACATGCACTCACCCCTTTTTGCCGTCCATCCAGCGTCCATTTTTTCATGACTGCAAACCACTTTCTCTGTTTCTTATGCTGTCATTTTTATGGACAACGCTCTGCTTTTCGCACAGAACCGATACCGTCCTGCGCCCCTACATATCAAGTGTATGAGTGGCATATCTCATTTATGATTTTTCTTTTAAATTATAATTCGACAAGAAGATCTGCCAGTTTTGCAAACTGTTCAAGTGTCAGCGTCTCTCCACGGACTGCCGGCGGAAGTCCCATGCTCTCGATTGCGCTTGCAATCTGCTCCTTTGTGAAATGCAGATCAGATGCATTGTTAATTCCATTCTGCAACGTCTTTCTGCGCTGATTGAATGACGCACGAATCAGGCGGAACATCATCTGCTCATCCTTCGTCTGAACCGGTGCATCCTTGTGGCGCGTCAGACGAATCACCGCAGAACCTACACTCGGGCGCGGAATAAAACAGTTCGGCGGAACATTTGCAACGATATATGGCTCTGCATAGTACTGAACAGCAAGAGAAAGTGCTCCATAATTCTTGGAACCCGGACCCTCCTGCATTCTGTCTGCAACTTCCTTCTGCACCATAACTGTGATATTGTCAATCGGGACATGGCTCTCAAAAAGTCCCATGATGATCGGCGTCGTGATGTAGTACGGCAGATTTGCAACAACCTTGATCGGACGTCCGCCGTTGTACTTCTCTGCAAGCTCTGCAATATCCACTTTCAGAATATCATTGTGAATCACCGTCACGTTATCATAGTCCTTGAGCGTCTCCTGAAGAATCGGAATCAGGTTATTATCGATCTCGACTGCAACCACACGACCGGCTGACTCCGCCAAATACTGCGTCATCGTTCCGATTCCCGGTCCGATCTCGAGAACCATATCATCCTTCGTAACGCCTGCTGACGCGATGATTTTTTCCAGTACATGCGGATCAATCAGAAAGTTCTGTCCGAACTTTTTCTGGAATGCAAATCCATATTTCTGTATTACTTCTATCGTATTTTTCGGGTTTCCAAGTTTTTCTCCCATCGGCAATTTTTACTCCTTCTTGTGTTCGGTTTTTCCCATCCAAAATGCGTTTTCATTGTATCAGCTTTTATGCCCCAGTGCAAGATTGCAACAGACACTTATGACAGCTACTTATGCTAGACACTTACGCCCAATGATTAGACCATCACAAACGGTCTGACGCTTATAGCTGACAATTATATCCGGCAATTACATAATTACACCAGACGATACATCTTCTTTGCGTTCTGATTTGTCACCTCAATAATCTTTTCCTCCGGGATCTGCTTGATCCGGCTGATCTCTGCGACCACATATGGCAGATTCAGCGACGAGTTTCTCTTTCCGCGATTCGGAACCGGTGAGAGGTACGGGCAGTCAGTCTCAAGCACAATCCGGTCAAGTGGCATGTACTCCACAACCTCTTTCAGTTTTTTTGCATTGTTAAACGTCAGGACTCCGCCGATTCCGAGATAAAATCCCATGTTCAAATATTCCTTTGCCTGCTCGAGACTGTATGAATAACAGTGAATCACACCGCCGATCTCTCCCGCCTTCTCCGCCTTCATCAGATCCATCGTATCTTTTGCTGCCTCACGGCTGTGAATGATCACCGGAAGTTTTGTCTCTTTCGCAATCTCAAGCTGGCGCACAAACCAGTGCTTCTGCACCTCCGGTTCCGGCTCTTCCCAGTGATAGTCAAGACCGATCTCCCCGATTGCAACAACCTTCGGCTCTTTTGCGACATGCTTCAGCCAATCGATCAGATGATCGTTTAACTCTCCGGTCTCATTCGGATGAACACCGACTGCTCCGTAGACAAACGGATATTTTTTTATCAGTTCCAGTGTATTTTTTGTCGTCTGGATGCTCGCTCCGACATTGACAATCGCCTCGATTCCATTTTCCGGAAAACTGCGAAGAAGTTCATCTCTGTCAGCGTCAAAGGCTTCATCGTCATAGTGTGCGTGGGTATCAAAAATCATCCTTTTTCCCTCCTGTAAAATTATTTCAATCAGCTTCAATAAATGGGGTAAAAAAATACTCTGACTCAGAATGATACCTCATGATACCATACCTTCCAAGCCAGAGCATTCCTATCCGAGGATTCTTGCAATACCTGCGAGAATCAAAAGATGGAGCGGATAAAACGTGTAGAAAAGATATTTCCAGTTTGCTTTTCCCCGCTCCCCGTTATAAAAATAGATCAGAATAAACGCAAGCGGTGCGGAATTCTCCCAGAGAACAGATAATGCACCAAAGATTGCCTGCCAGCGACGATTTTCCCTGAGAGCATAGAGAAGCACAATCAAAAAGACTCCGAACGCTCCGTAATCACAGTCGACCATCATCGCCATCAGACAAAAGCCCCCTGCCGAGAGTACCTGAAAGACTGATTTTCCCTCACACTTTTTCCACGCGCTCATCGCACCGATTCCAAGCAAAAGCGTAAAGGCAACATTCTGATAATCCCAGTAAAACGCTTTCCCGAAAATTGCCAGATCAAACGGAATCTCCGAGACGCAGGCGAGCAGGGCAAGGCGCATCGCATAATCTTTGACACTTCTCGTATGAACAAAACCCTCAACTAAGAGAAAACAGAAAATCGGAAAGGCAAGGCGCCCGATCAGGCGCATCACCAGATCCAACTTCCACCACGGTCCCGGCTGGGCGAGAGCGAGGGCATAATCCACCCCCGCTGTCTGTCCGCCGAGGAAACGGTTCTCAATCAGCACAACCGCACTGTGGTCGATGAACATCGCGATCATTGCAATCCACTTGAGCACATTTCCACTGAGATAAACCGTGCCGGGTGTTCCCATTCTCCCGTTCTTCTGGTTCGTCTGCGGTCTATATGATCTGATTTGACTGCTTTTTCTATTTTGCACAGTCATTTAGCAGATCTCCGCTCCTGCCGGCATCTTCTTCTCCGGAACCATCAGAGACAGATTTCCATCTGCATCCTCTGCGCACAGAAGCATACCCTCAGAGAGTACACCGGCGAGCTTTGCCGGCTTCAGGTTTACGACAACCATAACCTTCTTTCCGACCATCTCTTCCGGTGAGTAGTGAGCCTTGATTCCGCTGACAATCTGCTTTACCTGGCTTCCAATCTTTACCTGAGAGCACAGCAGTTTCTTGGACTTTTTCACTGCCTCACACTTGATGATCTCGCCAACCTGGAACTGAAGTTTCGCAAAATCATCGTAGGTGATCTCCGGCTTTGCCTCGATGTCGATCACCGGCTCCTCGTCGGTCTTCTCCGGTTCTGCCTCAGCCTTTGCACTTATCTGCATTGCCTCAACCTTCTCCATCACTTCCTTGAGATCCATACGGGCAAACAGAATCTCCGGCTTGTCGGTCACATGCTCACCTGACGGATACAGACCAAACTGGTTCATATCAGCCAGCTCACGCTTCTGTGCATGGAGCTGATTCAGGATCTTCTCGGAGGTCTCCGGCATGAAGGACTCAAGCAGGGAAGCGCCGATCGTGATTGCCTCAGTCAGGTTGTAGAGAACGGTCGCAAGGCGATCCTTTTTCTCCTCATCCTTTGCAAGAGACCACGGCATCGTCTCATCAATGTACTTGTTGCAACGACGGAAGATGTTGAAAATCTCAGTGATCGCATCTGCAACGCGCAGATCGTTCATCTTTGCATCAGTCTTCTTCACGGACTCGAGAACTACATTCTTCAGATCCTCATCGACAGCCTCGCTGGCCCCACCGTTTCTGACCTCTCCGCCGAAATACTTGTTCGTCATGGAGATCGTGCGGTTTACAAGGTTTCCGAGGATGTTTGCAAGGTCGGAATTCATGCGCTCTACCATCAGCTCCCAGGAGATCACACCGTCGTTCTCGAACGGCATCTCATGAAGAACGAAGTAACGAACGGCATCCACACCGAAGAAGTCTACAAGCGTATCTGCGTAAAGCACATTTCCCTTGGACTTACTCATCTTGCCATCACCCTGTAACAGCCACGGATGACCGAATACCTGCTTCGGAAGCGGAAGATCGAGAGCCATCAAAAAGATCGGCCAGTAAATCGTATGGAAGCGGATGATGTCTTTTCCGATCAGATGAAGGTCTGCCGGCCAGTACTTCTTGAACAGATCGCCACTCTCACCGTCGCAATCATAGCCGAGACCGGTGATGTAGTTGGTCAGTGCATCCAGCCATACATAGGTGACATGCTTCGGATCGAAGGATACCGGAATGCCCCAGGTGAAGGAAGTACGGGATACGCACAGATCCTGAAGACCTGGGAGCAGGAAGTTGTTCATCATCTCATTCTTTCTCGATACCGGCTGAATGAACTCCGGATGCTCGTTGATATAAGCAATCAGGCGATCTGCGTACTTGCTCATCTTGAAGAAGTATGCCTCTTCCTTTGCCGGCTGTACCTCGCGTCCACAGTCCGGGCACTTGCCGTCTACAAGCTGAGACGGAGTCCAGAAAGACTCACACGGAGTACAGTACATGCCCTCGTAGTAGCCCTTGTAAATATCACCCTGATCATAGAGCTTCTTAAAAATCTTCTGTACCTGCTTCTCGTGATCCTCATCCGTTGTGCGGATAAATTTGTCATAGGAGGTGTTCATCAGATCCCAGATTGTCTTGATCTGTCCTGCCACCTTGTCTACGAACTCCTTTGGCGTAATGCCTTCTGCTTCCGCTTTCAGCTCGATTTTCTGACCGTGCTCGTCCGTACCGGTCTGGAACCGTACATCGTAGCCCTGAGCCCTCTTATAACGGGCAATGCTGTCCGCCAGCACAATCTCGTAGGTATTGCCGATATGAGGCTTACCGGATGTGTAGGCGATGGCAGTTGTGATATAATATGGTTTCTTACAATTACAATCCTGATTCTGACACATGAGCCATTTTCCTCCAAATATATAAACTAAAGTACTCAAACTATATCACAATCCGTGACAAAACTCAAGAAACAAGCGATTGGGAATCTGAAGTGCCGAAAAAATCCGTTCTCATTTGTACCATTTGTAAAACGCAGGAATTTAACCGATCTTGCCAAATCTCGTTTTCTGCGCTTATAATACGTTCTGGAAATATTCAGTGATACATGATAATATCTGGAAATTAAAGAAATCCAAAGGAATGGAAAAAGTCACAGTGAATACACTATAAATAACACGAAAGGATTTTATTTTTATGAAGCAATCACGAAAACGGATTTTTTATCGAGTACTTGCGATTCTTCTGACCGTCGTCTGTATGACCGGCTGTCTGCCTCAGATTTTCAGACCATCTGAGAATTCGCACTCCTCTCAGAACTCTTCTCAGACCGCCTCGACACTCGACAGTCCAGAGTCTTCCTCCAGAGAGTACGAGCAGTATGATGAACAAAAGCTTGCAGAGCAGAAACATTTTTCCGAGGTCGAGGACGAACTTTTTAAGTGGGAAGCCTCCCGCTCCCTGCTCGACCTTCATTTTCTTCTGAGAAATCCGTCAGATGCCGGTATTGACAGCGCCAAGCATCTCTATGCGCCGGTCTCTCTCTCGGAACTGAAGCAAAACCGCACTGACCGCGAAACGATCAAAGAGACCCTTGATTCGTTCTCCCCGTCTCTTCTCACCGATGAGCAGAAACTCACACTTCAGATCCTTCAAAGCTTTCTGCGAACAGAGTCAAAGAGCGATGGACTTGAACTCTACGCCCAGCCTCTCGCGCCGACAATCGGCATTCAGGCACAGCTTCCAGTTCTTCTCTGCGAGTACCCGTTTTACTCGCGTGAGGATGTTGAAAATTACTTTAAACTTCTCGGCGAACTTGGGGATTACTACGGACAGATTCTCGCATTTGAACAGCAGAAAGCAGAAGCCGGACTGATGATGAGTGATGCTTCTTTAGAGCGCGTCATTTCATCGTGTGAGGGCTATCTTCTCGTTCCGGGGAACAACTTTATGATCGACTCGTTTAACAGCCGTCTCGACGATATCGGCGATTTGAGCGAGGACGAAAAACAGACTTTCCGACAGAAAAATGCAGAACTTCTCGAGAGTGATTTTGTCCCCGCCTATCAGACTTTAATTGACGGTCTGACTGCACTCAAAGGAACCGGCAAAAATGAGAAGGGACAGTGCGGATACCCGAACGGCAGGAGATATTATGAGTATCAGGTTTTCTCTGCTACCGGAACTTCCTATTCCTCACTCTCTGATCTTCTGTCAGCAATCGAGGACAGCATTCGCGACTCCCTGCTTGAAAGTTCAGAGATCTTAAAGAGACGACCGGAACTTCAGGAATCTTTTCTGAATCCGGAATTTCGGCAGAAAGACGCTCCCGCAATCATGGAGGAGATTAAAGCGCAAACGCTTCAAGATTTCCCCGCACTTCCGGAATGCAACTACACAATCCGGGAAGTCCCGAAGGCACTGGAGCTCTCTTTAAGTCCTGCATTTTACCTGACCTCCGCGATCGATGACATTGAGAACAATGTGATCTACATCAATCACAGTGACCGCTATGCCTCCCAGCCACTCTACTCTCTGATCGCTCATGAAGGTTACCCGGGGCATCTCTATCAGACCGTTTATTTTCACTCTCAAAATGAATCGTCCCTGCGGAAAATCCTTTCATTTCCGGGATACACAGAGGGGTGGGCGACCTATGTCGAACAGTATGCCTACACACTCGACAACGGGCTTGATTCCGATCTTGGAAAGCTAATCTCTGCGAATGCAAGTGCCTCACTTGGCATTCAGGCGTGCCTCGATCTCTATGTCAATGCCTACGGCTGGGAAATTCCTCAGATCGAGGAGTATCTCTCCGACTACTACGAGAAGCCGGAAGAAGTTGCCTCTGCACTGTTTGAAACTCTTGTCGACAATCCGGCAAACGCACTCTCCTACTACGTCGGATTTCTCGAGTTTAACCAGATGAGAAAGACCGCTGAGAAAAAACTCGGAGAACGATTCTCACTGATGGAATTTCACCGTTTTCTTCTTGATATGGGAAATGCCCCGTTCGATGTAATTGGGCCTTATTTCTCCGCATGGCTGAACGACCAGAAATTCTAAAAAAGAGAGAGCTAAGATCTAATCTCATATTTAGATCTCTGCTCTCTCTTTTAATTTCTTTTTTGATTTTTCTCTTACTTATCGCTGAATCCCTGATTGTCGGCAATTGTCTTGTCTCCGGCTTTGATCGTCAGATACTGCACATTCAGATTCTCGGTAAATGTGTTTACAACAGCCTGTACCGTCTGATCCTTTGCATCATCCGGGAACCGGCTTAATTCAAGAGTGCCGTACTCATCCTGCTGTGTCGGTGCCTCCGTCGGCATACCCGGCTGTGGCTTTGCAATTCCAGGTCCAGCTTCCTCGCTTGCCACGCTTCCCTCTGTCTTGTAGGAAACGGCCTTCGTTCCATCTGCAAGAACGTTATACTGAATCAGCAGATCGACAAGTGACTGCGCATCGAGAGTCTCAACGGACTCCATCTTTACGTTCAGCTTGCTTCCGTCCTCAGCCGGTGCGTAAATCGATACGACCTCCAACTGCGGAGCGTCCATATCCGGATTCTTGTCTGTCACAACACCCGGACCCTGTGTGGATGTCGGTCCCTGTGCCTCTGTCTGCTTTACCTCACCGGTCTTATTCTTCTCTGTCGTCGGTGTACATGCTGCTAACGAGAAAACCATCATGGCTCCGATGAAACACATGATTGCTCTTTTCATTTTCAAAGTGCCTCCTTCTACCTTTGCTGACCGCGAAACCATCGGTTCAGCTTTGCCATCGCTTCTACCAGACTCTCCGTTTCTTCCTGTGTCAGATTCTCCAAAATGGCATTGATCATCTGATGATGGAATTCTTCATGGTGTCGGTAGGCCTTTCTTCCCTTTTCCGACAGAGAGATGTAGACCACTCTCCGATCCTCCGTTCCGCGCTCTCGATTCACATACCCCTTCTTCACAAGGCTGTTCATCGCGATTGTCAGCGTTCCGACTGTCACCGACAGCTCACGTGCTATCGTTGACATATTTTTAGGCTCATCCAGTCCGATCGCCTGAATGACGTGCATATCATTATTGGTAATATCTTTATATTCCTGCGTGATAATCGCTTTCTCCTCCAGGTCCATCACATCCCGGAACAAATTTACCAACGCATCATTCAGAGTCGCATAAGTATCCACAATTTTCCCTCGCTATCCATGAAGACTAGAGCTTCTTCCTGATTATACATGATTTTATTTTTTTCGACAACAGCCAGATTGTTATAAAATCCTTACATCTCTGTGATTTTTTTGTGAACCACCCATCAAATCAGCCTTGTTTTTTTCGATTTCCTGTCATGGAATCGTCATGAAATCATCACAGAATCACCGCGTAACCCACAAACTCGCGATAATTCCGGCAAGCGTCGCCACAAGAGCACCTGGTAGCATCCACCCCGTCTTTCTGATCTTTACCGCCCCAAAATAGACGCTGATGCAGTAAAAGACCGTCTCCGTACTGCTCATCAGCACCGAACCCGCCATTCCGATCCTTGAGTCCGGTCCAAACGTCTCAAACAGGTCGAGAAGAAGTCCGGTTCCTGCGGAGTTTGAGACAAGGCGGACAAGCGTAAGTGGGATCAGCTCTCTCGGGATATGCAAGATTCCTGCGATTCCCTGAAGCTGTCCTGCGATTGCATCGAGAAATCCTGATCTTCGCGGAACTCCGACGGCGATCATCAGACCGACGAGAGTCGGCAGAATCTCCGCCGTCATCTTCATTCCATCCTTTGCTCCACCAAGAAAATCCTCAAACACCGGACGGCGGGCGAGCACGGCGAAGCCGACAATATATCCGACTGTAAGTGGCAGAATCATCTGAGAAATCCACACAAGCATCACTCTCACCTCCCGGAAATTTTCTGCATGATTTTACAGAAAATCACAGCAGTCAGCGTGGAACACGAGGTCGCTAAAAGCGCCGGTCCGATGACTGCACCGGGATCAGGCGAAGCGTACTGGCTCCGGTACGCAATCATACTCACCGGAATCAGTTGGAGAGATGAGATATTCAGCACCAGAAACGTACACATCGCATTCGTCGCCCTCCCGTCCCTCTTCTCATCCAGCTCCTGCATTGCGAGAAGCCCCGCAGGTGTGCTTGCCATGCCGAGTCCGAGCACATTGGCGACGATATTAACTGCAATCGGAGCGCGTGCCGGATGATCCGGTTTCAGATCCGGGAAAAGGAAATTTAAGAGCGGATTCATTTTCTGTGTAAACCATTCCAAAAGTCCCGCCTGCTTCCCGATCTCCATGATTCCGCACCAGAACGTCATCATTCCGAGCATAGTAATACCCAGAGCCACCGCATCCTGTGCAGATTCGATCAGACCCTGGGTTACCTCTCCTAAATTCCCGCAGACCGCTCCAAAGAGTAATCCCGCAAGAATCATAAAACTCCATAAATAATTCAGCATATGCAAATCCTGACACTTTGATCTCCCTAAACTTTATGAAGAAATCTCAGGCGACAGAACTTTAAGTCCATTCCACTTGCTTCTCTTAGATTTTCTAAATTCCTGCGAGATCACGCATCACTGCGTCCACCGTCTCAATGCGGTCACAACGGTAGGCATTGCTTCCGCAAAACAGAAGTGCCTCCGACAATTTACCCTCGGCTGCATTCGAAAGTGCCTTCGTGATGCAGTATGGAATATCCGCCGGATTGCAGTGTTCCAGACACTGATAGCAGTGCGTAATCTTTGCCTTTTCCCCGCGCGCCTTGCACTCGGTGATCTTGTCAAGAAACGTATTTTTAATCGCGCGTCCCGGCATTCCGACCGGACTCTGCGTGATCACGATGTCTTCCTTCTTTGCATCAATATATGCCTGCTTATAAGCCATCGGAGCGTCGCATTCCTCAGTCGTCACAAAGCGCGTTGCAACCTGAACGGCATCTGCGCCGAGATCCATCGCATGCATCACATCCTCATGCGTGTAAATGCCACCGGCAATCGCCACTGGAATGTGTTTTTTGTACTTCTCGGCAAACTGGGAAATTACCTTCATGATGCCACGAATTTCCTCGTCATATGCACTCTGATTGTAAGTATCCGGAACATCTGCGGTGTCTGCGCCGTACTTGCTCAAATCCTCCCTTGAGAATCCGAGATGACCGCCCGCAAGTGGTCCCTCGATCACGACAAGATCCGGAACTCGCTTGTATTTACGATCCCAGAGTTTGCAGATGACGGAAGCAGATTTTGCCGTTGAGACAATCGGTGCAATCTTCGTCTTTGCGCCTTCGACAAACTCCGGCAGAGACACCGGAAGTCCTGCACCGGAGACGATAATATCCGCCCCTGCTTTTACTGCTTCCTTGACGTACTGCGCATAGTTTCTCGTCGCAACCATGATGTTGAATCCGAGAATTCCCTTCGGTGCAATCTGGCGCGCTTTCTCAAACTCACTGCGGATTGCCCGCATATTTGCCTCCATCGGTGCTTTCAGAAAATCAGGGTCCTGAAAGCCGATCTGAGCGGTCGAGATCAATCCGACACCGCCCGCTTTTGCAACTGCTCCTGCAAGTGAGTGAAGGCTGATTCCAACTCCCATTCCTCCCTGAATAATCGGGATGCTTGCAGTCAGATCCCCGATCTTCAACGGTTTTAACATTGTCATATCTTATGTTCTCCTTACATGCCCCGGAAACGGTCATAGCGCTGATTGCGAATCTCTTCTGCGGTCAGACCCTCGTATTTTCTGAGGAAGTTTTTCATCTTGTCTGCCATCGTCTGTGCAAGCATCGGAAGCGTATCCTCGTTCGCCGGATTTTCCTCCGGAATAATATCCTCAATCAGTCCGCGCTCATAGAGATCCTCCGCTGTGATCTTCATCACGCGCGCAGCATCCGGTGCCTTCTTGCTGTCCTTCCAGAGAATTGATGCAAATCCCTCCGGCGACAGAATCGAGTAAATTGCATTCTCCATCATCCAGACTTCATTTGCAACTGCCATCGCAAGCGCTCCACCGCTTCCGCCCTCTCCGATCACAATCGAGAGCACCGGAACGTTCAGCGCTGACATCTCAAACAGATTTCTCGCAATCGCCTCACCCTGTCCGCGTTCCTCCGCCTCAATTCCGCAGAATGCACCCGGCGTATCGACAAAGCAGATGATCGGGCGACCAAACGTCTCTGCCTGCTTCATCAGGCGCAGTGCCTTGCGGTATCCTTCCGGGGACGGCATACCAAAGTTGCGCTTCAAGTTGTCCTTCGTCGTCTTTCCCTTTTGCTGACCGATGACCGTAACCGGAGTTCCGTGAAAACTCGCGATTCCGCCGACAATCGCACCGTCATCTCCAAAGTAGCGGTCTCCGTGGAATTCCATGAATCCGTCAAAAATTGCATGGATGTAGTCGAGTGCGGTCGGGCGATGACTGTCGCGGGAGAGCTGAACCATATCCCAGGCACTCTTTCCACTGTTGTTCCATTTTTTTCCGGACTCTTCCACGGTGTTATCCACATCTTCCACAGAGGTTGTGGAAATGGTTGTCTGAGCCGTCTCCGATTTTTCTTTTTCCGGTTTACAGTGCAGTTTCAAAATCTGTGCGAGAACCTCTCTCTGCTGGTCACGCTCGACGATCTGATCGACGAAGCCGTGCTCAAGAAGAAATTCTGCTCTCTGGAATCCCTCCGGAAGTTTCTGACCGATTGTCTGCTGAATGACGCGCGGACCGGCAAATCCGATCAGCGCACCCGGCTCTGCGAGAATAATATCTCCGAGCATTGCAAAACTTGCGGTCACACCGCCGGTTGTCGGATCTGTCAAAACGCTCACAAACAGTTGTCCTGCCTCGTGGTGACGCTCAAGCGCTGAGGATGTCTTTGCCATCTGCATCAGGGATACAAGACCTTCCTGCATGCGCGCTCCGCCAGAGCATGCAAACAGAATCACCGGAAGTTTTTCCTTCGTTGCCCGCTCAACCATCTGAGTGATTTTCTCGCCGACGACATGACCCATACTGCTCATCATGAAACGCGCATCGCAGACACCGACAGCAGTCTCAAATCCATCGATCCGTCCCTTACCGGTGACAATCGCCTCATTGAGTCCGGTCTTCTCTCTTGCGGATTCAACTTTCTTCTCATATCCCGGAAAATCTAATGGATTCGAGAATGGCATCTCCTGATTCCACTCCTCGAAACTGCCCTCGTCCAAAAGCATTTCGAGACGGCGGTATGCATGCACGCGGAAGTATCCGCCACATTTCGGGCAGATGTAAAAGTTATTCTTTACATCCTCGACATAGATCGGCTGTCCACACTTGTTGCACTTGCGCCAGAGTCCCTCCGGAATCGACGGTTCCTCTTTCTGATGCTTGTAGTGAGAATCGATAATGGTATAAGTTTTTTTAAACATATTTCTGAGCATAGCAAATTACCCTGTCCTCTCCAGAGTGCATCCGAAAACTCCTCTCTCCGGCAATTTCCGGTCACCCTCTACTCCCGGCAGTACTGCGGGAAATAAGTGGGAATGAAATCCGTGTCCACCTCTCCGTTCTGATAAGCCTCGTTATTCAGAATCTCGTACTGGAAATCCAGATTCGTATCAATTCCCTCGATAATCAGTTCTCCGAGCGCGCTTCGCATCTTGGCGATCGCCTCCGCGCGGTCCCGCCCGTGAACGATCAGCTTCATCAGCATCGAATCATAGTTGGCAGGAACTTTATAGTCATTGTAAATATGAGTATCCACGCGGACTCCGTTTCCTCCCGGAACGTGGATATTCGTGATTGTGCCCGGGCACGGCATAAAGTTTCGCTCCGGGTTTTCCGCATTGATTCGACACTCGATCGCATGACCGCTCACATGAATGTCTTTCTGTGAGACGCTCAGGCGCTCTCCGCTTGCAACGCGAATCTGCTCTTTGATCAGGTCAAGACCGGTCACAAGCTCGGTCACCGGATGTTCAACCTGAATTCTCGTGTTCATCTCCATGAAATAGAAGTTGCGGTTTTTATCAAGCAAAAATTCGATCGTGCCAGCATTCTCGTATCCGACTGCCTTTGCAGCGCGGACAGCGGTCTCGCCCATCTTCCGTCTGAGTTCGTCGGAGATTGCGACGGACGGGGATTCCTCGAGAACTTTCTGGTGACGGCGCTGAATTGAGCAGTCACGCTCTCCGAGGTGAACGACGTTGCCGTACTTGTCCGCCATGATCTGAAATTCGACGTGGCGCGGTTTCTCGACGTAGCGCTCCAAGTACATCGTGTTGTCCGAGAAACCTTTGATTGACTCTAACTGGGCGCTCTCGAAATTCATTGCAAAATCGTCCTCGCCCCAGGAGACGCGCATGCCCTTTCCGCCACCTCCGGAGGATGCCTTGATCATCACCGGAAAGCCAATCGTCTTTGCCATCTCAAGTGCCTCTTCCACGGTGTAGACTGGCTCTTTAGAACCCGGAACAACCGGAATTCCCGCCTCGATCATCGTCTTTCTCGCCTCGGACTTGTTTCCCATGCGGTTGATGATATCTGCGGATGGTCCGATAAATGCAATGTTGCACTTCTCGCACAGTTCTGCAAAACGGGCATTCTCGGAGAGGAATCCGAAGCCCGGATGGATTGCCTCCGCCTTCATGGCTACGGTCGCGGACAGAATCCGCTCCATATTCAGATAACTCTGTCCCGCCGGTGCCGGACCGATGCAGATTGCTTCATCTGCAAGCAGGGTATGCAGGCTGTCGCGGTCTGCCTCTGAATAAACTGCAACCGTTTTGATTCCCATTTCCCGGCACGCCCGGATAATTCTCACTGCAATCTCGCCCCGGTTGGCGATTAAGATTTTCTCAAACATGTTTCTCCCTCGATCTCGATTCTTTGATTCTGTTCCAATCTAAATTACCGCACATTCGTGTGACTTTCGTATATCGTTTACGCACCTACAACGAACGTAAGCTCTGCGGATACTGCAACCTTGCCATCTGCGTTTGTTGCGACTGCCTTGCCGACACCAACCGGTCCCTTGCGTTTGATAATCTCGCACTCAAGTTTCAGGCGGTCACCCGGAAGTACCATCTGGCGAAATTTTGCATTGTTGATTCCACCGAAGAATGCGGTCTTTCCCTTGTTCTCCGGAAGGCTTAAAATTGCGACTGCGCCAACCTGTGCAAGTGCCTCGATCATCAGTACACCCGGCATAACCGGCTGTCCCGGAAAATGACCATTGAACTGTGGCTCATTAAATGTTACAGACTTATATCCAACTGCACGCACACCCGGCTCAAGCTCATCGATAAAGTCGATCAGCAGGAACGGATGACGATGCGGAATGATCTCCTGAATTTCCTTAATTCCCAGTCTCATGACTTTGTATCTCCCATCTAACTAAAAAATACTTTTTCAGATTTATCGCCTAATCAATTTCCGATAAAATAAAATTATTTAGCGAATACGGAATAACGGCTGACCGTACTCTACGACATCCTCATTGTTTACGAGAACTGCCTCGACTACGCCATCATACTCACTCTCAATCTCGTTCATCAGCTTCATTGCCTCGATAATGCCGAGAACCTGACCCTTTTTCACGGTGTCACCGACCTGGACGAAGGCGTCTGCCTCCGGACTTGCACTGCTGTAAAATGTTCCGACAAGCGGAGAAAGAACGACTTTATCTGATCCGATGTCGAGCGTGTCTTCCTGAGTGGAAGTGCTCTCTGAGCTCTGCGCCGGTGCACTCTGCATGGCTGGAATCTCCGGCTGAGCCATCGGAACTGCCATCGGACTCATCATCTGCGGAGCTGGCTGAGAAATCACAACCGGAGCAACCGGAGCCTGTGCGACGTTTTTCTTCTTTTTCTTCTTGAGGATCAGCTTCTGATTCCCCTCCTCATAAGAAAAACTCGTCAGACCATTCTCAGATACTGCTTCAATTAATTTTACAATCTCATCAATCGTCATGATCTGTCTCCTTATGCCTCAAATTTCTTTACAAGCAGGGTTGCGTTGTGTCCGCCAAATCCAAGGGAATTGGAGATTGCACAATTTACCGGCATGGATACACCCTCGCCCTTAGTGTAGTCGAGATCGCACTCCGGATCGTCATTCTCAAGACCTGCGGTTGCATGAACGAAACCTTCCTGAATGGACTTTACACAGGTGATGAACTCAACACCGCCTGCTGCTCCGAGCAGATGACCGATCATCGACTTCGTGGAGTTGATCTTAACATCTTTTGCGTGATCGCCGAGTACGAGCTTGATTGCCTTCGTCTCGAACAGATCGTTGTGATGAGTGCTCGTTCCGTGTGCATTGATGTAATCGACATCCTCCGGCTTCATTCCTGCATCTGCGATTGCGTACTCCATTGCCTTTGCTGCACCGCTTCCATCCTCTGCCGGGGAAGTGATGTGGTATGCATCACAGGTTGCACCGTATCCGCTGATCTCTGCATAGATCTTTGCTCCGCGCGCCTGTGCATGCTCTAAGGACTCGAGAACAACGATTCCTGCGCCCTCACCCATGACAAAACCGTTTCTGTTTATATCAAACGGCATGGATGCATGCATCGGGTCCTCAGAGGTGGAAAGTGCGGTCAGAGCAGTAAATCCAGCCACACCGATCGGGGTGATGCTTGCCTCAGTACCACCTGCGATCATAACCTCAGCCTCGCCGTGCTGAATCGAGCGGAAAGCCTCACCGATGGAGTGAGTTCCGGTTGCACATGCAGTTACGACATTGATACACTTACCCTTGAGACCGTACTGGATCGAAACATTTCCTGCTGCCATGTTGGAGATCATTAACGGAACGAGAAGTGGATTTACACGGCTCGGTCCTTTCTCAAGCAGTTTCTTGTGCTCACGCTCAACAGCCTGAAGGCTTCCGATTCCGGAACCCACGCTGACACCAACGCGGAACGGATCTTCCTTCGTCATGTCGATTCCGGAATCCTCCATTGCCTCTTTGACTGCTGCGACAGCGAACTGGCTGAAACGCTCCATTCTTCTTGCAGCCTTCGGGTCCATGTACTGCTTCGGGTCAAAATCCTTTACCTCACCTGCCAGCTTTGCCTTGTACTCGGCAGTATCAAATGCGGTAATCGGACCGATTCCGACTTTTTTCGCCTTCAGACCATTCCAGAATTCTTCTACACTGTTTCCGATTGGGGTGATTGCACCCAGACCGGTCACGACTACTCTTCTGCTCATAAGGGACTCTCCTTTTCTATCTCTGCATATCGTTTATTTTTGTTTCGTTCTATTTTTTATTCAAGCGGTTACATTTTCCATTCAATGATTTCGCCAGATTCCAATGGCTTTTTGCTTACATGTGCATTCCGCCGTCCACGCTGATCACCTGTCCGGTAATATAGCTTGCATCATCCGATGCGAGGAAGGCAACCGTCTTTGCGACATCCTGAGTTGTACCGAATTTCTTTAACGGGATCTGCGCTACCATTGCCTCTTTCACAGCATCGGAAAGTACATCGGTCATCTCGGTCACAATAAAGCCCGGAGCAACCGCATTGCAGGTGATTCCACGGCTGGCAAGCTCTCTTGCCACACACTTCGTCATTCCGATTAAACCAGCCTTGGATGCGCCGTAGTTTGCCTGACCTGCATTTCCCATCAGACCGACAACAGATGCCATGTTGATAATGCGTCCGGAACGCTGTTTGAGCATCTGGCGGGAAACGTGCTGCATGCAGTTGAATGCACCCTTAAGGTTTGTATCCATAACTGCATCAAAATCAGCCTCTGTCATCTTCATCAGAAGACCATCGCGGGTGATTCCTGCATTGTTGACGAGAATGTCCACACGACCATATTTCTTGACAACTGCGCTGAGCATCTCGCCTGCGGATTCAAAGTCGGAGACGTTGCACTGCATTGCCTCTGCGCGTCCCCCTGCCTCCTCAATCTCTTTTACGACTTCCTCAGCCTTCGCGGTGGAACCGTTGTAATTGACGATCACCACAGCACCCTTTGAAGCCAGGGTCTTTGCGATCTCTCTGCCGATTCCACGGCTTGCGCCGGTCACTACTGCAATTTTATCCGTCAGCATGTTATTCCTCCTGAGCGCTCAGCGCCTCAACTACTTTCTGCACATCCTCAAGTTTCTCTACATTGTAGACTTTTGCGCTTCTGTCGATCTTTCTCATGAAGCCTGCAAGTGTCTTTCCCGGTCCGATTTCGATGAAGGTATCCACACCGTCAGCGAGCATCGTTTCAACGCTCTGCTGCCATCTGACAGAGGACGATACCTGCTTTGTCAGGAGCGGTTTTACCTCATCTGCCTCGGTTACATAGGCAGCCGTCACGTTTGCAACATACGGAATCTGTGGCTTGTGAACCTCAACTGAAGCAAGAACCTCGCCGAGCTTCTCACCTGCGCCTGTCAGCATCTTGGAGTGAAACGGTCCGCTCACATTCAGCATGATCGTACGCTTTGCTCCGGCCTCCTTGAGCTTCTCACATGCAGTCTCAACCGCTTCCTTCTTTCCGGAAATTACGATCTGACCCGGGCAGTTGTAATTTGCAATCTGAACCCCGTCAATGTCTGCAATCACTTCCTCAATTGCGGAAGCATCCATTGCAAGAACCGCAGCCATCGCACCCTGTCCAACCGGAACAGCCTCCTGCATCAGGATTCCTCTCTGACGTACCGTCGCGATCGCGTCCTTCTCGCTCATCACGCCTGCCGCATAGAGTGCACAGTACTCACCCAGACTCAGACCTGCAGTCACATCCGGCTTCACACCGTTCTCTTCCAGCACCTTTGTCATTGCAATACTCGTCGTCACCATCGCTGCCTGTGTGTACTCCGTGATGTCCAGTCTGTCATTTTTCTCAAAGCACAGCTCCGGTAAGGAGAATCCAAGAATCTCTGTTGCCAGATCAAAGACCTTTTTTCCTGTCTCGGTCTGCTCGTAGAAATCCTGTCCCATTCCGCAAACCTGCGCTCCCTGTCCCGGGTAAATAAATGCGATTTTGCTCATGTTCTGCTCCTTTTCTCTTACTTATGTCCCAGCAGTTTCTCTGTCTGAGCCATCATCTCTTCGATCATTTCCTTACAGGTCTGCTCTTTTGCTACCATTCCTGCAATCTGTCCTGCCATAACGGTTCCATTCTGCACATCGCCCTCCTGAACAGCCTTGCGCAGAGTTCCGAGAGTCAGGTACTCAAGCTCCTCAAAGCTCTTGCCCTCGTTCTCCAACTTGAGGTACTCTCTCGTCATCTGGTTTCTCAGACAGCGAACCGGATGTCCATGGGTTCTTCCGGTTACGGTGGAGTCGATATCCTTTGCCTTTAAGACGCGATCCTTGTAGTTCTGATGAACGGTACACTCTTTTGCTACGAGGAAACGGGTTCCCATCTGAACTGCCTCAGCGCCCAGCATAAATGCCGCTGCGATTCCTCTTCCGTCTGCGATACCGCCTGCTGCGATAACAGGAACGGAAACAGCGTCAACAACCTGCGGAACAAGTGTCATCGTCGTTGCCTCACCGATGTGACCGCCGGACTCGCATCCCTCTGCAACAACTGCATCTGCGCCGTATCTCTCCATGCGCTTTGCAAGTGCAACCGATGCAACAACCGGAATTACCTTCACACCTGCATTCTTCCACATATCCATGTATTTGGACGGATCACCTGCACCGGTCGTTACAACTTTTACGCCCTCTTCGACAACTACCTTTGCCACGTCAGCTGCATATGGGCTCATCAGCATGACATTGACACCAAACGGTTTGTCCGTCACTTCTTTTACTTTTCTGATATAATTGCGGACAACCTCTGCCGGAGCATTTGCTCCGCCGATCAGTCCAAGTCCGCCGGCTTCTGATACAGCTGATGCAAGATGATTCTCTGCAACCCATGCCATTCCGCCCTGAATAATCGGATACTCAATTCCCAATAACTCTGTCACTCTCGTTTTCATGCTGTTTCCTCCATATGGGAATCGCGTCAGCCCGGCGTTTCCCGTATATAAAATCATTTATTGCTGTTCACGCCTTACGCAAACAGAAACGGATTTATTCTCCTGTTCCGTGTCGCTATCCCAGCGAAACATTTTTCATTGCACAGGATCACTTCCGCACCGCTACTGTTCACACCTTGCGTAAACAGAAACGGATTTATTTTCCTGTGTAATGAAAAAGAGTCCGCTTACGGACTCTCACACCGGAATGCAGAGGCGAGTCTTCTCACCTCCGCACCGTCTTCTCCAATGTAAGGACGCTTACGCCTCTACGCCTTTGCCCTTGAGGTAGTTCATAACATCGCCTACGGTCAGAAGGTTCTGAAGATCCTCAGACGGAATCTCTACGGAATACTCATCCTCGAGAGCCATTACCAGCTCGAATAAGTCGAGGGAATCTGCACCCAGATCATCCTTGAAGGAAGTGGTCTCAGTGATGCTGTCTGCATCTACGCTCAGCTGGTCTGCAATAATCTCTTTCATCTTCTCTAACATAATTTCAATCTCCTCTTCATTTATCATTTTAATTTTTTTAATAACTTTATTTTACTACCATTCCAGAAGCACAGCGCCCCAGGTCAGTCCGCCTCCGAATCCGGCGAGAACAATCTTGTCTCCCCGCTCAAGTTTTCCCTCTCGGTTCAACTCATCGAGAAGAATCGGCACGGTCGCACCGGAAGTATTTCCGAAACGGTCGATGTTCATCGGCACCTTCTCAAGTGGCTGTTTCAAACGCTTTGCGACAGCCTCGCAGATCCGGTAATTTGCCTGGTGCAGAACGAAATATTTGATCTCGTCCATGCTCGTTCCCGACTCATCAAGTACCTGCCGAATGCACTCCGGAACTTTCTTTACCGCAAATTTGAAAACTTCCTGTCCATCCATCTGGATGTATCCAAACTCCGGTGTCTTTCCGTTAAAAACATTTCCATCCGTTCTGGCGGTGCAGGTAAGTACCTGTCCGCGTGCCCCATCTGATCCCATTACCATGTGGATCACTCCGGTCTCTCCTGCCTGAATAACGGCAGCTCCGGCACCGTCACCGAAAAGAACGCAGGTTCCTCGGTCTGTCCAGTCCGTCAGCTTGCTTAAGCAATCTGCCCCGACAATCAATGCTGTCCGGTAAGTTCCGGAAGCAAGAAATGCATGAGCCGTGCTCAGTGCAAATTCAAATCCGGAGCAAGCTGCGCTGATATCAAATGCGACCGCATTTTTTGCTCTGATCTCAGCCTGTACCTCACAGGCTGTACTTGGAAAGCAGTGATCCGATGAGGAAGTGGCCAGAATAATCAGGTCCAGTTCCGATGCATCGATTCCCGCATCTGCAAGCGCACGCCGTGAAGCCTCCGCTGCCATAAAACTGGTTCCCTCATCCATCGCTATCCGCCGCTCATGGATTCCTGTTCGCGTGACGATCCACTCATCATTCGTATCTACAACTTTTGCCAAATCCTCATTCGTTACAACCCGTTCCGGCACATAGGAACCGGTTCCAATCACTTTGCTCGTCATCGTCTGTTCTCCGACTTTATTTTTACTTTCAAATGTTTTGATATTCAAAGTATTCATCTGGTATTCTATATAAAGAAACGGGTTTTGTCAAGAAAATTTTTTCGACAAAACCCGTACATTCCAGAAGACTATTTTATTTTTTTAACCTCGTTCAGGAAGTTCCTTTTAAATCTCAGCTTCCTTCACATACCAGTAGAGCAGTTCCACCGTATCCACGACATCTCTCACATCGCACACCTCATAGGAATGTACATAGCGCATCGGGATCTGGATTCCTCCGCTCTTGATTCCACCGTTTAACGTCTGCATGAAGCTCGCATCGGTCGCACCCGCTGCATACGCCTCAATCTGATACGGAATCTCATGCACCTTCGCAATCTTCTTCATATCGCGCACAAGATCTCTGTTTGCAAGGATGCCACCCACACCACTGCTGAGCTTATCCATCACCTTAATCGAAGTTCCGCGTCCAAGTTCATTAATATAACGGCTCTCCGACACACCCGGAATATCGACAGCAAGGCTCATATCAAGCGCAATCGCAATGTCCGGCTTGATCCGTGTCGCCGCAGTGATCGCACCTCTCGCACCGACCTCCTCCTGTGTGGAGAAGAGTGCATAGACATCCGGCACATCCTTATCGCCGTTCAACAGCTTCACAACTTCCAGCAGAATAAACACAAGTGCACGGTCATCAAGTGCCTTTGCACCGACTCTGTGCTTTCCAAGGAAGATCACCGGATAGCAGATCGAAATCGGATTGCCCTCCTCGATTCCCATCTCGAGAGCTTCCTCACGGCTCTCCGCTCCAACCTCAATGTAAAACTCCTGAGCAGACTTCGGCATCTCAGAACAACGGTCCGGGCGACCCGGATGAAGAGACTGCACGATTCCATCGACATGACCGGTCTCAGTCTTAATGATCACGCGCTTTCCGAAAAACTGCTGTGGAGCGATTCCTCCAAGCGTCTCCACCCACAGAAAACCATTCTTGTCAATGTGACGGATAATCAGTCCGATCTCATCCATATGAGCGGAGATCAGCATGCTTCCCTTCTTATTGCCCTTCTTGTAAGCAATCAGATTTCCCATCACATCATCAGACAGCTCCACATCATATCCTGCCATCTGCTCTCTCAGCAGATCCGCAACCTCGTCCTCAAATCCAGACGGTCCAACCGCATCACACAGCGGTCCAATCAGCGCGCGAAAATCGGCTTCAATCATACTGCGGTCTAATTTCATATCCTCTACTTCCCTTCTTTTTATTTTTATCTATTTGATCGTTTATTTTCTGTACAGGGCTTCTTTTGCATCATACTCTATATACATTGATATACTGCTTCTTGAGTACTATCCTTGGAAACTTTTTAATTATGTTTGCATGACTTACTTCACCGGAGGAGCCGTACTCATACTTACACTTGTATCCATACCCATAGCCCAAAAACTACTCCGCCTGAAATGCCCTCTCAAACTGATCGAAATCCATCTTCTTTCCGATCTCCGGAATACTTGCAAGCAACAGCTTCGTATAATCATTTTTCGGATTCTCAAAGATCTCGTCTCTCGTTCCCTCTTCCACGACATGCCCCTGATACATCACAAGCACACGATCCGCAATATGCTTGACAACTCCGAGATCATGAGAGATGAAAATATAAGAGATATTCATCTTCGCCTGAAGCTCTTTTAAGAGGTTAATAATCTTCGCCTGAACCGACACGTCAAGCGCCGAGACCGGCTCATCACAGACAACGATCTCCGGTCTCAGAATAATCGCGCGCGCGATTCCGATTCTCTGTCTCTGTCCGCCCGAAAACTCATGCGGATAGCGATCTGCGAAATCCTTGTTCAGCCCGACCATCTCCATCGTGTCGAGGATCAGCTTCTCCCTCTCCTCCTCCGTCTTGTAGACATGCTCAATATCAGCCGGCTCTCCGATAATATCCCGCACTGTCATACGCGGATTTAAAGAGCTGTACGGATCCTGAAAAATCATCTTGATGTTTCTGCGCGCCTTTTTGAGATCTGCACCCTTTAACTTGAGAAAATCCTGTCTATTTAAAATGACCTCTCCGTCCGTCGGCTCCACAACGCGAAGCAGAGACTTGACTGTTGTGGATTTTCCACATCCACTCTCGCCAACAATCGCAAGCGTCTCTCCACGATGAAGCTCAAAACTGACTCCATCCACAGAGCGAACATACTCTTTTTCTCCGAACAGTCCTTTGCGTCCGACCATGTAGTACTTCTTCAGATTCTTGACCTGAAGAATTGTCTCTCTTTCGGATTTTTCATTCTCTTCAAACTGATTCTTTCCAGCCTCACTCATCCTTCTCCCTCCTCCCCGATTTTCTTTTTATTTTCAATCTTCGTTTCACTTGTATCTGTCGCCTTCATCTCTCTTCGCTGTGCATCCCCGCCCTGCTCATAGAGGAAGCAACGAACTCTGTGACCGTCTGCCTCCACAATCTGCGGGCGCTCACTGCGACAGCGATCCGTCGCGTAAGCACATCTCGGTGAGAAGATGCATCCCTTCGGAAGCTCATAGAGCATCGGCACATTTCCCGGAATACTCTCAAGACTGTCTTTCTTCTCATTCATTTTCGGAATTGCTGCCTGAAGTCCCTGCGTATATGGGTGAAGCGGTCTTGTAAAAATCGCCTCCGCCTGTGCATACTCTACAAGCTGTCCGGCATACATCACCGCCACGCGATCCGCCATCTGGGAGATGACACCCATGTCGTGACTGATAAAAACGACAGACGTCTTCTTCTCCTTCTGAAGACGACGAATCAGTCCCAAAATCTGCGCCTGAACCGTCACATCAAGAGCCGTCGTCGGCTCGTCACAGATCAAAAGTTCCGGGTTGCAGACGAGCGCCATCGCAATCATGATTCTCTGTCTCATTCCACCGGAAAGCTGTGCCGGCACTTCGCCGTATACTTTTTCCGGTCTCTGGATTCCTACTGAGCGAATAATCGAGATCGCGCGCGCTTTCGCCTCCGCGCGTCCGATTTTCTCATGTGCAACGATCGTCTCCACAATCTGACGACCACAGCTCATCAGCGGATTCAAACTCGTCATCGGCTCCTGAAAGATCATCGAAATTCCTGTTCCGCGAATCCTTCTGAGTTCCTTTGCGCTCATCTTTGTCAAGTCCTGTTTCTCGTCTCTTCCGAAGAGAATCTCACCGCCGGTAACTTTTCCCGGACGTGCGACAAGACCCATGATTGCGGAGGCAAGCATGCTCTTTCCACATCCACTCTCCCCGACGATTCCAAGCGTCTCTCCTGCTCTGAGTGTCAGGTTCAGCCGATCGATAACCGGAAGCTCCCCCCGCTCTGTGAAGAGCCGTACATCCAGATCTTTTATCTCAAGAATATTTTCTCTCTCCATATTCTCCATCCTCTCGATCTTCATTCTCTCGATTTTTATTCTTTGGATTTTCATTTCTCAATTTTATATTTTTTACTTTTTGCTTTTATCATTTTGTGCCTTTGCCAGTTCGTTTTTGCCAGTTCACTTTTTTATTATTTTATTCTTGCGAACTTGCAACTTGCATTCTTGCCCTCTGACTTATTTGCGCATCTTCGGATCAAGCACATCACGCAGACCGTCGCCGAGCGTGTTAAAAGCAATTACAGTGAGAATGATGAAAATTCCCGGAAACAGGCTGTAATAGGTATTGGTACGGATAAAAGTCTGAGCACCGGAAATCATTGACCCCCAGCTCGCTGTCGGGCTCGGAACACCGAGACCGAGATAGCTCAGACTCGCCTCCGTCAGAATTGCAGACGGGATACCGAGCGTACAGGAGACAATCAGCATTGGAATGCAGTTCGGGAACAGGTGCTTTAAGATGACACGCAGATTGCTTCCTCCGTCAATCCGGCACGCCTGAATGTACTCCTGCTCCTTGAGCTGAAGCACCGTACCGCGAATCAGACGCGCGGTGTTTGCCCATGACAGAAATCCAAGTGTCAGATAGAGGTTCATGATTCCGGAACCCAGCGCATACATCAGCGCCATTGCAAACAGCAGTGCCGGGAAACTTGAAAATACCTGAATCAGGAAAGAGATCACATCATCCGTCTTCTTTCCAAAATAACCGGCGCACACACCCATGAAATATCCGATCACAGACGCGATCAGCTGAGAAACAATGCCGACACTCAGCGACACGCGGCAGCCGTAGAGACAGCGCGTCAAAATATCTCTTCCGAACTCATCCGTTCCAAAAGGATGCTTGGAACTCGGAAACAGAAGTTTATCTGCAAGCACCTGCTTGTTCGGATCATACGGCGTTAAAACCGGGGCAAAAATGGCAGAAATCACAAGCACAATCAGAATCAGCAGAGACAGAACGGCAAGTTTATTTTTCCAGAACAGCTTCAGGCTCTCGGAATAGTAATTCTTTTTTCTCATCAGCTATTCTCCTTTCGTCAGGCGGATGTTCGGGTTAATCACCGCATAGAGCACATCCACAATAAAGTAAATCAAAACACAGATAGCGGCAACGTAGATGACACCGCCCTGAACAAGCGGAATGTCACGGCGATGAATTGCGTCGATCAGCAGTTTTCCGATTCCCGGAATGTTAAATACATTCTCCGTGATCATCGAACCGGTCAGCAGAGCACCGATATCCGTACCGATAACTGTGATGATCGGAACAAGCGCATTCTGGAAAATATGAATCAGAATGATCCGACGCTGATAGAGTCCCTTTGCATACGCGGTCTTCACAAAATCCTGACCCATAACTTCAAGCATACTTGCTCTCGTAATTCGGGAAATCGATGCCGCATATCTTGTTCCGAGTGCAAGCGACGGAAGCACATATCCGACCGGACTGGAAACTCCCGAAACTGGGAAAACGCTGAATTTCAGACCTACATAAATCTGCAAAAGAATTGCCACCCAGAAAGACGGGGCAGAGATTCCAAATGCGGAAATGCTCATCAGAATCCGGTCAATCGGACGATCATGATAGACAGCTGCCAGAATTCCGGCAGTCAGACCGAGAATCAGCGCAACGATGTAGGCAGCTGTTGCCATGATTGCGGTGTAATGAAACGCCTGAAGAATCAGTGTCACAACCGGTTTTTTCTGGAAATAACTCGTTCCCATATTTCCGTGCAAAAGATCTGTCAGCCAGTTGATATACTGGACCGGAAGCGGGGCATCCAGTCCCATCTGTGCTTTTACCTGGGCAATTTTGTCGGCATCTGCAAACTCTCCGAGCATCGCTGCCACCGGATCACCCGGAATGACATTCAAGATAAAGAATGTGATCAGCGAAATCGAGAAGATAATTCCAACTGCGAGAAATGCCCGTTTGATAATGTATCGAACCACTCTCTTCTTCCTCCTTTTACAACAAATATACAGCCAAACAGCCGACGCACAATGCGCCGGCCGGGGCTGTATACTCATCAACTAATTACTCATCAATTTGTATAACTTCATATAACTCAGAATCACGCACCAAGTCCTTGCAATCATCGACTTGATTTCAAAATAATTTGCTCAGTTACTTAGTTCTGTGCAGATGGATCAACATCCACATTCCAGAAGTGGTAAATCAGGTTGCCAACCTTGAAGTCCTTGACATACGGCTTTGCGATGAACTGGCTCTGCGGATAGTAGAGCGGGATGCATGCATAATCTTCCTGAGAGAGAATCGAATCTGCCTGCTTGTACAAGTCAGCGCGCTCATCCTCGTTTGTAGACTTTCTTGCATCATCTAACAGCTTATCAAAATCTGCGTTGTCATAAAAGACACCCTGTGCATTGGACTTGCTGGAATAGAAATAGTTGTACATCTGGAAATCTCCATCCGGATACAGAGCATTCCAGGTAGAACCGGTCAGCGGAATCTTTCCTGCTGTTCTGTCAGAGTTGTAAGTTGCATTATCTACAACCGTCAGATCAAGGGTGATTCCAACCTCTGCAAGGTATCCCTGAATTGCAGAGTAGACAGCCTGATCTGCCTGACGAACCTCGGAAGAAATCGTGATGCCGTCACCATAGCCTGCGTCTGCAAGCAACTGCTTTGCAGCCTCCGGATCATACTCATAAACAGAAAGGGAATCATCATGTCCCGGAATTCCGTTGTTCAGGTAGGAAGTTGCCGGAATGCCTGCGCCGTTGAGCACTGCATCGACAAGCTCCTCACGGTTGATTGCCAGAGAGATCGCCTTTCTGACATTCACATCGCTTAAGTAAGCATCCTTGAGGTTCATGGAAATGAAGGAAGTTCCCAGCGGATAATATGCAGTGATCTCATCTGCGTACTTATCCTTGTACTGGCTCAGCAGGCTTGCATTTAAGTCTGCCAGATCGATATCACCGTTCTCGTATGCGATCAGCTTTGTCTGGTCATCATCGTAAAACAGAATCTGCAACTCATCAAGGTTGACATCTCCGCCATGGTAATCCTCGTTTTTCACAAGAATCACCTTCGTCGTGTCATCATTCTCCTGAATCTTGTACGGACCGGTACCGATCAGGTTTGTTCCGAGTCCCCAGTTTTCGCCTGCCTCTGTGCATGCATCCTCCGGGAAGATATCTGCGTAGGAAGTACCGAGGTTCTTTACGAACGGAGCAAATGCATAGTCCAGAGTGATTGTGAAGTGGTAATCATCCACAACCTCAAATCCAGCCAGCTCCGTTGCATTTCCGTCGAGCATGTCCTTTGCGCCCTTGATCATGTTGAAATATGCGGTGCTCTTTGCAGCGGTTGCCGGGTTGAACATACGCTCAAATGTGAACTTGACATCCTTACTCGTAAGCTCAGTTCCATTCGTGAAATGAACGCCCTGCTTCAGCTCGAACGTATATACAAGACCATCATCGGAAACCGTCGGGAAATCGGTCAGAAGAACCGGCTCCTCGTTGTTGTCATCATCGAAACGCAGAAGGCTCTCAGTCACCTCGTCTGCAATCGAAGCAGATCTTGAGTTCGTGGAAGTCTGCATATCCAGACCCTCACCTGCATTTGCCTGTCCAAATTTCAGAACTTTCTTTACACCCTCGCTACCTGCGGTGCTTCCAGATTCCTGTGCGGTGCTTGCATCTTTCTGGTCAGCTGTGTTTGCGCTGTCAGAAGAGGAACCACCACATCCACTCAACGCCAGAGTTGCCACTCCTGCGGAAAGGAGTGCTGTCATCAATTTCTTTTTCATAATAGTTTTCTCCCTCTATCTCCCTATAACCTATACTTATACAAATTGTGCATTTATCATAATAAATTTTACATAGAATGTCAAATTCACGATTTTAATAGTTGGTTATAGATTTGATCTATATCTAACACTCAGAATTTTCTATTTTCACTTCTGTTTGTCAGCTGTTTTTCGTTTGACGATTTGATTGTGTGATACTATAATAAAATAAACCGATAATTTTCAGACAATACAAAGAGAGGAGAAGAACTATGATTTTTTTCATTGATACAGCAAATGTAGACGATATCCGCAAGGCAAACGACATGGGAATCATCAGTGGTGTCACCACAAATCCATCCCTGATCGCAAAAGAGGGACGCGATTTCAAACAGGTCATTCAGGAAATCACCTCGATCGTCGACGGCCCGATCAGCGGAGAGGTCAAGGCAACAACCGTGGATGCCGAGGGTATGATCGCCGAAGCTCGTGAGATCGCCTCGATCCATCCGAACATGGTAGTCAAGATCCCGATGACCGCTGAGGGATTGAAGGCAGTAAAGGTACTTCACAAAGAAGGAATCAAGACGAATGTCACCCTGATCTTCTCACCAGCTCAGGCACTCCTCGCCGCCCGCGCCGGCGCTGACTATGTATCGCCGTTTCTTGGCCGTCTCGACGACATCTCCACTCCGGGAATCTCCCTGATTGAGGACATCACCGAAATCTTCCAGATGCACGGAATCGAGACCCAGATCATCGCCGCAAGCATCCGCAACCCGATCCATGTGATCGACTGTGCAAAGGCTGGCGCCGACATTGCAACCGTTCCTTATAAGGTTCTGCTCCAGATGATTCATCATCCGCTGACCGACGAGGGAATCCGCAAATTCCAGGACGACTACCGCAAAGTATTCGGAGAGTAAAAAATCTTTTTATCGTCTCCCGGACACAGATGTCCTCCAGATCTCGAACAAACGCGGATAGGCATACTCAAAAAAGTGTTTGTACGCGCTGCAAAAATAATTAACATTTGTGCTCTGTGCAGTGACCGGTTCGCGGTTTCTTCGGCAACCATTTCGGCACAGACCATACCAGGAGCAGGTTCGGCACTCGTCCGGTACCTGCTCCGACCATTTTATAAATCCGAGTGTCTCTCTCATCTTGTCCATCTGCTCAAAATCATCCGTATTCAGATTTCCAAGTTTCCACTCATCAAGCGCGTAAAAATCGCACGGATAGACGCTTCCATCCGCCTCAACAACCCACTGTTTTCCGCAGGTTCCGCGCATACTGCAATTCTCCGGCATCTGCCGGTTCAGAATCATCAGCAGGTTCTCAAAATATCGATTGTAGACATAGCGACCGGATTTCCAGTCGAGATACCATACGTCAAATACATCCTTCAAAAACTGTTCGAGTTTCTGAGGGGTCAGCGAAAATTCCTGATTTCCCGGAATCTCCCCGATCGGGTCAAGGCACTCGATATACTGTTGCCAGCCAAATCCATTTTTCTTGAAAAACTCATAAATCTTCCGTCCGCTTCGCGCCGTCGTCGCCGTCACGACAGTCAGAATGTTGTACTCTACCCGGTATTTCTCGAGAAGGCGAATTGTGCTCATCACGCGGTTGTACGTTCCCTTTCCCTGCGCATCAACGCGATACCGATCGTGAACCTCTTTTCCACCGTCAAGCGAGATTCCGACAAGAAAACGATGCTTTGCCAGAAATGCTGCCCACTCCTCATCAATCACATATCCATTCGTCTGAATCGCATAGCGCACACGGATGTTTTTCGGATTCGGATGCGCGCTCAAATACTCGACGAGCGACCGAAAAAAGGAAAGCCCCGCAAGCGTCGGCTCTCCTCCCTGAAACATCATCATGCATTCCCGATCCGCAAATTTCATCGCACGGTCGACCATCGCATGCATCGTCTCCTCGCTCATGATTCCGTAGGTCGCCTGCTCCCTGTTCTTCCCCTCATCCGCATAAAAGCAGTAACGACATCTCATATTGCAACTGCCTGACGCAGGCTTGATCAATAAATTTAAAATCGGCATGATTTTTCCCCTTCTTCTCCGTCCTCACTCCCCGGCGCTTTCCGCTTTCTCCACATCTCACACACAGTTTTCCACCATTTCCTCACACTTTTCCCATTTTGTCATCCGCTGTGTTCAAAACAATCCGCTATATCTCGGCTGAGGATGCAGACTCTCATAATTCCTGCAAAGCTCCATAAAGTCGCGAATCGGTGCGGTTAAAAGTTTGTCTCTGTGATAGACCATATAAAAATAGCGCTGAAATTCCAATCCCTGCACATGAATCTCGCGGATTTGTCCGCTTCTCAAGGGCGCTTCCACCATCCGGCGCGGAACAATCGAAATTCCAAGTCCGGAGATCACTGCATTGACCAGAGCGGTCGTGCTCGTCGCCTCCCACGAGGTTTTTAATTGGATCGAAAAAGGTTCCAGAACTTTCTCAATTGACTCCCTCGTCCCACTCCCCGGTTCCCTGAGAAGCAATCTCTGGGACGCAAATTCCTCGACTGTCATCTCCTGAATTTCTTTCGGAGATTCATCCTGAATCTCATCCGGTCTTTCCTGCCGTTTGGCAGATGCCTCCTGTCTCTGCGTCTCCCGCTGATCCTCACAGAACGAATTATACAAGTCTCGTTCTTTGGAATTTCCCGGCGCAATAATCACGAGATAATCCTCCATGTACTGCTCCGCAATCAGATGACTTTCATGCACCGGGCTCTCGACGAGCGCAATGTCCAGCTCATTGTTCAGGATTTTTTTCTCAATCCGGTCTGACGGTCCGATCAGCACCTGCGTGTCGATATTCGGGTGAGTCTTCGCATACTCCTCAACATAGCCCGGCATAAATTGCGAACCGATCGTGATACTGCTCCCGACTCTGAGAACTCCACGGCTTCCCCAGCTTTTCATTCCTTCCTCCATGTCGTCAAAGAGACCGAGAATGCGCACAACATACTCTCGAAACTGTTTGCCCGCTTCCGTCAAATAGAGTCGTTTCCCGAGACGATCAAAGAGATTGACCCCGTAATACTGCTCAAGTTCCTGAATTGCAACCGTCACCGCCGGCTGTGCCATATAAAGCTGATTTGCCGTCCGCGTCAGGTTATTTCCATTTTCCGTCACCGCCAGAAAAATCCGCATATGCCGTATTGTCATGTCTCTGTCCGTCCCCCTCTCAATCCCCTCTCAAATTGAAAAAAACATAAAAACCACTCGGAAACAAGTTCTGTTTGGGGCAAATGTTTATTTTTATTATAACTCATATTATATGAGTTTCCATATGATTTTCATATGATTATATTATTTTTCATATAAGCGTTTCAGTGATATAGTAAATATCGGAATGATTTTCCCCTCTTTCAAAAAATGCTGAGAACAAAATACTCTTGAAAGGAGCCAACAAGTTCTATGAGTTCTATGGAAAATGAAAAACCGGCGCAGGACAAGCGCGCCATTCTGAAAAAACTTTTCTTCTCCACACTCTATTTGAGCACATTCACCTTCGGAGGAGGATACGTCATCGTCAGCCTTCTGAAAACAAAATTCGTGGATGAGCTTCACTGGATCGATGAAAATGAGATGCTCGATCTGATCGCAATCGCACAGTCTTCGCCGGGTGCAATTGCCGTCAACGGAGCGATCGTCGTCGGATACAAGCTTGCGGGAATGCCCGGAATTTTCTGTGCAATCCTCGGAGCGATCCTCCCACCGTTTGTGATCATCACTGTAATCTCCGCATTCTACACAGCATTTAAAGAAAACTTCTTTATTCAGAATATGCTGAGCGGAATGAGAGCCGGTGTCGGCGCAGTCATTATCTCCGTCGTCTACGACATGGGACGCGGTGTCGCAAAACTTCGTTCCTCGATCCTGATTATGATTATGATTGCAGCTTTTCTTGCTAACTACTATTTCAAGATCAATGTAATCCTGATCATTCTGCTCACCGCCCTGATCGGAGCAATCAGAACCGTCGTCTCCGCCAAGAAAGAATCAGCTTCTGATTCCAACGAAATATAAAGGAGTGTCCTATGATTTACTTTCAACTTTTTCTCGCCTTCCTGCAAATCGGCGCATTCAGTTTCGGTGGAGGATATGCCGCCATGCCGTTGATTCAGGCTCAGGTCATTGAGAAATACCACTGGCTGACTTTAAATGATTTCACAAACCTGATCACAATCGCAGAGATGACACCAGGACCGATCGCCGTCAATTCCTCAACATTCGTTGGCAATCAGGTTGCCGGAATTCCGGGAGCAATCGTCGCAACGATCGGCTGTATCCTCCCGTCCTGCATCTTTGTCACGATCCTCGCAAAGCTCTACGCGAAATACCGCAACCTTCGCCTGATGAAAGGAATCCTCGAATCGCTTCGCCCGGCTGTCGTCGCCATGATCCTGACCGCCGGAATCACGATTCTCGTCCCGACGTTCTTCGGAGACGGAACGATTCACCTCACGAACGGGAACCTGCAAATCCGCTATCTGATCTACTTTGCAGTCGCAATGGTCTGCCTGCGAAAAGTCAAGATCGACCCAATCAAGGTCATGGTCTCCTGTGGCTTCGCTGAAGTGCTTTACCAGCTCGTGCTCTCGTGGCTTCCGATTTAAAAATATCGGTCCCTATTCCCGATCAGAGATATATCAATCTCATCAATGGATGATAAAATAAAATCTATAAAACGGTAAAAACCAGAGAGGTTTTCCATTTTCGGGAATTCTCTCTGGTTTTCTTTTGAAAATTTTTTTCTAAATCTTTTCTTTTTTGAATCAATTATTTTTCTTTTTATTGAATCAATCACTTTTTGAATGAATTACTCTTCCTTGGCATCTGTCAGATAGCGGTAGACATCTCGTTTCGGGATTCCACGGTCTTTTGCGACGCGCTTCATCGCTTCCTTGCGATCGATCCCCTGATTCAGGTAGAGATCCATATGCTCCTCAATCGACATCTCTTCCCATGATTTCTGCTGCTCCTTCTGGATCTCATCAAAACTGCGTCCCGCAATGACAAGCACGCACTCGCCCTTCGGCTCTTCGGTCTCAAAGCGCTCCAAAAGCCCCGCAAACGTGCTCCGGAATCCTTCCTCGTACTTTTTCGTAAGCTCCCGGCAAAGCGTCAGCTTGCGATCTGCACCAAGCACTCCGGCAAGCTCCTCGAGTGTGCGGACAAGGTGATGTGGCGCCTCATAGATAATCATCGTTCGCGTCTCCTGTTTCAGCTCCTCAAGCACCCACTGGCGCTCCTTCTTATCGACTGGAAGAAATGCCTCAAAACAGAAACGTCTCGTCAGCTGACCCGACATCGTGAGCGCGGTGATACAGGCAGCCGGTCCCGGAAGCGAGGTCACAGAGATTCCCGCCTCATAGCACTGGCGCACCAGCTCCTCTCCCGGATCAGAAATACCCGGTGTTCCCGCATCTGTGATGACTGCAACGTTCACACCTTTCTTCATCTGCTCCACAAGATAACGAGCCTTGTCCACCTTGTTGTATTCATGATAACTCGTCATCGGAGTCTTGATCTCAAAATGATTCAGCAGTTTGATGCTATGGCGGGTATCTTCCGCCGCAATCAAATCCACTTCCTGAAGCGTCTTTAATACACGCAGGGTAATATCATCCAGATTTCCGATCGGTGTGGCACACAGATACAGCTTTCCGACTGCGTTTTCTTCCATGCCCTCGTCTCCCTTCTCTCTCAGTTCACGCATGATCTTTTTTATCTTCATCTACTATCGCTCCAGATTCATGCTTTATTCGTTTTGTATTCTATCATATCGCCCCGTATACCCTGTATCAATTCATATTCCTAGTATCCATAAATCGTATAAATCTCATCCGTATACACGCCCTGGCTTTTGTATACAATAATCGGTGGCTCTATATTCATCATTGCACCGCCTCCGCGCACTGCCTCGATCAAAACCATGTTTGCCTCCTTATCGATAAACGGATGCACAAACTTAATTCTCTTCGGTTCTAAGCGATAATCGTGCAGAAGCGTGATCATCTCCGTGAGTCTGCGCGGACGATGAACCATGTAAAAATGACCGCCCGACTTGAGAAGCGCACTCGCCTCACGCACAACATCCTCGAGCGTACAGAGCACCTCGTGGCGGGCAATCGCCTTCGGCAGATCCGGATTCTTGAGTCCGTGCGTGTCATTCATGTAAGGCGGATTGGAAGTCACCACATCGAAAGAAGCCTTTCCAAAAATTCGGCTGGCCTCCTTGATGTCTCCATTCACAATCGAAACCCGATCCTGAAGTCCATTGAGATTCACACTGCGCTGTGCCATCTCTGCCATCTCTTCCTGAATCTCAAGACCAGTGAAATGTTCTCCCTGTGTCTTCGCATTCATCAGAATCGGGATAATGCCTGTCCCCGTTCCGAGATCAATCGCACAACCTCCCGGTTTGACTTGCGCAAAACCCGATAAGAGAACAGCATCCATGCCAAAGCAAAATCCGTTTTTCTTCTGAATAATTCGATAGCCGTTTCGCTGGAGATCATCGATTCGCTCATCTTCCTGACACTCTGCGTCACACTTCAAATTATTATTGTTTTGATTTCTCTGTCCGTTCGGATTTTTCCTGTCTCTCTGATCGATCGGATCTTTCCGCTCTCTCTGACTCTCTCTTTCCATTACTCTTCGGTTTTCCTTCCCGCTTTTCCAGTGCCTCAAGTTTCTTTAATTCTGCATCTTCCACATCGACTTTTCCTTTTCTTCGACGCGGACGGAATTTCAGCTGTTCTACCTTATACTCGCGAATCTCTTTCTCATCTCGCTCCACCATGACGATAACCTTGACGATCTGGCGAAGCACGTTGACACTCTGCACTTCTCCCTTGAGACCATCATCTGTCGTCACATAGTCTCCGATTCCCGGGAGCTTGCTGTTCAAGTACTCGTAAGTCTCCTCCTCGTTTTTCAGACAGCACATCAGACGACCGCAGACACCCGAAATCTTTGAGGGATTCAGGGAAAGATTCTGTTCCTTTGCCATCTTGATCGACACTGGAATAAACTCAGACAAATAAGAGTGACAGCAGAGCGCACGACCACAGATACCGACTCCGCCGACGATCTTTGTCTCATCTCGAACTCCAACCTGGCGCAGTTCGATTCTCGTCTTAAAGACGCTCGCCAGATCCTTAACCAGCTCACGGAAATCAATTCTTCCATCTGCCGTGAAATAAAACAGAATCTTGTTATTGTCAAACGTATACTCCACATCGATCAGCTTCATCTCAAGACCGTGCTTGCGAATTTTTTCCTTGCAGATCCGGAACGCCTCTTTCTCTTTGACTTTATTATTTTCTTCTCTTGCCTCATCATCCTTATTTGCCATGCGAATCACTGTCTTCAACGGCTGTACTACCTTGCTGTCGTCCACATCCCGGCTTCCCAGTACAACAAATCCAAACTCAATTCCTCGGGCGGTCTCCACAATTACATGTTCTCCAGCCTTAATCTCCAATTTGCCCGGAGAAAAATAATAGATTTTTCCCGCCTCACGAAATCTGACACCAATTACTCTCGTCATTGACTCTTCTATCTCCTTCAATTATCTCCCTTAATTTCTTAATTTTCCTTCATCGTCAGCAGAAGCAGCTCCATCGCCAGCTCCATATTGACATTTGCATCGAGACGCACCCTCGCCTTGTCCACGGCCTCCAGAATCTGCTCAATTCCATCATAACCGCTGTTCTGGCTGATCTCATTTACCGTGCGGAATTCTTCTTTAAAAATCAGCTGATTAATATCTTTTGTGACCTTGTACAGCAGAATATCTCGATACCACAGCTGAATGAAATCCAGACATTCGGAAATGTCCAGACCATCCTCCTTCATCTTGAGAATCTCATCGAGAAGTTCGGAAATATCTGCCTGTTTTACATGGCGAAGCAGACCGAGAATCTCCTGATGGAGATGCTTGAAATCTTCCGAGGATGCCAGAGAAATCGCTTTGCCGAGATTTCCTCTCGCAAATGCCGAATAGATCTCTGCATCTGCCTCCTGCACATGCAACTGCTCCGTCAGATAGTTTTTCACCATGTAATCACGGAGCGGTTTTAATTTCAACTGAACACAGCGCGACAGAATCGTCGGAAGAAAGGCATCCACATTCGTCGTCAGCAGAAGAATCACTGCATAAGCCGGCGGTTCCTCCATCGTCTTGAGCAGAGCATTCTGTGCCTGCTGAGTCATCTTCTCTGCCTCATCCACAATATAAATCTTATAATAACTGCTATAAGGGCGCACCATGATCGTATCATTGATCTGAGTACGAATATCCTCCACACCAATTGTATTCGGCTTCTCATGTGTCACATAGACCAGATCCGGGTGACTTCCGCTCAAAACCTGTTTGCAGGCATGGCATTCCATACATGGCTCTATGCCATCCTGCTCACACAGAAGTGTCATTGCAAACGCTTCTGCCAGAGTCTTTTTTCCCATTCCGGCTTCCCCTGAAAGAATGTAGGCATGAGATACCTTATGATTCCTTACCGCAGTCTGCATATGATCCTTGATCTGTTCATGTCCGATAATTTCCCGAAATGTCTTCATGGCACGCACCTCCCAGTCTTTATCTGTTCAAAACGCACTCTCTCGATCCCTGTTCCTCATGCATCACCATCCATGCACGGTCCAATCTTTCTTCATACGTTCTGAGTGAAATCTATTTATTGCTTGTTCCAATTAAAAAATATTGTAGCACAAATATATGGTTTTATCAAAATTTCTGTATCTCTGTATTCTAGTTTTTTCTTTCGGCGTTACTGTTCAAACTTCATTCAGACAATTAACCATTCTGAATTGCACTCAGAATCTCATCCACGCATTTATCCAGAGTCTCATTCACAAAAGAAGACTGAATCCCCAATCGTTCCAGCTTCTCCTGTGCAAAATCCTCCTCATCTGCAAGAAAACGTCTGCAAAGTTCCGCATAATTCGGTTTCTTCTGTGTTTTTTCTCTCGCAAGTGCACGTTCGAGACGAACTCCATCATCGACCGTCACATAAAGAGGTTTTACCACATCTTCCCCGTAATACTCCCTCAGTTTCTCGTAGGATTCCAGCGTGCCAATCGCCAGATAATCTGCTTCCTCCAGACAGATTCGTCCGTCATCGACCGTCGCATAACTCCACGGTCCACAGACTGTCTGATACGTTCTCATCTCAATGATTTTTCCCTGTTTCTCAAATGCTTCCAGAGTCTTTGGATTTGCAAAATAATACTCCCTGCCCTCGCACTCGCCATCCCGCATCGGTCGCGTTGTATACAGAACAACTCTGCGCAGTCGTGGACATTTTTTCAAAAGTTCTCTATAAATGGTATCTTTTCCCGATGCGCTTTTTCCCATCAAATAATAGATCTTTCCCATTTTGCATCCTCTCTATCTTGCATTTTCTCTATTTTTTCTTCACAGGTACTCCTAATGTTCACAGATACTCTCGTTTTTTATCAACGTCTTCTACTCTGCACAGACGCGCAGAATATTCGCCTCTTTATCCGCCATGCCCTGAACCGGAAGTCCAATTTTTTTATAGTAAAAAATCTGCTGAAGCATCTCTCTCTTGATTTTTTCTCCCGGCGCAATGATCGGAATTCCCGGAGGATAGAGATAGACAAACTCCCCGGAAATTCTCTCCTCACAGGCTTCAAGTGGCAATTCCTCCCACGGCGCATCAACCGCTTTGGCAGGTGTCATACAGATTTCCGGAAGTTCCCATTTTTTCCGAAGATCAAACTCTGCTCCGAGTTCCATCTCCTTCTGATCTGCGCTCTCACTTTCCTTTTCCTCAAATTCAGAACAAGTTATCTCAATCTTTCGATCGATCTCCTCAAACGCCGTGCACAACCGATCCAGCTTTTCCATAGAATCCGAAAACGTTGTAATTGCCACGACATAATCTGCCCCGCACATTTCCATTTCAATGTGGTACTCTTTTCGCAACCAGTCTCCGAGAATCTCTCCTGTCATCTTCTCGCGACTCATACGCTTCTCGATCTTCTGACTTTCATCTTCTCCACATCTTCTCTGTGCGCAATCCTGCGCTTCATTCTCAAACGTATTTTCCGCAATCTTTACACAGCCCCCGCAGGAAACCACAATCTTCGCAGGGTCCATATCATAAATGCCGACTCTTGATTTTAGAGAACAACTCCTCCCATTCGCGCCACACTCCGTACTTTCCGCTTTTTGCCCTTCTCTGCGACCTTCTACGCCATTTTTGCGCAGTTTGCAGACCAATACCGGTTTCAAATGTTTAAGGTGCTCTAAGCGGCTGTAAACGCATCTCAGACGCCTTGAAAAATCATCCATCTGCTTTCTTCCGCTCTGCTCCATCTCATAGATGCAACTCTCAATCGACGCCATCATCACATAGGACGGACTGCTCGTCTGATAAATCTGAAGATAACGCTCAAGCCTTCCGAGATCGACCCTCTTTTCGCCCTCTCTCGTCAGGTGAAGCACCGCAGTCTGGGTCAGCGACGGCAATGTCTTATGCAAACTCTGAATTACAAGATCCGCTCCACAGTCAATCGCAGAAGCCGGAAATTCCTCTCCTCCAAACGGAAAATGCGCCCCGTGCGCCTCATCCACGATCAACGGAAGCCCATATCGATGCACAACATCCGCAATCGCCTGCACATCCGACACCATCCCATCATACGTCGGAGAGACAATCAGGACCGCCTCGGTATCCGAATTTTTTTTAAGCATCTTTTCCACATCATCCGCGAGGATTCCACCCTGTATCCACAATCCAGAAAGGATTTGTGGATACACATAGTCTGTTTTTAACTGATTGAGGATAACGCCATGGTAAGCCGATTTGTGGCAATTTCTGCTGATAAGAATCCGTCCACCCGGATGAACACATGCGCTCACCGCACTCAAAATCCCGCAACTGCTTCCATTCACCAGATACCAGGTCTTTGCTGTCTTATACACCCCGGATGCCCATTCCATCGACTCTCTTAGAATTCCCTCCGGGTGATGAAGATTATCAAACCCGTCAATCTCCGTGATATCAATCGCAAACGGATTCGGAAATTCCGCTCTCATTCCATCCTCGCTCTGGCGCTTATGTCCCGGCATATGAAACGGACATGCATCCGACTTGGCATAACGCTTGAGACGGGAAATCAAAAGATCTTCTTTTCTCATAATTTTTTTATTTTTCCCTTTTTTTCACTCATTCTATTTTCATTCCTCAAAATTCCTATTTTTTAAGAAGAGTGAAACTTTTTATACAACTCCGATCACATGGTTATCTTTACGGTATCACCCAGAATTTTCCGTTCAGAAACTTCCTACCTGTATACAATAATATAACCTCAAAAGTGCATTTTATTTTAGCACAGAACGGCTTTACATTCCACCACCTTTTTACTATAATATTTTGGGATTTTTATTAAAAATTTTATTGGAATTTATTTCTTGAATTCAAACCATGATCTTATCATTTAAGGAGATGATTGCATTGCGTGAAATGGAATTTAAAATGGAGCGTCAGGGACTCGTCAACATCGGGGACAAGGTAGAAGTTATCGAACGCGAGGGCTTCAATTACAGCTACATCATTGAGCCTGCGGTTGCTATGTCCGGCTGTTACAAGAACCGTGACCGCCTCAAATCCAGAGAAGGGATTGTAAAAGACATCCGCGAGAATTCCCGCGGTTTCTATGTGATCGTAGAATTCGATGAGTAAATTTAAATACGGATCTCGTCTACACAAAAATCTCGAAAAAATTATAAAAAAAACTCTATCAGATTCACAAAAAATACTTTTATTTAGGAGTAGATCGAAAAAGCGCCGGAGGCAGAAAAGTCACTGCAAACCCGTGCAGGACTTATTCTGTCGTAGGCGCTATCTATTTTTATTATTTTTTTCTTGTTTTATTCTTTCTAGTATTTCTCCCGTATTAATCACCAAAGTACTACTTTAACATTACTCCAATAATACGTTTAGTAATACTTTTTTACTCCACAAACGTCCGATCCTTATCCGGAATCACAAGCACCTTCCTCCAGATCGGCTCCGGCTCTCTTCCGCGTTTCCAGTTGTTATCCGTCCAATAACAGTAGACTTCTCCATCCTGCTCCATCACAAATTGCAGATCATCATTTCCCGTCGTCTCCACCTGCTTCCGAAGCTCCTCATCATTCAGATAACTGATCTGTCCCGCCGGCGAAATCACCGCAATGATCCCCCGATTGCTTACCCAGCTCTTCGGCCTGTAAGACGCATAGATCTCTCCCGCCGATTCCGAATAAGACATTTCCGTGATTCTTCCCTTGAACCTTTCCCCGATCATTACCGTCTCCCCGACATTTGCAAGCGGTCTGCGATAAAGCTCACTGTACTGGATTCCATCTCTCTTTCGCACGAAAACACTGTAATATATCTGCCCATCCGCAATGCAGAAGCTGTCGATTCCTTTTCCCTGCTCAAGAAAAAGTCTCTCCTCCCCAGCTTCCTCCTTATAGATCGCAGATTCTCCATCTCCATTTTCACTCAGGAAATATGAGATTCCTGCATATTCGCGCTGAGCCGGATTGCACTCTGCGATGCGATTTCCATCCATGACAAAAAAACGATCCTCATAAGGCAGACTTCCATCCTCCTGCGTCTGAAGCGTTCGTCCGAGCATATCATAAAGCATGATATCATCGCCGTCTGCTATCGCGTAAAATCCGCAGGTCTTCTTTTCAAAAGTCTCCCTCTCCCCAATCCTCTGAATCCGGTCATACTGGGAAACATAGATTCCATCTTCCCAGAACGAATAATTGTCGACATCCCTTGCGATGATCTCAATCTCATCCATCGTATCTGCATTTCCACTTACCCGATACAGAGTATGATCCAGCTCACTCCAAACATTTTTGAGTTCACTGTCCTCTCTCTCCTGACACGGCAGATAGTAGGTCCACCCATCATGAGTCTGTATCTCCGGATTGCTCGGATCAGAATCTGCAAACTCAGATTCCTCCAATGGAAGCGAGTAGAGTACCTGACCATTGTCGGACAGATAGACTGCTTTCGCTCCCACCTGAATGCAGTTCTCCTTCTTTTCGTCCTCCGTCTCTTCACTCTCCGACTCCATCTTGATTTTTCGCTCAAACGGTGCTTGGAGCACATCGATCTGATGTTTCACTTTCCAAATTCCAACCGCAAGAATCCCCATCGACACAAGAAAGAGGGCGACAGAGAAAACTCCCTGCACCGCAGTCTTCCTTTCGCTCACACGTTCCGGAATCTCCTGGTCATCCACAATTCCAAGTCGGTCCTCAATTTCCAGCAGAAGAGAGGTCTCATCCAAATTGGAGAAACGCTCCTTTTGTGCCTCCTTTGACTGCATCTTTTCCTCTGCATGAGATGCCTCAAGCATCTCCCGGCTTGCATCTAATTTTGTCTCCGCGAGAAAGTCTTCCCGTTTGATCAGCCAGTCAACCGGCGATTTCTCTTTCTGAAGCTGTTCTCCCCGCTGATAGGCTTCCATATAGGTCAAAATCAAGAGTTCTCTTATCTTTTCCTCTTGATTAAAAATCAGCTTTGCATGACGATAAAGTTTCTGGTATGTCACAATATAAAGATTTTCAAACTCAATCAGCCACACCGCTTTTTCTGGTTCACTCTGATTTCTCATAGGCGTTTTCCTCATTCTTTCATCTTATCAGATTCCGCTTAATTTGACAATCAATTTGACCATCTTAACTATCTGACCGCTTTCCAAATAATAAAATTCAAATGACAAAAATGGCGGAAACCCTTTTTCAAGGATTTCCGCCATCCATACGACTGAGCGTGCCGGGATTCGAACCCGGGACAACTTGATTAAAAGTCAAGTGCTCTACCGACTGAGCTACACGCCCATATGCCTTGGACCGGAATCGAACCAGTGACACGAGGATTTTCAGTCCTCTGCTCTACCAACTGAGCTACCAAGGCACAAAATTGCGGGGATAGGATTTGAACCTATGACCTTCGGGTTATGAGCCCGACGAGCTTCCAGACTGCTCCACCCCGCGACAATAATGACAACAATATTCAATTGTTGAGTGGGGGAAAGTGGATTCGAACCACTGAAGGCATAGCCAGCAGATTTACAGTCTGTCCCCTTTGGCCACTCGGGAATTCCCCCATATCTAATACTCTAAGCCGATAATCGGACTCGAACCGATAACCTGCTGATTACAAATCAGCTGCTCTGCCAATTGAGCCATATCGGCGAACCAGGTATATCAAGAAAAAGTATGGGGCCTATAGGGCTCGAACCTATGACCCTCTGCTTGTAAGGCAGATGCTCTCCCAGCTGAGCTAAGACCCCATATTTAATATGAGAATGTGTGTATCAACTCACATTCAGCGACCCGGATGGGGTTCGAACCCACGACCTCCGCCGTGACAGGGCGGCGCTCTAACCAGCTGAGCCACCAGGCCAAATGTTTGAAGATATTTTTGACATATACCTTCAAAACTGCACATTGAATCATCCGTTTTCTGTATTTTTCCTAAACCGTCTTGGTTAAGCCCTCGACCTATTAGTGACAGTCAGCTCCACACATTACTGTGCT
>JAJEPU010000024.1 GCA_020686985.1 Brotaphodocola catenula
AATGTTTTTGTCAAACTCATTATACATCAGAAAGTCCTGTACGATATTTTTTTATGAAAAAATTGTAAAGTGGTGTACTATATAGATGTGTGATTAAAAAAAATATAGTAGGGACACTGGCATATTTTGGCAGGTGTCCTTTTTATATGTCAAAATAAATACGAAAACTAGTAGGGACAGGTTCTCTGTATACAGATAAAAGTAGGATGAAGAAGGAAAAAAGCAGAGTGAGGTTTTTTATAAAATGGGAAATTACGAAGACAAAATATATTCTTTAGGTGAGACTGTGCCGGGACAGACACAGACCATGTCACAGGCAGTACAGAAAACACTGGAAAACAATGGAGGGGTAGGAATAATGACAGGATATTATGACCAAAACCTGTCTATTTTGTCTGTGAGCAATCTGCTGCTGCATAGTACAGGATATACATTCGATACTTTCATGGAACAGACAAAAGGCTCATTGAAAAACTTTTTTTATGACGAGGAAGATATACTGGATCGTGACCGTTTTTTGCAGCTTCACGGAGCAGGGGAAGCACAGATCCTTACAGCAGACGGTACTGTTAATAATGTACGACTTTATAAAGAGGATGCGACAGATGAAGCGGGCAGACAGATATGGGTTATGTCCGTACAGGTCAACTGGGATCATGTAAATCTGGCACTGATCAATGAGGCTATCTGTTCCGGCTTCTGGTATTTTGACTGTGACGAAAACAGTGAGATTGTGAATGTAAACTGGAGTCATGAGTTCTGAAAAATGATTGGCTATCATGATGTTCTGGACTTTCCGAATAAACTGGAATCCTGGTCAGATCTTCTGCATCCACAGGATAAAGAAAGAGTAATGGCGCAGCTTCAGGCGGCAATTGCGGATAAGACGAACCAGATAAAATATTGCGTAGAGTATCGCCTGAGAATGAAGGATCATCAGTACCAGTGGTTTCGGGCATCGGCAGAAGTGATACGCCGGCTGGATGGCTCTGCCAGCAGGATTGCAGGTATTTTTATTAATATCGATGCGGAGAAAAAAGAAATCATGCAGGCACAGAAGTCTGCTGCTTTCCACAGAGCCTTTACGAAAACAGATCTGTGCGAGTATTATGTAAATCTGGAAGCGAACACTTTTGATACCTTTAAGGTTGAACCGTCCCTGATGACAGTCTTTGAACAGAGTCATACATGGGATGAACTGATCCGGCATTTTGTGGATTCCTATGTTGTCGAGACAGATAAGAAGGCTGTAGCCACTTTTTACGACCGTGGTTATATTGTAGAAAAACTGAAAGGTCTGGAAACAGAATTATCTTTGGAGTGCCGAATCACTCTGAATGGAGAAGAACGATGGGTTCGTAATGTGATCATACGAGGCGAGATAGAGGATTCAGAATATGCCATGATCTTCCTGCGGGATATCACGGAGGCAAAGGTAGAGAGTGCACGGCATCTGCAGATGGCAGTGGACAATGCTTCCATGGAGCTGCTGATCCAAAGTATTGTGCATCTGGTTGACCGTTTTGTTGTCTGTGATCTGGAAAATGACAGATATGAATTCTACAACCTGAATGGACAGATGATATATAAACCTCTGGGATTCTATCATGATTTTCAGATGCAGGTTCTTGAAAAGTATAAGACACTGGAGCCACTGGAAGCTATGGATATCCTGACAGCACCGGACAACATCCGAAAGAATCTGAAAAGTGAAAATGATATTTATAAGTTTGAGTACTGCAGCCTGGATGAAAAGACTTATAAAATTGCTTCTTACATTCCACTGGAATGGGAGAATGGGAAACTAATAAAGGTATTGCTGGCATCCATGGATGTGACACAGGAGAAGAAAGCAGAGATTGAATCCCGTCAGGCACTGAAAGAGGCTTACCGATCCGCAGAAAATGCAAATCGTGCGAAAACAGAATTCCTTTCCAATATGTCCCACGATATCCGGACACCGATGAATGCCATTGTCGGCCTGACGGCAATTGCAGGAGCAAATATTGAGAGCCAGGACAGAGTCATTGAATGTCTCAGCAAAATTACAAAATCAAGCCGTCATCTGCTGGGGCTGATTAATGAAGTGCTGGATATGGCACGTATTGAAAGTGGAAAAATGACGTTGGCACAGGAGGATTTCAATCTGCCAGATCTGGTGGATAATCTTATAACACTCACAAAACCGGTGATTGATGAACATAAACACAATTTAGATATACACATTAATCACATTGAACATGAGAGTGTCTGTGGTGACAGCCTGAGAATCCAGCAGGTATTTGTGAATCTGATGAGTAATGCGATCAAGTATACACCGGATGGTGGGAATATTACTTTTTCCATAGAGGAAAAGCCAAATGGATTTTCGGAACTTGGATGCTATGAATTTACGATTGAGGATAATGGGATCGGTATGTCACCGGAATTCCAGAAAATCATGTTTGATCCTTTCAGCCGCGCAGATGACCATCGGACAACCAGAGTCCAGGGAACTGGTCTTGGAATGGCAATCAGCAGAAATATTGTGAACCTGATGAATGGTAATATTAAAGTGGAAAGCACCTTACATAAGGGAACTAAAATTACAGTAACAATTTATCTGGAACTTCAGGAAAAAGAAAAAGAACAGGACAGAAATCTGATGAATCTGCCTGTTCTGGTTGTGGATGATGATAAGACATGTTGTGAAAGTACAGTTGCCACATTGAAGGAGATTGGGATTACAGGCGAATGGGTTCTCTCCGGCAGGGAAGCCGTTGCGCGCTGTTATGCACGTCATGAGCTAAAAAATGATTACTTTGCTGTTATTTTAGATTGGAAAATGCCGGATATAGACGGAATTGAAACAGCCAGACAGATCCGGAAACGGATAGGGAAAGAGATTACCATTATTGTACTGACATCTTATGAATTTAGCGAGATCGAAGAAGAAGCAAAGGCTGCAGGTGTAGATGCTTTTATTGCAAAACCGCTGTTTCGTTCCCGTTTGACGGCTACATTGCGGCAGTTTACTTCTGGCAGAAAAGAAAAAACAGCAAGAAATTATCTGGATGAGCTGTCTGAAGCAGATTACACAGGAAAAAGAATTCTGCTGGTCGAGGATAATGAGTTAAACAGAGAAATTGCTGTTGAAATTCTGCAGATGACAGGGGCGGAAGTGGAAACGGCAGAAAATGGGGAAATTGCAGTTAAGAAAGTGGAAGTTTCTCCGAAAGGTTCGTATGATCTTATTTTTATGGATATCCAAATGCCTGTCATGAATGGGTATGAGGCAACAGCAGCAATCAGGAGTCTTCCGGATGAAAAGGGAAAACTGCCGATTGTTGCCATGACTGCCAATGCTTTTGCAGAAGATGTACAGCTGGCAAAAAATACAGGCATGAATGGACATATCGCGAAACCGCTGGATATGAATAAGCTGAATGATGTTCTGGAAAACTGGCTGTAATTGCTTTTTCGGTGCATGGGAAAAGCAGACAGGAAAAAGAGAGAGGATTTTGTTATGACAGAAATGAAATATATATTTCCGAAGCAACTGCAGTCTGTGGCTGCTTTGGCTTTTATAGCCGTGCTGATCTTTCTGCTTCTTATCCTGACTGTAATGGTACATATGAGGAACAGAAAACTGAAAAGTACGCTGGAAGAACAGATGGCAGAACGACGGCTTTTGGACAAAATATGTTCAGACTTTACGGCGGTCTATATGGATATCATGATGCCGAGAATGAATGGACTGGATGCCGCAAGGACAATCAGGGAAATGAAAAGAAGGGATGCCATGAGGGTTCCGATCATTGCAATATCAGCAAATGCCTTTGCAGAAGATATTATCAACAGCCGGCTGGCAGGAATGAATGTCCATCTTGCAAAGCCGCTGGATGCGGAAAAAGTGATCGTTGCCTTAAAACAATGTATGGCAGATAATAGCGATGTAAAACTGCACGAAGATTTGTAGGAATAAAAAGACAGAGTATACTAAGAAAGGAAAAGAAACACCTGCATCAGGTGAACACCGTGATGGCAAAGGAGCCGTTCCTTCCTGTCGTCCGTCTGGAAAAGGATTTTACCAGGAACCGGCTTCTCCCCCTGAAGACAGTTTTGTCCGCACTGATCTCCATGGGTGGTTATATTATTTTTTATCTAGCTGATCCTGTCTCATTTTTACAACCAAGATAAGAGACGTTTTTGGGTAAAATAAACTCAGCGTGGTTGAAATTATGAGACAGGAGGTAAGATACGTGCCGAAGTCCAGAGGAGAGTCCGGCGAGAAGAACCTCATTGCAGATAGACTTAGACAGCTCCGGGAGGAGCGAGGGTTTTCGCAGAGAAAGCTGGCGATGGAGTTTCAGCTTATGGGACTTGATATTGATCGAAATGTGATTACAAGAATTGAGACAAAACAGAGATATGTGACGGATATTGAGCTGTGTGCCATCATGAAAGTCTTCCGGGTCTCAAGCGAGGAGCTATTAAACGGCTGGGAGGAGAAGATGCAGTTTATCCACACGCCGGAGGAGGAGCCGACGGAGCAGGAGAGACTGGGCGGAAGAGAAAAGCACCAGGGCGTTTCCCTGAAAGATTTTCCGAGAGAGGAAGATTTCAACGAGGTGGAACCGGAATAAGAAAAACCTGGAAAAGCGGGGAAGAGACCAAATGTGGAATCTTCTCCGCTTTTCATTCGTGATTTTATCGACTTATTGTGTAAGAATTCTGAAAGCATGGATTCTGACTGGATGATGTCAAACATGGGTCAGACATGGGTCAGAATTATGCTTAAAGTTGGTGATGTGTAAGCAATTTTAGGAGATCACTTCCTCGAGTTCGAGCTTCGGGGATGCCATCAGCGAGTAGTTTGTGTGGTAGATGACAAAGCCCGGTGCACCGCCGGCTGCCTTCTTGACATGTTTGCGCTGAATGTAGTCGATCTCGACCTTCTCGTTGGTGCGTCCCTTCGAGTACCAGGCTGCGAGAGCACCGGCCTCTTCAAAGACGCGGTCCGGAAGTTCTTTTCCCTCCGTGCGAACGACAACGTGCGAACCCGGGATTCCCTTTGCATGGAACCACCAGTCATTGCCGTTTGCGATCTTGAAGGTGACTTCCTCGTTCTGATAGTTGTTCTTGCCGACGTAGATGTCAAAGCCGTCGGTCGAGCGGTAGTGATAAGGACGGCTCGTGATCTTCGGCTTCTTTGCGCCAAACGGACGCTTCTTGATAAAGCCAAATTCCGAGAGCTCTTCTTTGATCTGAACGAGGTCTTCCTCCCGGACGGCGATGTCGAGGGCGGCACTGATCGACTCGAGGTGATCGATCTCCTGCTTCGTCTCGGCGGTCAGATCGGTCAGAGCCTCAAACGTTCTCTTGAGCTTATTGTATTTGCTGAAATACTTCTGTGCGTTTTCCTGAGCGGAGAGCTGAGGATCGAGTGGAATCTTTACTTCTTTGTTCTCATAGTAGTTTAAGCATTTCAGTTCCTTCTCTCCGCCGGAGAGCTCATAGCCATACGTATTTAAGAGTTCGCCGTAAATCTTGAATTTATCGCGCTTCTCGGTATCCTTGAGCTGGCGAAGCTGAAGATCGTACTTCTTGTAGTTTCGCTCGAGGGCAGTCTGGACGACACGGCGCAGATCAACGGATTTCTGACGGATTCGTGTCAGAATGCTCTTTTCTGCGTAGTAGGACTCGAGAAGCTGGCTGATGTTCTCAAACGTCTTTGCGGTGTAGGTCGCGCTGTCAAAGCAGGTCAGCGGGACGGATGCAAATTCAACCGGTTCTCCGCCCTTGTAGACGATGTTCGGTGTAAACCGTCCCTCTCTGACATCGTCGATCATCAGTGAGAACATGTGATAGAGATGAGTCAGCTCTGTCTTGCTCAGCTCGTTTGCGGAGCGGTCTCCGTCGATCGAGGCAATGTGGCAGAGCTCCTCTCCGATGATCGGGCTGATGCCCGTGAGTTTCTGGTAGAGTGCTTTCTGGATCGGGAGCGGGGCAGAGTGCATCAGATCAATAAACTCAGCTTCCGTTATGCTTAAGGGATCAGACTTCTCCGTCGTATGTGGGATGAAGTAGGGGCGACCCGGCAGGACCTCGCGCACGGAGCTGACCTGAGCGGAGATGTGCTTGATGCTGTCGAGAATTGTGCCGTCCTCCTTGCAGAAAATGATGTTGCTGTGCTTTCCCATCAGCTCAACGATCAGGCGCTTGCGTCTCAAATCTCCGAGCTCGTCGAGATGCTCGATCTCAAAGTCGATGATTCGCTCAAGACCCGGCTGGCTGATCTTCACAATTCTGCCGGTGCCGATATGTTTTCGCAGGAGCATGCAGAAATTCGGAGCCGTCAGTGGGCTTGGCTTATTCTTGTCTGTAAAGTAGACGAGAGGAAGGCTTGCGCTCGCCGAGATCGACAGACGCAGAGTCTCCCTGTTGTTTTTTACTGTAAAGAGAAGCTCGTCTTTCTCCGGCTGAGCGATCTTGTTGATCTTTCCACCCTCGAGCTTCGTCTTGATATCATGAACCAGATTTGCAATTACAATTCCGTCAAATGCCATATATTTATACCTCGTGTAATTTCTGTTGCTGTTTGCAGGGCGCGTGGACAGTAACGAACCATTTTATTATACAGGATTCACATTTGAATTTCAAGTTGACTTGCTTTTCCATTTGTCTTATAATAATTATTATCTATGGAAATCGTAGAGTATCACGCCTGACTAACCAGATCAGACATGTTTAAGATAGTTGAGACAGCAAATATGCATATCGCAGACAAAGGAGCAATACGATCAGATGATTAAGAGCATGACCGGATTCGGAAGGTGTGAGGTTGTCACATCAGAGTGCAAGATCTCTGTGGAGATAAAGGCGGTGAATCACCGGTATCTGGATCTGAGCATTAAGTTGCCGAAAAAGTTTAATTACTTCGAGGCTGGAATAAGAAATCTTCTCAAAAATTATATTCAGAGAGGAAAGGTGGATGTCTTTATCTCTTATGAGGACTACACCGAGGGAAACCTCTGTCTTCGCTACAATCGTTCTCTTGCAATGGAATATATGGAGCATTTCAAGAAGATGGAAGAGGAGTTCGGAATTCCGAATGATGTGACGGTTTCAAAACTTGCATCTCTGCCGGAGGTTCTTGTGATGGAGCAGGAGCCGGAGGACGAGGATGCGATGTGGCGTCAGCTCTCTGCTGTCGTCGAGGAGGCAGCAAAGAAATTTGTGGAGTCCCGCGTTCAGGAGGGAGAAAAGTTAAAGGCAGATCTCCTCGGAAAACTTTCCTATATGGAAGAACAGGTGGACTTCATTGTGGAGCGCTCACCGGTGATTTTAAGCGAGTATCGCCAGCGCCTTGAGGACAAGGTGAAGGAACTTCTCGCCGGGGCCGTTTTGGAAGAAGGACGGATCGCCACGGAAGTGACGCTCTATGCGGACAAGATCTGTGTGGATGAGGAGATGGTTCGTCTGCGCAGTCACATTTCTGCAACTCGCAAGGAACTCGAGACCGGTGGAAGCGTCGGAAGAAAGCTCGATTTCATTGCACAGGAGATGAACCGGGAAGCAAACACGACACTCTCGAAGTCAACCGATCTTCAGACGTCTGACTGCGCGATTGCGCTCAAGACCGAGATCGAGAAGGTGAGAGAGCAGATTCAGAATATTGAGTAAGAAGGAGCCGAGAAAGATGAGTCAGAAGGGATTGTTGACGGTTGTTTCCGGATTTTCCGGAGCTGGCAAGGGAACGCTGATGAAGGCACTGCTTGCAAAGTATGCAGACCGTTATGCGCTGTCGATCTCTGCAACCACGCGCGGACCGCGTGAGGGAGAGCAGGATGGACGGGAATATTTCTTCCTGAAAAAAGAAGAATTTGAGCAGATGATTGAGGAAGATGCCCTGATTGAGCATGCGCAGTATGTGGGAAACTATTATGGAACCCCGAAGAAGTATGTGATGGAACAGCGGGAAGCTGGAAAGGACGTTCTTCTCGAGATCGAGATTCAGGGTGCTCTGAAGGTGAAGGAGAAGTTCCCGGATACTCTGCTGATCTTTGTCACTCCTCCGAGTGCGAAGGAGCTTGAGTCCCGTCTGCGCGGTCGCGGAACGGAGACTGCTGAGGTCATTGAAAAGCGTCTTGCCCGTGCGGGGGAGGAGGCTGTCTACATGGATCAGTATGATTATATTCTGGTCAATGACGATTTGGACACCTGCGTGGAAGAGCTTCACCATTTGATTCAGTCTCAGCATGCGAGAAGCGAGGAAAACAGGGAGTTCTGTGCACAGATGAATCAGGAGCTTCAGGTTTATCGCAAATAAAATTTAATATTAATATGTCAGCGCAGGACGCAAAAGCGCCTGTGGAAAGGAGATTTTTCTATGTTACATCCGTCTTATACAGATTTGATCAATGCAGTAAACAGCGATGTGGAGCCGGGCGAGCAGCCGGTTGTACAGAGCCGTTATTCTATTGTTCTTGCAGCTTCCAAGCGTGCAAGACAGATCATCGGTGGAGATGATCCGCTCGTTGCAGCAGCACCGGGAAAGAAACCGCTTTCCATCGCAGTTCAGGAGCTGTACGAGGGTCGCGTAAAGATCCTTGGCGATGTAGAGTCCGAAGAGGATGAAGAGGAGACCAGAGAGGAGTATCTCGAGCTCGAGAAGAACACCGCTACCCTGTCTTACATTGACGAGAGCGCAGTTCGTGCAGCTGAGGATGCATCCAATGTCGTTCTTGAGATGGCAACCGAGGAGGCTGCTGGCCTGATCGGCGAGATGGCTCTGAAGAATCCGGCTCACATCGGCGAGGAAGAGTAAGATTGGCAAAAAAGGGATTCTGTGAATTCTAAGAATAAGAATCCTGACAGAGAGAATTTAGAAATAAAGGGGGAGCCGTCTCATGATTTTTATCCGAGATGGCTTTTTCCATAGATATAGAAAAAATAAAAAATTTATTAAAAAATATTATCGTTGTACAAAGAGATAGAGAGATTAGGAGTAGTTTGTATAGATGAAAATTTTATGTGTTTCTCTTGGCTGTGACAAGAACCTGGTAGATACCGAGATGATGCTCGGTCTTCTGAATAAGGACGGATACAGCTTTACCGATGATGAGAACGAGGCGGATATCATTGTGATCAACACCTGCTGTTTCATCAATGACGCAAAGGAGGAGAGTGTCAATACAATCCTTGAGATGGCAGAGTTAAAGAAGACCGGTAAGTGCAAGGCTCTGATTGTAACCGGATGCATGGCACAGCGCTACAAGCAGGAGATCATCGATGAGATCCCGGAGGTAGATGGAATTCTTGGAACCTCGACTTACGATGAGATCTCTGCTGTCTTAAAGAAGGCTCTTGGCGGAGAGCACGGCGTGAGCTGTTTCCATGACCTCAATGCACTTCCGGAGGTTCAGACGGAGCGTATGCTGACAACGGGCGGTCACTATGCATTCTTGAAGATTGCTGAGGGCTGTGACAAGCACTGCACATACTGCATCATCCCGAGCCTGCGCGGGAATTACCGCTCTGTTCCGATGGAGAGACTGTTAAAAGAGGCGGAAAGCCTTGCAGAGAAGGGTGTGCGCGAGCTGATTTTAGTTGCTCAGGAGACGACCCTCTACGGCGTGGATCTCTACGGAAAGAAGATGCTTCCGGAATTGCTTCATCGCCTTGCACAGATCGCGGGTATCTACTGGATTCGCATTCAGTACTGCTATCCGGAGGAGATCACGGATGAGCTGATCGAGACGATCCGCACCGAGGAGAAGATTTGCCACTATCTCGACATTCCGATCCAGCACGCGAGTGACAATGTGTTGAGACGTATGGGACGGCGGACAAACCAGGCTCAGCTTCGCGAGATGATCAGCAAGCTCCGCACCGCAATTCCGGATATTGCACTCAGAACAACGATGATCGCAGGTTTCCCAGGTGAGACCGAGGAGGATCACGAGGAAGTGATGCGGTTCGTCGATGAGATGGAATTTGAGCGTCTCGGTGTGTTTGCGTACTCCGCAGAGGAGGATACTCCGGCGGCAGCCTTCCCGGATCAGATTGATCAGGAGGTCAAGGAGGAGCGCCGTGATGAGATCATGGAGCTTCAGCAGGAGATCGCGTTTGAGAAGTCCGAGTCGATGGTCGGTCGTGTGCTTGATGTGATGATCGAGGGCAAGGTCGCAGACGAGCCGGCGTATGTGGGACGTACCTACATGGATGCTCCGGGTGTGGATGGATACATTTTTGTAAATACCGGCGAGGCGATGATGTCCGGTGATTTTGTGAGAGTAAAGGTAACCGGTTCTTCAGATTACGATTTGATCGGGGAGGTCTACAATGAATCTGCCGAATAAACTTACGGTAATGCGTGTGATTCTGATTCCGTTTTTTGTGGTGAGCCTGCTTGCATTTAATGGTCAGGTTCAGATTTTGAGAAACCTGGCATGTGGTATTTTTATTGTTGCGAGTCTGACTGACATGCTTGATGGAAAGATTGCAAGAAAATACAATCTTGTGACAAATTTTGGAAAGTTTATGGACCCGTTGGCAGACAAACTTCTTGTCTGTTCGGCGCTGATCTGTCTGATTCAGCTTGGACAGATGCCGGCATGGATGGTCATTGTGATTGTCAGCCGAGAGTTCATTATCAGCGGTTTTCGCCTTGTGGCAGCGGAGCAGGGAATTGTGATTGCGGCAAGCTATTGGGGAAAATTTAAGACCACGTTTCAGATGATTGCAGTGATTTTGATGATTGTCAATCTTCCGGTGCTCCACCTTCTGACTTTGGTATGCACCTGGATTGCACTGATTCTGACGGTGGTATCCCTTGTGGATTACATTTCAAAGAACCATCGGGTTCTGACAGAAGGAAGGATGTAAAAAGAGATGACAGCGGAACTGATTGCAGTAGGAACCGAATTGCTTCTTGGAAACATTGTGAATACGAATGCGCAGTATCTCGCACAGCAGTGTGCAAATCTTGGAATTTCCATTTATTATCAGACGGTCGTCGGGGACAACCATGATCGTATGACGGAGACCGTAAAGACGGCACTCGACCGCTCGGATGTTGTGATTCTGACCGGAGGTCTTGGCCCGACAGAGGATGATCTGACGAAGGAAGTCTGCGCAGAGATCATGGGATTTGAGCTTGTGGAGGATCCGCACACGAGAGAACGGATCGAGGAATATTTCCGCGGAGGAATCTACAAGGAGATCCCGTCAAACAACTGGAAACAGGCGATTGTTCCGGATGGGGCGACCGTGCTTGACAATGACAATGGAATGGCACCGGGACTGATTATGGAGAAGAATGGCAAGACAGCAATTCTCCTTCCGGGACCGCCGAATGAGCTTGTTCCGCTGTTCAAGAATCAGGTGTATCCGTGGCTTAAGGAGCGTCAGCCGGAAGTCCTTCGCTCCCAGATGATCAAGGTGTGCGGAACGGGTGAGAGTCAGGTGGAGAGCAAGCTGATCGATCTGATTGACGGTCAGACGAACCCGACGATTGCAACTTATGCAAAGACCGGAGAGGTTCATATCCGTGTGACTGCAAAAGCTCCGACGGAGGAAGAAGCGAAGAAGCTAATGAAGCCGGTGGTCAAGGAGATCAAGAACCGTCTCGGGGACCTTGTCTACTCGACGAAGGAGGATGAGACGCTTGAGATGGCGGTTGTCCGTTTGCTCAACAAGTATGAGCTGACTGTGACGACGGCGGAGTCCTGCACAGGTGGACTCGTCGCAGGTCGTCTTGTCAATGTGCCGGGAGCATCAGAGGTCTTCAATCAGGGATTTGTCACCTACTCAAACAAGGCAAAGCGCAAGTATCTCGATGTGAGCAAGAGCACGCTCAAGAAATACGGGGCAGTCAGCCCACAGACCGCGCGTGAGATGGCGACCGGAGGCGTGTTTGCAACGGATTCCGATGCGTGCGTCGCTGTGACCGGAATTGCCGGACCGGATGGAGGAAGCGAGGAGAAGCCGGTGGGTCTTGTCTATATTGCGACCTACATGAAGGACAAGGTCAATGTTGAGAAGTACCAGTTTAAGGGAAACCGCGAGAAAGTCAGAGAGCAGGCAGTGATGCGTGCACTCGATCTGCTCCGCCGTTCGATTCTTGATAATTATCGTTAATTATCGCTAGTGATTGCTAATGCGAATTGATTGATTGTGCATTGCGAAGTAAAAAGTAATTGCATTACGAATAAAAAGAAAAATGGGGGATTCGGAGATGGCAAATCAGTGGAGAAAACTCAGCTCGACTGCGTATGGATATTCGCTGGCGAGACTTGCGTTAAATTCCTGTATGTTGTGCGATGAGGAGACAGATCCGGAATTTGCGGGATTTAGCACGGACAAGGAATCATATGGACCTCTGGTGGAGACGCTTGTAAAACTTTTAAAGCGTTTCTGTGAGGGGGAGAATTCTGCGGAATTGACGCAGGAGGCACTTACGCTGAGAGAAGCGTGCAAAAAGCATATGGAGACGCTGATTGGATTTGTGGATAATTTCTGCACCTATGAATATGTGTTCAACCGTATGGAGCGCAAGTATCGCGATGACCTTCCGACTGTGGAAGATTCTGATGATGAATTCTTTGCGCGACTGGTCCACTATATCACGGATGTGGAAGATCAGGCGACGATGAACCAGCGGATTCAGATGGTGATCCGGGAGCTTCCGGTTCGCATGACAAGACAGAAGTTTTACAGCATTCTCAGAGAGTCCTTGTCTGTCTATATCGGATCAGATAAAGAAAGTCTCAAATCAATGATGTACTTTGTGCGCTCTGCGAGTATGTTGGAGATAACCGAGGAGCAGAAGAGTCAGAAACCAGAACTTGCAGAATTTTTGGATCAGCTGAGACAGCAGAATTTCTCCGACATGCCGAAAGAAACGTTTTTGGCATTTCAGGAGAAAATCACAAAAGCTGGATTACAGCTTTCGGGCGAGACGGATCTCTTCCGGAATCTTCAGGAAATGGTAAATGATCTCTGTGTGGTCTGCCTGTGCAAATCTTCGGCAGTCCGTGATGCAGTGGAAGAACAGCATGTCAATGCAATTTTGCGCGCCGTCTGCGAAGCTTGGGAAAAGAAAAAAGAGCTCGCAGAGACTGTCTTTGAAGAACTCGAGGCACTTGAGGGGATTCAGGAAGAGAATTTTGAGAAATATATGCGCATGGATTTTCAGGAAGACGCTTGGAAGAACGAGGAAGAGCTTACTTTGGCATTCCGTGTGGTGAACCTGATTTCGGACAGTCCATTTGCGAATCTTGAAAAGACGAAGTCCGAGGGCGAAGTTGACCGTACAATACTTGATCAGACGGTGAATGATTTTATCGCAGAGGTTGATCCACTCTTAAAGTCTCTTTCAAAAATGGTCTCCCGTGCAATCATGGCAGGAGTTTTGGGTGTGATCCCATTCTGCTTTAATTCCTCACAGGAGCTGTTTGAGTATGTGAAGAACAGTCTGGAGAGCTGTTCCGACTGGGCAGAGAGGGAGACGAGCAAGGAACTTCTGGAAATGTTGATGGAAGAAGAGGACTATGATCTGGTATAAACATCTCTACATCGGAAAAAAGGCATCGAGACGGCGTTTTGCGATTCTTCAGGGAATCCGACAGAAGAAGATTCAGCCGGAGGTCTATGTGATTACTCCGCCACAGAATGGGAATAATGTGCTTGATATCTATCCGTCTGCGATGCTTCTTCTTCCGCCTTACCGGGATCAGGAGCATCTGCTGATCGGAGTTGCCGTGACCTACTGGGAGGCGCTTGAGGTCGTGTGCCAGATTGTAGATGATATGTACCGGACAACCGGATGCTTTGACTGGAGAGCGTTTGTCTCGGATTGTTCGGACTCTTCGGATGTCGTAGATTTCTCGGATTGTTCGAGCTTTTCGGAAGATTTGGATTTTTCAGAAGCTGATTTGAAGGAATCTTTTGAGTGTAGTTTTTCAGAGCATAATTCAGAACAGAACCGTTTGGATGAGGACGGGGCGGAAAAGGAAAATTAACGGATGCTGGCTGTCATTTTTGGAATCTTGAAAATTCTTGGACTGCTGATTCTTGGAATTCTCGGATTGATTTTACTGGTGTTGTGTCTGATTTTGTTTGTGCCGATCTGTTACCGGGCAGAGCTGTCTCTCTATGAGAAATTTTGTGCGGAAGCTACGGTGAGCTGGCTGTTTCGTGCCATTTCTCTGACAGTTCGGCGAAAGGAAAAGACAGAGATTTCTCTGCGGATTTTTGGAATTCCACTCGGAAAGAAAAAGAGGGCTGAGGCTGTTGCAGTTGAGAAAGAGCAGAGCAAAGCATCAGAGGAGAGCACGCCTGGGCGTGTGACGGTACAGCCGAAAGAAGAATCGAAAGAAGAACCGAAAGAAAAAAAATCCGGGAATCCGATGAAACCAGAACGGTCAGAGATCACGGAAACGTCAGGAACGCCCAGGAAATCCGAAACCGTCATAAAAAAATCGAAACAACCGGAACAAACAGAACAACCAGAAAAGATCAGCGAGAAGAAACGGGAGGAAAACAAGGAAGATCCCAAAAATCCGAAAAGAACGACAGAAGAAATACAAGAAACGCAGGAAACGTCGAAGAAAACGAAACAGAAGAATCCGATAGAAAAAGTAAAACAAAAGGCAAAGGCGATTCTAGGAAAAATCAAAATGTTCCTGAGTGGACTCAAAAGACGTCTCGGCAGACTTAAAAAACGTCTGATGGGAATCGGCTCGAATCTTCAGGATTTGAATGAGAAGCGAAAGCGTCTGATGGAGTTTCTTCGGAAAGAGGAGAATAAGCGAGTCTTTCGACTTTTGAAGCGTCAGTTTGTGCGGTTTCTCCGCCACGTTCTCCCGCAGAAACTCTCCGGAAAGCTGATTTTTGGTCTTGGAGACCCGTATCTGACGGGGCAGGTGCTGACAGTCGTCAGTCCATTTTATGGATTTTATGGAAGAAATTTTGCACTGACACCGGTGTTTGACGCGGAGGAGCTGGTGCTTGAAGGTGAGGCAAAGTTCAGAGGTCGGATTCGGATCGGGACTCTGCTTTGGATCGGACTCAGGATTCTGATTGATAAAGATGCCCGGAGACTGTGGAAGACATGGAGAAATTCGCGCAGATAGTTTTCTAAAGAGGGCAGGTCATAAGGAGGAATAGCGATGGCAGATAATCATTTTGCAGAGACAGTGGAGGCGCTGTTTAAGGGAATGGATCAGTTTGTGACGACGAAGACAGTTGTGGGTGAAGCAGTCAAGGTGGATGATGCGATCATTCTTCCGCTTGTGGATGTGACCTGCGGAATGGCTGCCGGTTCGTTTGCCGACAATGCGAAGCAGAACGGCGGAGGCGGAATGAGTGCGAAGATGAGCCCGAGCGCGGTTCTCGTGATCCAGAACGGAGTGACGAAGCTCGTGAACATCAAACAGCAGGACGCTGTGACGAAGATTCTCGACATGGTACCGGATTTTGTGAATAAGTTTACGGGCGGACAGAAGGAAGTCTCAAAGGAAGCGGTCGAGACCGCGGAGACGATCGCTGAGAATGCAAAAGAAGTGACCAAGAAATAGGAAATAGAAAAAAGAAGTAAACCAAAGAAGCTTGCAAAAGTAAAAGAACAACAATCAGGGAAAACCAAAAGAAGATTAAAGAATAATAAGAAGTAAAGAAAAGCATCCGTCTGCGGAATCGTTTTATGGACACTTGCATATGGTGATAGTATCAGAAGAAAAAGGATGAGAAGGATCAAAAGAATTTGATTTTGATCCGTTGATTCGATCGATCCCATCGTGTAAGGAGGAATCCATGAAGCGAGTCTGTGGTCTGATGCTTTTTTGTTTTGGAATGGGGATGACCCTCTTACTTTTTATCCCCGAAACTCTGACAACCCTGATTTTCATCATCGGGTGTCTGACGTTTGGGTATTATCTGTTTGCATGTTGACAAATTGGAAGTGTTATGGTGTTAGAATCCGAGAAAGATGACTCAGTTAATTCATGAAGATTGGTTCATGAAATGCAAAAAAGCTGTCAGCCCAAGTGGACTAACAGCTTTTTAAATGCCATAAATTAAGCACGCTCTACTAAGCCAGAACGTAAGCAAGAAGTACAAACGTACATCTTCTTAGCGCCGCCGTTTACCTTAACCTTGACAGATTTAACGTTTGCTTTCCAGATCGCGTTGGATCTTCTATGGGAATGGCTCACATTATTTCCGAAGTGAGCAGCCTTTTCACAGATTGCACATTTAGCCATGATTGCACCTCCTTCACCGCTACTTGCCTCCGGGTGGAGGCTACAACAAATGTATGATAACAGAAGTTCGACATTTTTGCAAGTAAAATTTGAAAAATTTCAAAAAAAATGTAACAAGAAAACTTGGAATGGACACAATATCGGGTATGTGGTATACTTATTTAGTTAAAAGATGTCTTGAATTTGGATTTTGGCGTGATAGCATGGTAACTTTCTAAGGGGTATGAAGTTGCGCGTTTATGCGCTTTATTGGTATCGCGTTAAGATCTGTGTAGGTAACTGTGAATGTGAAGAGGAAGATGAGGAAGACACAGAACAGTTATTCAGTTAAGAAAAATTGCGATTCAGGATGGGATTTGCCCGATCAGGCAGATGGTATCATCTTTCAATCGCGGAAAAATAAAAATGGAGGGATGGCTATGAAAGGACACATCAACAACAAACTTGGCGAAATCCAGATCAGTTCAGATGTTATCGCCCTTTATGCAGGTATGACAGCAGTGGAATGCTTCGGAATCGTCGGAATGGCGGCAGTGAGCATGAAAGACGGACTTGTAAAACTGCTTAAAAGAGAGAGTATCACACACGGAATCACAGTAAGTGTGGAGGACAACCACATTTCTCTGGACTTCCATGTGATTGTGGCTTATGGAGTCAGCATCTGTGCAGTTGCAGACAACCTGATTGCCAATGTAAAGTACAAAGTAGAAGAATTCACCGGAATGGAAGTTGACAAGATCAATATCTATGTAGAAGGTGTACGAGTAATTGATTAATGAAGGAGGAAGCATACCGGTGAGTATGAAGGATATTGATGCACATCTGTTACAGAGAGCATTTCTCTCTGCGGCAAAAGGATTAGAGGCAAAAAAAGAATGGATTAATGAGTTGAACGTATTTCCGGTTCCGGATGGAGATACGGGAACAAACATGACGATGACGATCATGTCGGCAGCGCGCGAGGTTGCAGGCATTGAGCAGCCGACGATGGAGAACCTTGCAAAGGCAATCTCCTCTGGCTCCCTGCGCGGTGCACGCGGTAACTCCGGTGTTATTTTATCTCAGCTTCTGCGCGGATTTACGAAGGAGATCAAGAATGCGGACAAGATCAATGTCACAGTTCTTGCAAATGCCTTTGTGCGTGCGACTGAGACGGCTTACAAGGCAGTTATGAAGCCGAAGGAGGGCACAATCCTGACCGTTGCAAAGGGCATGGCAGACAAGGCTGTGGAGCTGGTTCCTCAGACCGATGATGTCATTGAGTTTGCAGAGAAGGTCATTGAGCAGGGTGACTATGTGCTGAGCCAGACCCCGGAGATGCTTCCGGTTCTGAAACAGGCAGGCGTTGTGGATTCCGGCGGTCAGGGTCTGATGCAGGTGCTCAAAGGCGCCCTTGACGGACTTAACGGCAAGGAAGTCGATATGACGATTCCGGCGTCCACCGGTGCAGGTGTCTCTGCGATGACCTCAGGAAAGAGCGCTGCCGGTTCTTCTGACATTGAGACTGCTGACATCAAATTCGGTTATTGTACCGAGTTCATCATCAATCTCGAGAAGGAGTACACCGAGAAGGATGAGCATGAATTCAAGGCATACTTAGAGTCTCTCGGCGATTCGATCGTTGTCGTTTCCGATGATGATGTCGTGAAGGTTCATGTTCACACGAATGATCCGGGTCTTGCAATCCAGAAGGCACTGACCTATGGTTCTCTGTCCCGCATGAAGATCGACAACATGCGCGAGGAGCACCATGAGCGTTTGATCCAGAATGCAGAGAAGCTCGCAAAGCAGCAGAAAGAGCAGGAAGAAAGAGAGAAAGCAGAGCAGGCAAAGGCGAGTGAGGAGCCGCGCAAGCCGGCAGGATTTATCGCAGTTTCTGTTGGTGAGGGACTCAGTGAGATCTTCCGCGGAATCGGAGCAGACTACATCATTGAGGGTGGTCAGACGATGAACCCGAGTACCGAGGATATGCTTTCTGCAATCGAGAAAGTCAATGCGGATGTGATCTACATCCTTCCGAATAACAAGAACATCATCCTTGCAGCGGAGCAGGCAAAGTATCTCGTCGAGGACAAGAAGATTGTGGTTGTTCCGTCCCGCACCGTTCCGCAGGGAATCACGGCTCTGATTAACTTTGTTCCGGATCAGACCCCGGAGGAGAACCTTGAGACGATGAAGGATGAGATGGCGCGTGTGAAGACGGGGCAGATCACCTACGCAGTCCGCAACACGAATATTGACGGCATGGAGATCCATGAGGGAGACATCATGGGAATCGGCGATCACGGCATGCTCACGGTCGGCACCGGAATCGAGACCGTCGCTCTCGACAGCCTCAAGGCAATGGCAGACGAGGAGTCCGAGCTTGTGACGATCTACTATGGAAGCGATGTGAGGGAAGAGGATGCTCAGGCACTCTTAGACAAGGCAAAAGAGGCATTCCCGGATCTTGAGATTGAGCTTCAGAATGGCGGACAGCCGATTTATTATTACATGATTTCCGTGGAATAATCTTGTTTCCATGAAATAACTTTATTTCTGTGGAGTGATTTTTTATGAATCAGGAACCTATTACGAGTTTAAAGGGCATCGGTGAAAAAACCGGTGCCCTGTTTCAAAAATTGGGAATTGAGACTGTGGACGATCTGCTTCATGACTATCCGAGAGGGTACGATTCCTACGATCTTCCGACACCGATTGAGTCGGTGAGAGAGGGGGAGATTGTCGCAGTCTCCGGAGCTCTCTTAAAGACGGCATCGGTGCGTCGATTCAAACAGACCGAATTGACGCTTGCCTCAGTCAAGGACCGGAGTGGAGTCATGCAGTTGACGTGGTATCATATGCCGTATCTGCGCGCGACGCTTCAGATGGGAAAACGTTTTGTTTTTCGCGGAAAGGTCGTGAAAAAGGGAAGTCGTCTTGAGCTGGAACAGCCGGAGATCTTTTCGCTCGAGGATTATGAGCGGGTCATGGGATCGATGCGCCCGGTCTACGGTCAGACAAAAGGGCTTGGAAACAAGGCGATTGTGCGCGCGATGGAGGAGGCATTTGCCCGTCGCACGATGGAGAGGGAGTACCTTCCGGAAGATCTGCGGAGTCGTTATGAGCTTGCGGAGTACAACTATGCGCTCGAGCACATTCATTTTCCGGCTGACCGCGCGGAACTTCTGATGGCGAGAAAGCGTCTCGTCTTTGATGAGTTCTTCTTCTTTTTGCTGGCAGTGCGAAGACTCAAGGAAAAACGTCAGGATCAGACCTCCTCGTTTGTGATGCATCATGCAGAGAAGGTTGATGCGTTTGAAGCCCGTCTGCCGTATGCGTTGACCTCAGCCCAGAAACGCACGCTTACCGAGGTGCAGAGGGATCTTGAGAGCGGTCTTGTGATGAACCGTCTCGTTCAGGGTGATGTCGGATCGGGAAAGACCGTGATTGCGATCCTTGCTCTTCTCCAGACCGCATACAATGGATTTCAGGGCGCTCTGATGGCTCCGACCGAAGTTCTTGCGAGACAGCATTTTGAGTCGATGCAGGAGTTGTTTGAGAAATGGGGAGTCACAAAAAGGGTCGTGCTCGTGACCGGTTCAATGACGGCGAAGGAGAAGCGGGAAGCATACAAGAAAATTGCCTCCCACGAGGCAGACATCATCGTCGGCACCCATGCGCTGATTCAGGAAAACGTTCACTACGACAACCTTGCGCTTGTGATCACCGATGAACAGCATCGTTTTGGTGTCGGTCAGAGGGAATCACTCGGTCAGAAGGGTGCTGAGAGCCTGAAGGACTTGGCAGGTACCCTGCCCCATGTGCTTGTGATGAGCGCGACACCGATCCCGAGAACACTTGCGATCATTCTCTACGGCGACCTCGACATCTCGGTGATCGATGAGATGCCGGTCGGTCGTCTGCCGATCAAGAACTGTGTCGTCGATACGGGATATCGCGATCGCGCCTACCAGTTCCTTGCAAAAGAGCTGGGCGCGGGTCATCAGGCATATGTGATCTGCCCGATGGTCGAGGCGAGTGAGATGATCGAGGCGGAGAATGTGCTTGATTACACGAAACTTCTGAGGGAACGGCTTCCGGGCGCGCGGATTGAGTATCTTCACGGTCGGATGAAGGGCAAAGAGAAGAATAAGATCATGGAGGCATTTGCATCCGGCGAGATCCAGATTCTCGTGTCGACGACGGTTGTCGAGGTCGGAGTCAACGTGCCGAATGCGACAGTAATGATGATTGAGAATGCGGAGCGCTTCGGACTCGCCCAGCTTCATCAGCTTCGCGGACGAGTCGGGCGCGGAAAGGCTCAGTCATACTGCATCATGGTCAATGGCTCCGATCAGGATGGAACGCAGGAGCGCCTTGACATTTTGAACCGCTCAAACGATGGATTTTACATCGCATCGGAGGATCTGAAACTGCGAGGACCGGGAGATTTCTTTGGCATGCGTCAGAGCGGAGATCTGGAATTTCGCCTTGCGGATATTTTCACGGACGCAGATCTCTTAAAGACCGTCGCCAGAGAGGTTGACGCGCTATTAAAGTCAGATCCGGAACTTATAGACCCGGATCACGAGGCACTTAGGGAGCGGATGGATGTGTATGTGAGCAAGGGGTATGAAAAGTTGAATCTGTAAGAGATGGTTAAGATAAAAAACTCTGCTTGACAAATTCGGGATTCGGGCTTACAATGCATTTAACAAAGCAAACCAAATCAAATAAACCGATGAGAAAGACGAGTAGGCTTTCCTCTAAAATCACAGAGAGTTGCAGATGGTGGGATTGCAACATGGCGGAGATTGTTGAATGGACTTTCGAGGGCGATTCTGAAACCGAGAACAGATCATCAGAGTTTTACGTTTTTACTTTTAGTAAGATTGCTATTGATGAATGAGGAGCGGGAGTATGGAGCGACGGAAACTGTGACCGTTATCTGACAGCACATATGCATGTATGTGAAAAAGAGGGCTATTGCCAATTTGAGTGGTACCGCGGATTAAGTAAATGTGAATTCGTCTCAGATACAGGAAACTGTATCTGGGACTTTTTTTATTTCATAGGAAATGGCATTCCAAATGGCGTCCCATGAAACAAAAAATGCTCCACGAGAATGTGCCAAGGCATATTCCTTATTTCAAAATTTCAGGAGGAAAAGATTATGAAAAAGAGAAATGTGAAAGCAGTGATTCTGGCGACAATGGCGATGGCAGTACTTGCAGGATGTTCTTCCTCAAAAAATACCGAGACGACAACCACTTCTTCCGAAGCGACGAGCTCCGCAGAGTCCAAGGCAGAGGACGGAAGCAGTGCAGAGAGCAGTAGCGCAGGAGAAGATACCGGCGTGGCAGAGATTGCAGATGGCGATTTCACCGTAGGAATCGGTCAGTTTGCAGAGCACGGTTCTCTTGACAACTGCCGAATCGGTTTCCTTCAGGGACTTGCAGATGAGGGCATCGTCGAGGGCAAGAACCTGACCGTCCTTTATGAGAATGCACAGGCAGATGGCGGTACCGCAAGTCAGATCATGGATAACTTCCTTGCAAAGAAGGCAGATCTGATCTGCGCGATTGCAACTCCGATTGCACAGAGTGCATACAGCGCAGTTAAGAAAGATGGCGTTCCGGTTATCTACACCGCAGTAACCGATCCGGTTGCAGCAGAGCTTGCAAATGCAGATGGAACTCCGGTCGGTGAGATTACCGGTACAAGCGACAAGCTCCCGGTTACCCAACAGCTTGAGATGATCCGTAAAGTGCTTCCGGATGCAAAGACGATCGGTATCATGTACAGCACAAGTGAGATCAACTCCGTTTCAGCAATCGAGGAGTACAAGGAAGCAGCGGGAGATTACGGATTTGAGATCGTGGAGAGCGGTATCTCTTCCACAGCAGATATTCCGTTGGCAGCCGACAATCTGGTTGAGAAGGTAGACTGCATCACGAACCTGACTGACAACACCGTTGTAAGCTCTCTTCCGGTCATCCTTGACAAGGCAGGAAAGAAGAACATTCCGGTATTTGGAAGTGAGGTAGAGCAGGTAAAGATCGGCTGTCTCGCAGCAATGGGACTTGACTATGTGAGCCTTGGTGAGCAGACCGGTAAGATGGCAGCACAGGTATTAAAGGGCGAGAAGAAGGCAAGCGAGATGAACTTTGAGGTCATCAAGGAAGCTGCTTTCTACGGAAACACAAAGGTAGCAGAGAACCTCGGAATTACCCTGCCGGATGAGCTGACTGAGAGTGCAGCAGGACTCTTCGATGAGATTAGCTCAACCACAAAGTAACTTCGATAACTACTGATAACTCGAAAGACGATTAGAAGCTGGGGGAGAGAGATGTCCATTGTACTTGGCGTGATGGAGGAGGGTCTGATCTATGCGATCATGGCACTCGGCGTATATATTACTTATAAAATTCTGGATTTTCCGGATCTGTCTGTGGACGGCACGTTTCCACTCGGAGCAGCAGTCACGGTCATGCTGATCTTAAAAGGTGTGAATCCATTTCTGACTCTGTTTCTTGCATTTTTAACCGGAGCGTTTGCCGGATGCATCACAGGAATCATTCACGTCAAGTTCAAGGTGCGTGACCTGCTTTCCGGTATTATCGTGATGACAGCGCTCTACTCGCTCAATCTTCGCATTGCGGGAAAAGCAAATGTGCCGATTTTCAGTCAGGAGACAATTTTTGAAAATGCATGGCTTGAGAGTATGGTATCGGAGGCACTTGAACCGTATCTCGTAGCTTTGATTCTTCTTGTGATTGTTGTGGTCTGTAAGATACTTCTCGATCTGTATCTGAACACGCGCTCAGGATTTTTGCTTCGGGCAGCGGGAGACAACGATGTGCTTGTCACCTCTCTGGCAAAAGACAAGGGTATGGTAAAAATCCTCGGTCTTGCGATCGCAAACGGATTTGCTTCCCTTGCAGGCTGTGTGTACTGTCAGCAGAAAGGCTTCTTTGAGATCAGCACCGGAACCGGAACTATGGTTATCGGACTTGCAAGTGTTATCATCGGAATGAAGCTCTTAAAGCGTTTTAATTCGGTCAAGGCGACGACAGCAGTCATTACGGGATCTGTGGTCTACAAAGCCTGTGTCTCGATCGCGATTGCGATGGGAATGGCAGCTTCGGATCTGAAGCTGATCACAGCCGTTTTGTTCCTGGTGATTCTGGTAGTCAGCAACCGGACAGAGGGCAAAGTAAAAATTGCAGGAAAGAAGGGGAAATAAGTGCTCGAACTCAGTCATATTCATAAATATTACAATGCAGGAACCGTCAATGAGATGTGTCTGTTTCAGGACTTTTCCCTGACGATTCAGGATGGGGAGTTCGTCTCCGTCGTCGGAAGCAATGGATCGGGAAAAACCTCGATGCTCAATCTGATCTGTGGAAGCATTCCGCTTGATTCCGGTTCGATCCGGATCGGCGGAAAAGACATCACCAACATGCCGGAATTCAAGCGTCAGCGCAAGATCGGTCGCGTTTACCAGAATCCGGCAATGGGAACCTGCCCGAGCATGACGATTCTTGAAAACATGTCCCTTGCGGACAATAAGGGCAAGCCGTTCGACCTTCGCCCGGGAACAAACCGTCAGCGCGTTGATTTTTATCGGGAGCAGTTGAAATCCCTTGGTCTCGGTCTTGAGGACAAGATGGATGTGAAAGTCGGAGTGCTCTCCGGCGGTCAGCGTCAGGCGATGGCACTTCTGATGTCGACCATGACTCCGATTGAGTTTTTGATTCTCGATGAGCACACTGCTGCACTCGACCCGAAGACTGCCGAGATCATCATGCAGTTGACCGGAAAGATCGTGGAGGAGAAGCACCTGACAACGATTATGGTCACACATAATCTGCGCTATGCGGTGGAATACGGAAATCGTCTTCTGATGATGCACCAGGGACATGCGGTCATGGATCGCGCCGGAGCAGAGAAGACAAACACCCAGATCGATGAGATTCTTGAGAAATTCAATGAGATCAGCATCGAGTGTGGAAATTAAAAAGTGAAGCATGAAACGAAAAAGAAGAGGCGTGAAATGCGCCTCTTTTTCATACCCATTTATCTGCTTGAAATAGGGAGCATTTGCCGATTATCTTATTTTATAGTTTTTTCAGAAATGAAATGGGATTCTTATGGTATACTCTTTACAGAGAGTTTTTTTGGGATTTCCTATTTTAAAAAGTTAAAAAAGGGAAAAACGATAAACAAAATAGAACAATCAGAAAGGGGTGTATCAGATGAGATTAAAGACACGTCTTGCGATTGCGTTTCTTGCATTTTCCATCCTGCCGGTGATTTTTGTCGGCATGGTGCTTTCGATGGGAAAATTGTTCGTGCTGTATCGATTCAATGAATTCGGTCCGGAAGTGCGCTCCATGGTGATTCAGATGCTGGTTTCCGGCGTCCTGATGCTCGTCTTTGTCTGTGCGTCGCTGACGATCTGGGTGTATCGCTCGATTTTAAGACCGCTGAGCAAATTGCAGGAGGCAACCAGAAAGATCCGGGATGGCAATCTTGATTTCACGCTGGATGTGGAGGAAGACGATGAGATCGGAGAACTCTGCCAGGACTTTGAGGAGATGAGAATTCGCCTGAAAGAGAATGCAGAGGAGAAGATTCAGTACGATATTGAGAGCAAGGAGCTGATCAGCAATATCTCTCATGATTTAAAGACACCGATCACCGCAATTAAGGGATATGTCGAGGGAATTCTCGACGGAGTGGCATCTTCGCCGGAGAAGCTGGACAAATATATCCGAACGATTTACAATAAGGCAAACGACATGGATCGCCTGATCGATGAGCTGACGTTTTACTCCAAGATTGATACGAACAAGATTCCGTATACGTTTTCTAAGATCAATGTGAACAGCTATTTTGGAGACTGTGCGGAGGAAGTCGGACTCGATATGGAATCGAGAGGGATTGAGCTTGGATATTTCAATTATGTCAGTGATGATGTGGTCGTGATCGCTGATGCCGAGCAGATGAAGCGAGTGGTCAACAACATCATCAGCAACTCGGTCAAGTACATGGACAAGCCGAAGGGGATCATCAATATCCGAATCAAGGATGTCGGAGATTTCATTCAGGTCGAGATCGAGGACAATGGACGAGGAATCGCGGCGAAGGATCTTCCGAATATCTTTGACCGCTTTTACCGGACTGACGCATCGAGAAATTCTTCTCAGGGTGGAAGTGGAATCGGTCTTTCGATTGTGCGCAAGATCATTGAGGATCATGGTGGGCGAATCTGGGCGACGAGCAGACTTGGAATCGGCACGGAGATGCATTTTGTGCTGAGAAAGTATCAGGAAGTTCCGCAGACAGAACCTTCTGTTCCTGAGTCAGATCGGCGTGGCGGTTCTAATAAGAAAGAAGCTGGAAAGAAAGATTCTGGAAAAAAGGAAAAGTCGTCAAAGTAGAAATAACAGAGGGATATGACGGCTATTGAAAATCAGCGATATATAAAGCAAGATAGAAAGAGCAATATATAGAAAGCAGTAAATTAAGAGATCAGTAAATAAGAAAGCAACATATAAATAAGTAGTGGAGCGTGGAAAAATGAGCAGAATTTTGATTATTGAGGATGAGACGAGCATTGCAGAGCTGGAAAAGGATTATCTGGAGCTGAGTGGATTTGAGGTAGAACTGGAGGAGAACGGAAAGAAGGGACTTGACCGTGCTCTCGGAGAGGATTTTGATCTTCTGATTCTTGATCTGATGCTTCCGGATATGGATGGATTTGAGATCTGCCGTCGTTTCCGCGAGGTGAAGAATACGCCGATCATCATGATCTCTGCGAAAAAGGAAGATATTGACAAGATCCGTGGTCTGGGACTCGGAGCGGATGACTATATGACAAAGCCGTTCAGCCCGAGCGAGATGGTGGCGCGTGTGAAGGCACATCTTGCGCGCTATGAGCGTCTGATTGGAAGCGGAAGTCCGGAGAACGAAGTCATTGAGATTCGCGGACTCAAGATTGACAAGACCGCAAGACGCGTGTGGGTCAATGGAGAGGAGAAAAACTTCACGACGAAGGAGTTTGATCTTCTGACCTTTCTCGCACAGAATCCGAACCATGTATTTACAAAAGAAGAACTCTTCTCAAAGATCTGGGATATGGAGTCGATCGGAGATATTGCGACAGTCACGGTTCACATTAAGAAAATTCGCGAGAAGATCGAGTTTAACACCGCGAAACCTCAGTATATTGAGACGATCTGGGGTGTGGGCTATCGTTTCAAAGTATAAATCAGAGCGGATGCGCAGTGATTTTAATAGGAAGATGTCAGCAAAGCTGATTAAAATCACGCGCCAAGTTGATGCTTGCGTCGACCTGAATAAGAGAAACAAAAAGCCAATATAGCTGAAAACAGAAAAATACGGAAATTGCGGGAAAAGCAATTCTGGCATAGAATATAAGAATAGGACAGGAAGGAATAGAGTTGCAAATGAAAAAGAAAACAGGAATCTGCATGGCGATGGCGATGCTTTTGATGACAACACCGGCATGGGCGGGATCACCGATCATTGCAGTCGGAAGTGGCAACAGCACGACATCAACTTCTTCTGTGAGTTCGGAGACAGTACAGCTCAATCAGAGTCCTTCACAGAATAACACGACAGAAACGACTGCGGATCAGCAGACGGGAGGTGAGGCGGTGACGCTTCCTTTATTAGATGAGAGTCGACCGATTGTGACCGGAGAGATTTTAGGAGCATCGTTTGTACCGGAAAAATTTGTGCTTCCGCAGGATGCCTCTGTCCTTGTTGTTGTCGAGGGACGCGGTGGCACCAGCTGTCAGGTTTATGCATATGAGAAGACTGCCAATGGCACTGATGGCACAGGCTGGACGAAATGCCTTGAGGTAGCCGGTCATCTCGGACGGAACGGAATGAGCAGCGATCGCCATGAGGGAGATAAGACGACCCCGATCGGTGTTTTCCGGATGAACACTCCGTTTGGTCAGGCACAGGCGCTTGAGGGATTTCCGTCTGACTACATTCAGGTTGATGACTCCTATGTCTGGGAGGAGACGAGCAACAAGTTAGTCAAGGGTTCCATCGAAAAAGGCGAGCGAGTTGGTGCTCAGGGCTATGCAGGCTATTACAACTATGTGATTGATGCAGGATACAACCTCAATGCTGTGACCGGTCGCGGTTCTGCGCTCTTCCTTCACTGCGATGTGCCGGGAGATACCGAGACATCGGGTTGCGTGGAGATTCCGGAAGCAGATATGATTGCGATCATGAAACTCTACGGAAAGTATGGCAGTGGTCATTCCTATATTGCGCAGGCTCCGCAGGGAACATTTGATCAGATTTATGGTTCTTACGGAACGAACAACGGATTGTCCCCGGAGGGAATGTTTACAAAATAGGAGAGAGAATCTGGCAAAAAATCTTTCCCACACGGAGTCATTCGCTATTGTGTGTACCTCAGAAAAACACAGTCAAAAAGAAGTCAAAAAAGCAAATAAATTTACATAAAAATTCGGGATTTTGTTTGATTGACATGAAAACATACCTGTGTTAAAATTTTTAGACGTATGCGAGAGAGGATTCAAGGTCTATCTTGAACCCTCTCTTTCTTTAAGAAAAGAGAGACAGTTGCAGGAGAGAAAGAGAGTACAACCATGTCTGCCCGGAAACATTGTGCTTGATGTAAAATAGAATCTATTTGCAAAGGGATGACGGAAACCGGAAGAAAAATCGCTGATTGACTGACTGGATTGTTCTTTATTCAAATCAAATGGAACCGAAAATCATAGAGAGACCCATACAAAGATACAAAAGCAAAAAAGAGAGATGGAAACAGAAACGGGTGGACAATACGAAGCGTATTACTGTGTGAAACGTATGAAAACCCGAAAACAGGAAACAAAAAAGCAGGTAAGAAACAAACAAGAAACAAAAATGAAGGAAAATGAGGACACAGAATGGATACAGTAAAATTTGAAGAGTTACAGATTAATGATCGAATTCTGAGAGCTGTGACGGATATGGGATTCGAGGAGGCTTCCCCGATTCAGGCAAAGGCAATTCCGGTTCAGATGGAGGGCTTGGACATCATCGGACAGGCACAGACCGGAACGGGAAAGACCGCGGCATTTGGAATTCCCCTGCTTCAGAAGATCGATCCGAAAAATAAGAAACTTCAGGCGATTGCACTGTGCCCGACGCGCGAGCTTGCGATTCAGGTAGCAGATGAGATCCGCAACCTTGCAAAGTATATGCACGGCATCAAGGTTCTGCCGATCTATGGTGGTCAGGACATCGTGCGCCAGATCCGCGGACTCAAGGATGGCACCCAGATCATCGTCGGCACCCCGGGCCGTGTGATGGATCATATGCGCCGGAAGACGATCAAGTTTGATCAGGTACATACAGTGATCATGGACGAGGCAGATGAGATGCTGAACATGGGATTTTTGGAGGATATGGAGACGATCTTGAGCCAGCTTCCGGAGGAGCGTCAGACGATCATGTTCTCTGCAACGATGCCGGACGCAATTCAGAAGATTGCAAAGACGTTCCAGAAAGATCCGCAGATCGTCCGCGTGGTGAAGAAGGAGCTGACGGTTCCGAAAGTAACCCAGTATTATTATGAAGTAAAGCCGAAGACCAAGGTTGAGGTGATGTGCCGTCTTCTCGACATGTATGCTCCGAAGCTGTCTGTCGCTTTCTGCAATACGAAGCGTCAGGTTGATGAGCTGGTGCAGGAGCTTCAGGGAAGAGGCTATTTTGCAGAGGGTCTTCACGGAGACTTAAAGCAGATCCAGCGTGACCGCGTGATGAACAGTTTCCGAAATGGTCGCACCGAAATCCTTGTCGCAACCGATGTGGCAGCGAGAGGAATCGATGTCGACGATGTCGAGGCAGTGTTCAACTACGACATTCCGCAGGACGAGGAGTACTATGTACATCGAATCGGTCGTACCGGTCGTGCAGGTCGTGAGGGTATCGCATTCAGTTTTGTTGTAGGACGCGATGTATACAAACTGCGCGACATTCAGCGCTACTGCAAGACGAAGATCGTTCCTCAGGCAATCCCGTCCCTTGATGACATCACCGAGATCAAGGCAGAGAAGATCCTCGATCAGGCAAAGCAGGTGATGGCAGATATGGATCTGAGCCGAGTTCTTCATATTGTAGAGAAGAAGCTCCTCGAGGAGGATTACACCTCCCTCGATCTCGCTTCCGCTCTTCTGAGAATGAGCATGGGTGAGGAAAATCAGGACATTGCGATCGATTCCCAGCCGGCACGTTCCCTCGATGATCTCGATTCCTGGGGTCGTGGTGGAAGAGGCAGAGGTCGTGACAACGGTCGCGGACGCAGTGGAAGAGACAACCGTGGCGGTCGTGGCAGAAAGAGCGACGGCGATATGGCTCGCCTTTTTGTAAATCTTGGAAAGAATCAGGGTGTGAGACCGGGAGATATTCTGGGTGCGATTGCGGGCGAGTCCGGAATCTCCGGTCGTATGATCGGAAGCATCGACATGTATGACAAATATACCTTCGTCGAAGTTCCGTCGGATTGTGCAGGAGAGGTTGTGGAGTGCATGAAAAATGCAAAGATCCGTGGTAAAAATGTCCACGTAGAGCTTGCAAACTCCCAACAGTAATGTGAAAAATACCAAAATAATCTTGACAGTGGTGAGAAAAATATGGTAATATAACAAAGTACATATTTTTATCATACTACCTTAGAGAAAATGAGAGCAGGGTTGAGACCGGTGACGGTGTGACCTTGCTCTTTCTTTATGGTTTGAGAAAAAAATAACAATTAAAAACGGAATTGGCAACAAAACCAAATCGGCAACAAATCAACAGCATCATCATGAAAATTCAATCATAACTGACAGGGGGAAGGATATTATGGGGAAATATGTCATTGCACTGGATCAGGGAACAACAAGCTCTCGCTGTATTCTCTTTGACCGGGAGGGAAGCATATGCAGTGTAGCACAGAAGGAGTTTACACAGATCTTCCCACAGCCGGGCTGGGTGGAGCACAACCCGATGGAGATCTGGTCATCACAGCTTTCCGTGGCACTCGAGGCGATGGGAAAGATTGGTGCGCATTACAGTGATATTGCGGCGATCGGAATCACGAATCAGAGAGAGACGACGATCGTCTGGGATAAGGAGACCGGTGAGCCGGTTTACAATGCGATTGTCTGGCAGTGTCGCAGAACCGCAGATCGCATCGAGAAGCTCAAAGCAGACGGAATGGAGGAGAAGATCCGTGAGCGCACGGGACTGATTCCGGATGCTTATTTCTCGGGAAGTAAGATTGCATGGATTCTCGACAACGTCGAGGGCGCACGTGAGCGGGCAGAGCGGGGGGAGCTTTTGTTCGGAACGGTTGATACCTGGCTGATCTGGAATCTGACAAAGGGATGCATCCATGTGACAGATTACACAAACGCATCCCGCACAATGCTTTTCGATATTCACAAGAAATGCTGGGACGATGAGATTCTTGCATACTTTAACATTCCGAAATGCATGCTTCCGGATGTAAAACCGTCAAGCTGTGTATACGGATATACCTCCTCGGATGTCATGGGAGGAAAGATCCCGATTGCGGGTGCAGCGGGAGATCAGCAGGCAGCGCTGTTCGGTCAGTGCTGTTTTGAGCCGGGCGAGATGAAGAATACTTACGGAACCGGATGCTTCCTTCTGATGAATACCGGAGCGAAGGCGATCAATTCCACACATGGACTTCTGACGACGATTGCGGCTTGTACCGCGGAGGAAACGCATTATGCACTTGAGGGAAGTGTATTTGTCGCAGGTGCGGCAGTGCAGTGGCTTCGTGATGAGATGCGTATGGTCAGAAGTGCTTCCCAGACCGAAGAGTATTGTACCGCAGTTGAGAATACTGGCGGAGTCTATGTTGTTCCGGCATTTGCAGGTCTTGGTGCTCCGTATTGGGAACAGTACGCGAGAGGAACGATCGTCGGTGTGACGCGTGGAACGAGCAAGGAGCAGTTTATCCGTGCGACGGTGGAGTCGATGGCATATCAGGTTTACGATCAGATCGAGGCGATGCAACAGGATTCCGGAATTGCACTCAAGAAGCTCAAGGTTGACGGTGGCGCGAGTGCCAATAACTTCCTGATGCAGTTCCAGTCAGATCTTCTCGGATCTGAGCTGGTTCGCCCGCAGTGTATTGAGACGACAGGACTCGGAGCAGCCTACCTTGCAGGTCTTGCGGTCGGTTACTGGAAAGACCGCGATGAGATCCGTGAAAACTGGAAGGCGGAGCGCGATTTTGCACCGGAGATGCCGGAGGAAGAGAGAAAGAAACTCATCAAGGGCTGGAAACGAGCAGTTCGCTGTGCACTTGCCTGGGCACAGGAAGATGAGGACGAATAAGGATGAACAACGAGGACGAAGTCGTTAGCATTTTTGCAACGCAGGAATGAGAACGGGAATGACAAAACTTCGGAAAAATAAGTTAAAATAAGAGACGACTAAGAGGCGTTTCGAGAAACTGAGGACACAATTGCAAATTTGGACATAAACTATGCAAAAATAAGAATACCTTTATTTTCTTAGGAGACAATTCGAAAAAATGTTAAAATTCTTCAAAGAAAAAGTGAAATATAAATAAAATTTTTATTGACATTAGGACAAAATGACGGTATACTTATTCTCAGTTGAGAAGTACTTGTACACATTGCATGGAGATGAGAGAGCGCGCAGTGATGTAATTGAAAGAGCATGTTCGATTCAGTTATATCATTGCGTGTTTTTATTTCACAGAAACCTTGCAGTGTGGAGGAGTATCGCAGGGAGAAGAGACTGCGACAACAGAAATTATGAAAACGGAGGAAGGGTGTTATGAAAAAACGAGTAGCATTGCTTCTGGGCGCAGCGACGATGATGGCTGTAGCTCTGACTGGTTGTGGAGGCGGTAAGTCTTCCGATTCTGGTTCTGCATCAAATGGGGGAGATGCCGGAACGACGACAGCAGATGGCGGAAGCTCCGAAGCCCACAAGGACACTCTGGTGATTGGTACGGATGCAGATATCAACAATCTGGATCTTCAGTCCCAGCAGGATCAGATCAACAACATTGTTCTGAAGAATACGCATCAGACTCTGGTATTCTTCAACAACGGTTCTCAGGGAGATGAGCGTTTTGGTCCGTGTCTGGCAACTTCGTGGGAGCAGGAAGATGATACCCACATCAAGATGAGTCTTCGTGACGATGTTCATTTCAACGATGACGACGAGACTCCGATGACCGCAGAGGATGTCAAGTTCACGCTGGATATGGCGATGGACAACATGGTAGCTTCCGTCCTCAAGGGTTATGTTGGAACAACGGTTCTCGATGATTACACGATCGAGATTGAGACTGAGAGCTACAACAACGAGTTCATTCAGTCCCTGTCTTCGGTTCCGCTGTCCATTCAGTCTAAGAAGGCATATGAGAGCGGTATGGAAGATCCGTACTACATCGGAACTGGTCCGTACAAGTTCGATGAGTGGGTAGAAGGCGAGTATTGCCGTCTGAAGAAAGTTGACGATTACTGGGGCAACGATCTTCCGGCAGATGATAACCTGGCACCGGGTGTTGTAGATACGATCGAGTTCAAGCCGTACATCGAGGCATCTTCCCGTGTTATGGCACTTCAGGCAGGCGAGATTGATGTCTGCGTAAACCCGCCGATCAACGAGTTACAGTATCTGGAAGATGATGACAACATCACCGTTTATGAGCAGACCGGAACCCGTCTTTTCTACTTTGCATTCAACGTAGAGAAAGAGCCGTGGAACAACCAGAAACTGCGTCAGGCAGTTGCATGTGCGATCGATCGCAATGCAGTACTTGAGGCAGCTGTATACGGCAAGGGTACTCTTCAGAAGACGATCCTGAACCGTGGTCTGTGGGGCTTCTACGATGATATGGAAGGCTTTGATTACAACGTAGATCGTGCAAAAGAGCTGATGGCAGAGGCTGGTTATCCGGATGGTGGAATCACCACTACCCTGACTTACGCTTCCGGTACTCCGTATGAGCAGATTGCAACCGTTATTCAGGCAAATCTGGCTGACATCGGAATCACCGTAACCCTTGAGCCGATGGAGACTGCAACCTTAAAGTCCACCTGTGTAGATGGCAAGCAGGAGCTCTTCCTGTGGAGATGGAACGAGGATTCCAAGGTTGACTTCGTATACCGTGACCTGTTCTATACCGGTTCTGGTTCTAACTATCATCACTTCTCTGACCCGAAGGTTGATGAGCTGACCGATCTGGTAGCAACTGAGAAGGATGCTGATCAGCGTCTCGCAGATGCAAAGGAGCTTCAGGAGTACTTAGTAGATCAGTGCCCGCAGGTTCCGCTTTACATTGCAAACCTGGTAGTTGCATACAACAAGAACCTGAAAGGTACCTATTTCTACGGCGGTGGAAACCATGACTGGCGTCATGCATATGTAGCAGAGTAATCATTGTAGCGGACATCATGGAAGTATTTATCTTACCTATGTTCTAAGAATTTAAAAACCGTGATGGAACAGTGAGAACGATGAAATCTTGCGGGCTACCGGTTTCCGGGCCCGCAAGATTTTTTTCAGCAAAGATTTATCTACTTATCAATATTTATTACTTGAACAGATAAATCAAAGCAAAATAAAGTTGATGTGAATGGGTTTGATTTTAAAAGGAGAAGGAGTGAGTAGCAGATGATAAAATACATAGTCAAGCGCCTCGTAATGCTGGTGCCGGTAATTCTGGTTACCTCGTTTCTGATTTTCTGGGCGATGAGCCTGACCGGCGGTGATCCGGCGCTGATGCTTGCGGGTGATAATGCACAGCCGGAGCAGGTAGAGCAGATCCGCGAAGAACTCGGTCTGAATGATCCGTTTATCGTGCGCTATGCAAACTACATGAAGGGCATGGTAACCGGAGATATGGGTAAGTCCTATGTGACAAAGCGTGATGTATTCAAGACCTTTATGGAGCGTCTTCCTAACACGTTGTTACTTGGAGGAACAGCAGTTGTGATTGCCGTTCTCGTCTCGGTTCCACTCGGTGTCTACACCGCGATACATCAAAATACATGGAAGGATACGGCGGGCATGATATTCGCCCTATTCGGAACATCGATGCCGAACTTCTGGCTCGGATTGATGCTCATTATCATCTTTTCCCTGAAACTCAAACTTCTGCCTACCGGAGGTAAGGGCGGAATTGACAGCCTGATCCTGCCGGCAGTAACCGTTGGTTTCGGTCTGGCAGCTCTGATCACAAGAACAACTCGTTCCTCCATGCTCGATGTGCTCCGTCAGGATTACATGACGACTGCACGTGCAAAGGGATGTTCCGAGAAGCGTGTTATCTTCACCCACGGTCTGAAGAATGCGCTGATCCCGATCATCACTGCAATCGGTCTTCAGATGTCTCTGGTTATCACCGGTTCTGTACTGGCTGAGACCGTATTCTCCTGGCCGGGAATCGGTCGTCTCGTTTACGATTCCATTTCCAAACGAGATACGCCGATGGTAACGGGATCGATCATCATGTGTTCGATTCTGATGTGTATCATCAATCTGGTGGTAGACCTGATTTACGCATTCTTTGATCCGCGTATCCGGGCACAGTACAGCAAGAAGGGGTGATCGTATGGCACAGACAAATTCAACCGGAAATACAAAACATGTAAAAAAGCGTACCATGCTCCAGGAAACCTGGAGACATCTGATCCGCAACCGCGGAGCCGTGCTTGGCATGCTGTTTCTTCTGTTCCTTGTTGGCGCAGCACTTTTCAGTCCATTGATTTTTGACTATGAGAAGGATGTAATCGGTCAGAACATGCAGGATCGTCTGATGGCTCCGTGTGCAGCACACTGGTTCGGAACCGATGAGTTCGGACGTGACCTGTTTGCCCGTGTCATCTACGGTGCACGTTATTCTCTGATCATCGGTGTCGGCTCCGTGTTCCTCGGTCTGATTGTCGGAACGATTCTTGGTTCTCAGGCAGGATTCCGTGGAGGTGTTGTGGATTCCATCATCATGAGAGGAATTGATATTTTCTATTCGATCCCGAACATCATGACCGCAGTTGTTATCGTTTCCCTGCTTGGTACAAGCACCGTAAACTTAATGATTGCACTGGCATTCTCCTGCGCGAGCAGTTTTGCCCGTATCGTGCGTGCGTCGGTTATGACGATCCGTGATCAGGAGTATGTAGAGTCTTCCTACGCAATGGGACTTCCGACCTGGAAGATCATCGTAAAACATATCCTTCCGAACTGTCTGTCCCCGATCATCGTACAGATCACTCTGTTGATCGGAACGACGATCATTTCAGCTTCCTCCCTGAGCTTCCTTGGAATCGGTGTTCCGGCTCCGGCTCCGGAGTGGGGTGCACTTCTTTCCGCAGGACGTGGTCACATCCGTGATGCAAGCTACATGTGTATCATTCCGGGTCTTGCAATCATGATGACCGTACTGGCACTGAACCTGCTCGGTGACGGACTTCGTGATGCACTTGATCCGAAGCTGAAGAAGTAAGTTGCGGGAGAGTGAGGAGCAACAAAAATAGGAGGAGAATGGCATGGCAGAAGATTTAGTTCTTGATATTAAAGATCTGGTGGTGCACTATGAGACCGAAGACGCAGATGTGTGTGCGGTAAATGGCATTGACATTCAGATCAGCAAAAAACGTACTTTGGGACTGGTAGGTGAGACCGGCGCCGGAAAGACGACGACCGCGCTCTCAATCCTGAACCTGATCCCGAACCCGCCGGGCGTAATCAAAAACGGGTCGATTCACCTTGACGGAAAAGATATCCTGAAAATGTCTCAGGAGGATTTGCAGAAAGTCCGCGGAAATGATGTGGCAATGATCTTCCAGGACCCGATGACGGCTTTAAACCCGGTTATGACGGTTGGAGAGCAGATCGGTGAGAGTATCATGCTCCATCAGAATATTTCCAAACAGGAAGCATTTGAGAAGGCAAAAGAGATGCTTAAGATGGTAGGTATCGCAGAGTCCCGTGCCTACGATTATCCGCATCAGTTCTCCGGTGGTATGAAACAGCGAGTTGTCATCGCAATCGCACTTGCTTGTAGCCCACAGCTTCTGATCGCCGATGAGCCGACGACCGCTCTGGATGTAACGATTCAGGCACAGGTTCTTGAGCTGATGAAACAGCTGATTCAGGAGAAGGAGATGGCAATGCTTCTGATCACTCATGATCTGGGTGTTGTCGCTGAGGTCTGCGAGGATGTGGCAGTTATGTATGCCGGACGTATCGTGGAGAAGGGAACGGCAGACGATGTGTTCAACCACATGCGTCATCCGTATACCGAGGGTCTGTTTGATTCCCTGCCGAACTTGAAGCAGAGAGGCGAACAGCTCGTTCCGATTCGCGGTCTGATGCCGGATCCGTCGGATCTTCCGCCGGGATGTTCGTTTGCTCCGCGTTGTCCGTATGCGACCGAGGCATGTACAAAGTCAATTCCTCCGTTAAAGTCTGTGGAGGGAAGCAAGACGCATTTTGTGGCATGTACCGCATATGAAAATCCTGATTTCAGCTTGAGGAGGAACGAAAATGGCAAATAAGACAATTCTGGAAGTCCAGAATCTCACAAAATTTTTCACAACTCCGGCAGGTCAGTTGCACGCAGTCGACGGAGTCAGCTTTAAAATCGAAGAGGGAAAGACGCTCGGAATCGTAGGAGAGTCCGGATGCGGAAAGTCCACGACCGGAAGAACGATCCTGAAACTTCTTGAGCCGACCGGCGGAAAGATCATTTTCGACGGAAAGGACATCACCTCATACAGCAGAAAGCAGATGCGTCCTCTGCGCCAGGAGATGCAGATGGTCTTCCAGGACCCGTTCTCCTCTCTGGACCCGCGTCAGACGGTTATGCAGTTGATCAGTGAGCCGATCATCGAGCACAAGCTGTTAAAGTCCAAGAAGGACATTGAGGATCGCACACTTGAGCTGATGGAGACCGTAGGTCTTGCAGAGCGTTACATCAACGTATACCCGCATGAGCTCGATGGTGGACGCCGTCAGCGTATCGGTATCGCGCGTGCGCTTGCCGTAAATCCGAAACTGATTGTCTGCGATGAGCCGGTATCTGCACTGGATGTGTCGATTCAGGCACAGATTCTGAACCTGTTGAAAGAGCTTCAGGAGAAAATGGGTCTGACCTACATTTTCATCACCCACGATCTGTCTGTTGTAAAATACTTCTCAGATGATATCGCAGTTATGTATTTGGGACAGATGGTTGAGAAAGCACCGTCCGATGTCCTGTTTGCAAATCCGGTACATCCGTACACGAAGGCACTGCTGTCTGCAATCCCGCTTCCGATTGTCGGAAAAGAGAAGCCGAAGCGCCAGCTGATCAAGGGCGAGATCACCTCCCCGGTTAATCTGCCGGATGAGTGCCGTTTCATGAAGCGTTGTGACTTTGCAGACGAGTGCTGTAAGAAGTGCAATCCGAAGCTCCATGAGATCGAGCCGGGACACTTTGTGGCATGTACGAGAGTCGCAGAGGGAACGATCTAAGAATAAAAAAACGATTCAAAAGGGGAAACGTTACAAAAAACGCGTATTTTACTGTAAAAGGAGAATAGCAGAAAAATGGAAACAGCTGTATGGGGGAGCATGCTCGAGCAGTTTACGGCTACCGGAATAACGAATCAGATGGAATATCTGCTCAGAATTCTGATTGCGTCTTTGCTCGGTATTATGATCGGAAGTGAGCGAAAAAACAGAAACAAGTCGGCAGGAATCCGCACGCATATGATTATTGCGATGGGATCAGCGCTGATGATGGTAGTCTCTAAGTATGGATTTTATGATAATTCCAGATGGGATGCCTCCCGTGTGGCATCTCAGGTTGTCAGCGGTGTCGGCTTCCTCGGCGCTGGTGTCATCTTTGTCCGCAACAACTTGGTCAGCGGTCTGACGACCTCTGCCGGTATGTGGGCAACTGCCGGTGTCGGTCTTGCAATGGGTGCCGGAATGTATGTCGTTGGAATCTGCTCGGCAGTCATGGTTGTGGTGATCCAGTTTATCACCCACAAGATTTCTTATTTTGCAAATGTTGCGACAAACGGTTATTTGCGAATGACGATTGACCAACAACCCGGCGCGGTCGAACGAATGCAAAATTACCTAGAAGGGCAACGAGTCGAGATCGCCGGTGTGAAGATTAACAAGAACAAGAAGGAAGAAATCAAACTTGAGTTCGATGTGGTCTATCCGCCGGGATTTAAGAAGGGCGAGCTGATTGCAAACCTCGTGGAGATGGATCATGTGATCGCAGTCAGCGAGTAGGACCCGTGGATTTGTGATGTTGCTGTTTGTGCAACGCGTGAATAGCAACTTTGTGAGCTTGTCACAAAAGATTGTGAAAATACAAACGATTGTCTGTAAATGATTGACAAGACCCCAATGTTGTGCTAGAATGAAAAACAGTTAAATACGATACCTTTTGAGAGAAGAGAGTAAGGTGAAGATGAGCAGGAGATCATTCTGCTATATTCCCTTACTCTCTTTTTTTGTAAAGGATCGGACTAAGCAAGTATTCAAAGAATCTCTTTTGCACTTACATTTTCGGGCGAAAAGAAATCTGAGACTACGTTAAGAACATGGAGGAGGACATGATGAAGAAGATGGATTACGATGTGGTGGTAATCGGTGGCGGTGTTGTGGGCTGTTCGATTGCCAGGGAGCTTTCCCGTTATGACCTGCATACCTGCGTGATTGAGCGGGAAGAGGATGTCTGCTCCGGTACGTCAAAAGCAAACAGTGCGATTGTACATGCCGGATTTGATGCACATCCGGGTTCCTTAAAAGCCCGTTTTAATGTTGAGGGCAACCAGATGATGGGGGATCTGGCAAAGGAACTGGATTTTGATTTCAAGCAGAATGGCTCTCTTGTGCTCTGCTTCCATGAGGAAGATATGCCGGCACTGAAAGCTCTGTATGAGAAAGGCGTAGAGAACGGAGTAAAGGATCTCTCCATTATCAGTGGAGATGAGGTTCGCAAGATGGAGCCGAACACGACCGACACGGTTGTAGCTGCTCTGTATGCACCGACTGGTGGCATTGTCTGCCCGTTCGGTCTGACGATCGCAATGGCTGAGAATGCCTGCGACAACGGCGTAGAGTTCCGTTTCCTGACTGCTGTTGAGAGCGTAGAGGCAGTTGAGGGTGGTTACACCGTAAAGACTTCCAAGGGCGAGATTTCCTCTCGTTATGTGGTAAATGCTGCCGGTGTTTATGCAGACGAGATTCACAATATGGTGAGCGCAAAGAAACTGCACATCACCGCAAGAAAAGGCGATTACTGCCTGCTCGACAAAGAGGCAGGAAGCCTGGTATCCCACACAATCTTCCAGCTTCCTGGTAAGATGGGTAAGGGCGTTTTGGTTACCCCGACTGTTCACGGAAACCTGTTGACTGGTCCGACCGCAGTAGATGTGGAGGACAAGGAAAAGACGGCAACCTCCGCAGAGGAGCTTGCAGATCTGATGTCCAAGGCAACGATCGGTGTCAACAACATCCCGTTCCGTCAGGTTATCACTTCCTTCGCAGGTCTTCGTGCTCACGAGGATGGCGATGACTTTGTGATCGGTGAGGTTGAGGATGCAGAGGGCTTCTTCGACGCAGCTGGCATCGAATCTCCGGGTCTTACGAGTGCTCCGGCAATCGGCGTTTACATTGCAAAGCTGGTGGCAGAAAAGGCTGAGGCAGGCGAGAAGGCAGACTGGAACGGAACTCGCAAGGGCATTGTTCGTCCGGAGCTGCTCAGCAAGGAAGAGCGCGCAGAGCTGATCAAGAAGAATCCGGCTTACGGAACAATCATCTGCCGTTGTGAGGATGTCAGCGAGGGTGAGATTGTCGATGCAATCACTCGCACGCTGGGAGCAACTTCCCTCGATGGAATCAAGCGTCGTGTCCGTCAGGGTATGGGACGTTGTCAGGCAGGCTTCTGCACACCGAGAACGATGGAGATTCTCGCTCGTGAGAAGGGCATGAAGATGGAAGAGATCTGCAAAAATGCACCGGGTTCTGAACTGCTGACCGGGGAGCGATAACAGGAGGGGAAAATCATGACACAGCATGACATTGTAATTATCGGCGGAGGCCCGGCAGGCCTGGCAGCAGCTGCTGCCGCAAGAAGAGCAGGTGTGGAAGATATCCTGATTCTGGAGCGTGACAGCTGTCTTGGCGGTATCTTAAACCAGTGTATCCACAACGGATTTGGTCTTCATACATTTAAGGAAGAGCTGACGGGACCGGAGTATGCATCCCGCTACATCAAGATCGTGGAGGAGATGCAGATCCCGTACAAGCTCAACTGTATGGTAATCGATATCAACGACAAGAAGGAAGTTACCTTCATCAACAGAGAGGATGGTCTGACGACGATTCAGGCAAAGGCAATCATCCTTGCAATGGGATGCCGTGAGCGTCCGAGAGGAGCCCTGAACATTCCGGGATATCGTCCGGCAGGTATCTACTCCGCAGGAACCGCACAGCGTCTGACGAACATCGAGGGCTATCAGGTAGGTAAGGAAGTTGTCATCCTTGGTTCCGGTGATATCGGTCTGATCATGGCAAGAAGAATGACGCTTGAGGGAGCAAAGGTAAAGGTTGTCGCAGAGCTGATGCCTTACTCCGGCGGATTAAAGAGAAACATCGTTCAGTGCTTGAACGACTACGATATTCCGCTGAAGCTCAGCCACACCGTTGTGGACATCCAGGGCAAGGAGCGTGTAACCGGAATCACTCTTGCAGAGGTAGATGCAAACCGCAAGCCGATCCCGGGAACCGAGGAGTTTTACAGCTGTGATACCCTGCTTCTGTCCGTAGGTCTGCTTCCGGAGAACGAGCTGACCAAGGGTGCAGGCGTTTCGATGAACCGCGTGACCTCCGGTCCGAACGTAAACGATCAGCTCGAGACGAGTGCAGAGGGAATCTTTGCATGTGGAAACGTGCTTCACGTTCATGACCTCGTAGACTATGTATCTGAGGAGGCAACCTTAGCTGGAACGAATGCAGCTGCCTATGTACAGGCTGGCGCAGAGAAGAAAGAGGGACATGTTGTTCCGCTGTTCGGCGAGAATGGTGTTCGCTACACCGTTCCGCAGACTCTCGATACCGAGAATATGAATGACAAGATTACGGTTCGTTTCCGTGTGGCAGATGTCTACAAGGATCGCTATATCAGCGTTTACTATGATGGAAAGCGCGTTGCACACAGAAAGAAAAAAGTACTGGCTCCAGGTGAGATGGAGCAGGTTATCATCACAAAGGATAGCCTGAAAGATTGCCCGGATCTGGAAAAGATTGTGATCTGCACGGAGGAAGAATAAGATGGAAGTGAGAGAACTGACCTGTATCGGCTGCCCTTTGGGTTGCCCGCTGACTGTCCATATGGACGGAGATGAGATTACCGTAACCGGAAATACCTGTAAGCGCGGTGAGGAGTACGGTAAGAAAGAAGTGACGAACCCGACCCGTATTGTGACCTCTTCTGTACGCGTGAACGACGGAACAATCGCAATGGTTTCTGTCAAGACTGCAAGCGATATTCCGAAGGGAAAGATTTTTGACTGCATGAAGGAGATCAGTGAGACGGTTGTGAATGCACCGGTTGCAATCGGTGATGTTGTGATTGCAGATTGCGCAGGAACGGGTGTTTCCATTGTTGCAACCAAGAATGTTGCCCATATCTAATCCATAGAGAATTTGTATCATTATACCATAAGAGAATTTATTAAAGGAATTCAATAAGAAATTCATGGGTGATTGATTTGGAAGATCATTTATAAAATAAGAGGATAGATCAAGACCAGTCAGGGTGTTCGGAGATGGCTACAAAACCGTTTTGAACACCCTCTCTGTTACTTATAGGTTCCGATTTTTATGATTGATTTTTTGTGATTTGCATTGAGAAGATAGCAATCAGTGGCAGAATGTGATAAAATAGATCGATAAGGAACGAGAAAGAAAGATAAAAAAGATCGAAAAGAAGCCAGGAGAAGGAGAGGGTAAGGTATGAATTTCAACATCAATGGGATCTTCAATCCGGAGAACCGTTTTTGGAGCTTTATTGATAAGATTGTGAATCTCTGTCTGCTTGGAATCTTGTGGGCATTGTTTTCTCTGCCGGTTGTGACGGCTGGAGCATCGACGACGGCGCTGTTTGGATATACGCTTCCGCTGACGGAGGATGAGGAGGGGTATGTGTGGCAGACCTTTATCCGGACATTCCGGAAATACTTTGTGAAGAGCACGGTTTTCTGGATCGGAATCCTCGCAGGTGAGGGATTTCTCGTCTATGATCTCTACTGTTGCCTCCACTTAAATGTGCCGGGAGCACTCCGAATTGTGGCATTTGCTGTGCTGGCTTGTCTGATAATTGTTTTTTCTTTAACAGCAGTATGGCTCTTTCCGCTGACGGTGTATGAGGACGGAACGATTCGCCAGACGCTCTCTCGGACAGTTGTCCTTGCGGTAGGCAATCCTGGTATGACCGTGGCGATTGTATCGCTGTACGCACTCTTTGGAATTGCAGTGTACTATATTCCCGTCCTGTTTATGGTCTGGTTTGCCTTTTTTTCTTATCTGACTTCGTATTTTTATCGTGCGACTTTCCGCAAATATCTCCAGAAAGAAGATTGACGAGGAGAAAAGTTATGGGGCTTATATGAAAATGCCCCATAAAAAATCGTCAAAATTGTTAAAAAATAATCAATAAATTGTGAAAAATAAAACGAATAATGAAAAATTATATAAAAAATTTTCAAAAAAGAGTTGCATTTTATACAAAACAATGGTAGAATCAATGTCATAAGAAATGAATACGCCGAGGAAGAGATGATGAGATTATGGCAAAAAGAGATGCGCACCGCTGTGCGGGGGGAGGATGCATCAGTTTTGTGTAATCTCTTTTTTGCGCTCATTTTCCGAAAACGGCGCTCTAGGAAGGGAGAAGGAATATGAGAAAAAAGATCGCGTTGGTTATGGCAGCAGTGACAGCGGCAACCACACTGGCAGGATGTAGTGGTGGTGGTTCTACCGGAAAAGCAGGTGGACAGAGCACGACGGCAGAGACAAGCGCAGAGGCAGGAGAGACCACCGGAGAGGTGGATGCCTCCAAGTATGAGGTCACAGAGCCGATCACGATCAAATGGTGGCACGCACTTGAGGATCAGTATTCAGATACCGTGCAGAAGGTTGTTGATGATTTCAACAATTCTCAGGATCTGATCACCGTAGAGGCAGAGTACATCGGAAGTTACAGCAAGGTAAATGAGGCTCTGGTTGCCGCACACGCAGCAGGAACGGATCTTCCGGCAATCACCGTTGCAAATACCTCCTACATCGCAGAGTACGGAGCAGGCGGACTGACCGAGGATCTGACCCCATACATTCAGGCGAGCGATTATGATGTTACAGACTTTGGTGATGGTATGATCAAGGCATGTCAGTATAACGACAAGGTTGTTTCCCTTCCATTCTTGATCTCCACTCAGATCATGTTCTACAACAAGGATATGGCAGATGAGATGGGAATCACGATTCCGGAGAAGTGGAGCGATATGGATGCATTCCTTGACAAGGCAACCCAGAAGAACGCAGACGGTTCCACCGCTGTATACGGTACCATCATTCCTGGTTGGGATCAGTGGTATTTTGAGACCTTTTACCAGAACAACGGTGTGAAGATCATCAACGACGATCAGGTAACCACCGATCTGGCTGATGAGAAGGCAGTTGCAGTAGCACAGAAGATCAAAGACTGGTGCGACAAGGGTTACACCTACTGGACCGGTACCGGTGATGATGCTTCCTCCAACATGAGACAGAACTTCATCGATGGAAAGGCATTCTCCGTTGTACATACGACTTCTCTTTACAACACCTATGTAGATCAGTGTGACTTTGAGGTTGGCATGTCCTGGCTTCCGGGTGGCGACACCAAGGATCAGGAGATCGGCGGATGTGCACTTCTGATTCCGGCAAAGAACGATCAGGCAACCAAGAATGCCGCTTGGCAGTTCATGCAGTACCTGTGCAGTAAGGATGTCAACATGACCTGGGCAGAGGGTACCGGTTACATGCCGACAAGAAAATCTGTTCTTGATACTGATGAGGGTAAGGCATTCCTTGAGAAGAAGCCGGCATTCCAGGCAATTCTGGACAACCTTGACGAGATCAACCCGAGAATCCAGCACAAGGCTTGGGGTCAGCTTGCTACGATCTGGAAGAACTCCATGGCAGAGGTTATGATGGAAGGCGGAGATGTTCCGTCCGCAATGGAGCAGATGGCAGACGAGATCAACGATGTACTTGGTGATTCATAATAAGAATAAGAGTTAAGTTGAGATAAGTTGAGAAATGTGTAACTGCGGGGGATAGAGTAGTTACAAAAGAGGGAGCGTTACTGTTTGCACCTGTTTGTACAACCGGTCAACCGATAGGTGGACCGTGAGTGAGGCAGATAGGGATGCAGGCAGTAACGCTGCAAGGTTACGATAAACACAAGCGGGGGTGTAGCAACATGTCAAACAAGAAAATTAACCCCAGGAGTGCATCTGCCTGGAAGGATTTCTTATGTGTCCTTCCGGTGCTGGTATTCCTGGCAGTCTTTACCTATTATCCAATCGTTAAGCTGCTTCAGATTAGCTTTACCGACTGGAACCTGCTGAATGATACCTGGAATTATGTCGGATTCAAAAACTGGGTTTGGCTCTTCGGAGGTTCCGGAACAAAGTATCTGTGGAACTCTCTGAAAGTAACTTGCCTGTACTCAGCAGGAGAGCTTTTTATTACCCTTGTCGGTGGCATGGTGTTTGCGCTCATCTTCAACCGTATGACAAAGGGATTTTCGGCGATGAGAGCAATCGTCTTCATGCCGAAGTACGTAGCAATGTCTTCCGCAGCAGTTGTTTTCCTGTGGATCTTCAATAAGGACAACGGAATTTTCAACTACCTGCTCTCCTTAGTAGGACTTCCGGCAGTTGACTGGCTCGGTAACCGCCACATGGCTCTGATTTCTGTATTGATGCTGACCGGATGGCGTTGCGTTGGATACGGAATGATGGTTTATCTGGCAGCAATGATGGGAATCGCTCAGGATTACTATGAGGCAGCCTCCCTTGACGGAGCAAACAAGGTTCAGCGTTTCTTCAAGATCACGCTTCCGATGCTTTCTCCGACCACTCTGTTCCTGTTTGTAACGACCTTCCTTTCCTCTATGAAGGTGTTCCAGTCCGTAGATATCTTGACACAGGGCGGACCGTATCGTTCCACTGAGGTATTTGTTTACAATATTTATCGTTATGCAATGGTAGATTTCCGTATGGACCGTGCATCGACAGTTGCAATCTTTTTCTTCGTACTGCTGTTGATCGTGACGATTGCGACGATGAAGGTTTCCGGTGGAAACGTAACTTACGATTCATAGGAGGAGAACAATCATGGGTAGACAGGCAAATGCCAATGGCATCGATTTGAACGAGGCTGCACGGCATAAGAAAAAAGTGATGACGGTACTCCAGTACGTTCTGGCTACGATTGTTCTTTTGATTGTCGTATTTCCGATCTATTGGATGTTGGTATCTTCAGTAAAATCACAGGAAGAGATTCTTCTTCCGGTTCCGACTCTCTGGCCGAGAGAGTTCCATTTTGAGAACTACATCAACGTGCTCAAGAGAGGCAACTTTATCAAGTATTATTACAACACGGCTGTGATGACAGCCGGAATCCTGATTTCTCAGGTCGTAACCGGTATCTTTGCGGGATACGGTTTCGCAAAGGGAAAATTCAAGGGACAGAACCTGTGCTTCATCATCGTGCTCGGCGCACTGATGATTCCGCTTCAGGTAACCTTCATTCCGATTTACATCATGATGGCAAACTGGGGAATGTCTGAGACCTTCATCGGCCTGATCCTTCCGGAGGCAGTATCTCCGTACTACATCTTCATGCTTCGTCAGACCTTCATGTCGATCGACGACAGCTATCTCGAGGCTGCACGTATGGATGGACTTGGAAGAATCGGAATGATCACAAAGATCCTTGTTCCGATGTGTAAGTCCACACTGTTCACCGTAACGCTTGTAACCTTTACAAACGGATGGAACGCTTACTTCTGGCCGAAGATCATCGCAAAGGGCGAGACGAGACGAGTTCTGACGGTTGGACTGGCTTACTTAAAGAACACATTTGCAGGACAGGCAACGATGAACAATCATGAGATCATGGCTGGTGCAGTGCTTGCGGTTGTACCGGTTATCATCTTGTTCTTCATCTTCCAGAAGTACATGCTGACCGGTTACTCGAAGGCGGCAATGAAGTAAGACAATCTTGATTTGGAGTTATTTGAGTAATTATTTCAGTAAATTGAAATGTATTTAAAATGTATTTAAAATGTATTTGAAATGTATTTGAAACATTATTTATAAAGATTTTGTGTAAAACCTACACGAAACAGATGCAAAAAGATAGAGAGAGTGCTATACTTGGCATAGAGCAGTTGACGTATAAGAACAGTTGATTGTTCACCTGATTTTGCATCTGTTTCATGACAGACGACAAGAAAAATGTGAGAAACAGCGGAGGGAAACGAGATGAAGGTTTATGCACACAGAGGTTACAGCGGAAGATATCCGGAGAATACGATGCTCGCATTCAAGGAGGCTGGAAAACTCGGCGTTGACGGTATTGAGCTTGATGTTCAGCTGACAAAAGACGGAGAGGTTGTTGTCATCCACGACGAGAAGATCGATCGCACGACAGACGGAACCGGTTATGTCAGAGATTATACACTTCAGGAGCTGAAGAAGTTCAATGCAGCTCAGATTTGGAATGGAAAATATGGTTTTCAGGAGATCCCGACCTTCGAGGAGTACTGTGCATGGGCGAAGGATCAGTCGCTTGTGACCAATGTGGAGATTAAGAGCGGAGTCTTTTATTACGCAGAACTGGAGGAGAAAACTCTGGCACTGGTAAAGAAATACGGACTGGAAGATCGCATCATCTTCTCCTCCTTTAATCATACCTCTGTATTTCTGCTGAGAAAGCTCGCACCGGAGATTCCGGGAGGTGCGCTCGTAGAGCATGAGGGACTTGGAAATGCCGGATATTACTGCAAGAAGTACGATATGCAGTGCTATCATCCGGGCTACAAGGGTCTGACCGAGGAAGAGGTTAAGATCTGCCATGAGAATGGCATTGATGTCAATGTATGGACGGTCAATGATATGGCAACGCTCGAACAGCTTTGGGACTGGAAGTGCGAGGGTGTCATCAGCAATTATCCGGATGTCTGCAAACGCTATGTTGACAGCAAGGCAAGTGAGCAGTAAGAGAAATAATTGAAATGTTAAATGTTTAAAAATTCATAGGAAAAGAACATTATCTGTTCAGCAAGGGGAAAAGTTATGAGAAAAAGGCTTTCGCAGAAACGCAAAGTCCAGAGATGGGCTATGTGTTTTGGCAAAGCCTTTTTTTGTTAATTTTTAGCCATTTATCTTTGCGTTGCGGGGTCACTTTGGATGATTTGGAAAGTGACGGTTTCGTGGGTTTTGCTTGACGGATTGGAAATACGTTGCTAAAGTAAAGGAGAACATATGGAGAGTCAATTAGAGAAAGAATGGGGAGTTGAAAGAATGAAGGCAATGGAGTTGTTTGAGAGTTCACCGGTGATTGCAGCGGTAAAAGACGATAAAGGACTGTATCGGTGTTTTGATTCAGAGTGTCAGGTGGTATTTATTCTGTATGGAACGATTTTGAATATCACGGATATTGTGCGACAGATCAAGGATCACGGAAAGATTGCAGTGGCTCATGTGGATCTGATTCAGGGGCTGAGTGCCAAGGAGGTGGCAGTCGACTACATTCGCACAAATACGCTGGCAGATGGAATCATCAGTACAAAACCGCTCCTTGTCAAACATGCGGTGGAGTCCGGACTGCTCGGCGTTCAGAGAACCTTTTTGATTGATTCGATGGCGATGAGCACGACGAAGAAGCAGATTGAGTCGTTCCGTCCGGATGCGATTGAGATTATGCCGGGAATTATGCCGAAGGTTCTTCAGGAGATTCGCGGATTTACGGAGGTTCCGATTATTGCCGGAGGTCTGATCTCCGATAAAAAGGATATCATGGCAGCATTTTCCGCGGGAGCAGATGCGATTTCCACGACGAAGGAAGATTTGTGGTTTATGTAGGATTTTTTGAAACCGAAAACGGTGCTGACAAGATAAGAGTGACAAAATAGGAAAAGAGACAGGAGGAAGCGAAGATGAGTGAGTTTGCATATAAGTACGGATTTATCGGAATGGGAAATATGGGATTTGCGATGTTGAAGGGGCTTCTTCAGGCGACTCCGGCGGAGAGTCTCACTTTTTCAGCGAGAAATCGGGAGAAGATGGCAAAGGTGGAGGCGGAGACCGGTGTGCATCCGGCTTCCTCAAATTTGGAGTGCGCAAAATCTTCCAAGTACCTGATTTTGGCAGTGAAACCTCAGCAGTATGATACTGTGATCGGAGAGATCCGGGAGGTGGTATCTGCGGATCAGGTGATTTTGTCAATCGCTCCGGGAATCACGATTGAGGATCTCGGAAAGCGCTTTGGAAAGCCGGTGCGTGTGGTCAGAGCAATGCCGAACACACCGGCGCTTGTCGGAGAGGGAATGACCGGAGTCAGCTTTGAGGAAGATCAGTTTTCTGAGAAAGAGAGAGCAGATATTCGTGAGTTCTTCTGCTCATTTGGAAGGATGGAGATCGTCGGGGAGAACCTGATGAATGCGGTTGTCTGCGCGAGTGGAAGTTCTCCGGCATACATTTACATGATTATCGAGGCGCTTGCAGACAGTGTGGTGAAGTATGGACTGCCAAGAGCGTCTGCCTATCAGATGGTTGCACAGACGGTCCTCGGAAGTGCGAAGATGGTGCTTGAGACAGGCAAACATCCGGGAGAACTCAAGGATCAGGTCTGCTCCCCGGGTGGCACGACGATCGCCGGAGTTTCTGCACTTGAGGAGTATGGTCTTCGGAATGCATTGATTAAGGCATCTGATGCATGCTATGAGAAGTGTACGAGAGTAAAATGACGTAAATGACGCAAGTAAAGTAACATGAACGGACAAGTATGAAAAAGACTGGAAGAGAGGAAATGAGATTATGGAGAATAAAGAGACAAAGAAGATTCCGCCGGTAATCCGCAAGGATCGTCAGTTGAAATATACCGGAAACATTCTCAAGATTTATGAGGATACGGTGATTGCAAACGGACATGAGGCACACTGGGATTACATTCATCACGACGGAGCAGCGGCGGTTGTTGCAGTTGCAGATGACGGAAAGCTGCTGATGGTGCGCCAGTACCGCAATGCGCTTGATCGCGAGACACTTGAGATTCCGGCAGGAAAACTGGATGATCCGAATGAGCCGAAGATTGAGTGCGCATACCGGGAGCTTGAGGAGGAGACAGGATATCGCTGTGATAAGCTGGAGTATCTGATGAGTCTGAATACGACGGTCGCATTCTGTGATGAGGCGATTGATATTTTTGTTGCCCGCAATCTGATTCCGTCTCATCAGCATCTCGATGAGGATGAGGTGATCAATGTCGAGGCATGGGAACTTGAAGATCTCGAAGAGCTGATCTACACCGGAAAGATGACGGATGCGAAGACCGTTGCAGCGATTATGGCTTATGCGAGAAAGTACCGGAGATAAGAGAAAAAAAGAAAAAATAGAACATAATGTGTTGTAAAAATACATGATCGCTTTCGCTTTGGCATAGAGTATAAAAAATGTTGCGGAGTGCGTGATGAAGAGAGTACAGCGACTTTTGCTCTGGGCAGTGGCGGGATGGATTCTTGCCTCGATTTTGGCAAACCGTGCATTTGTCTCCGGTCTGATTAATGTGAGCGTGCTTTTTGATCTGCTCGAGAACCGGTGCGGGGATCTTTCGGGGGAGAACAGGGGTGAATTTTTTCGGATGATCGCCTTGCGCTTTATGCAGACCGGAGGGCTTGCGCTGATCTGTGCGGGGCGGTTTGCGAGCGTGGGAGTGAGGATTATTCTGTTTCTGATTGGAGCCTGTGCCTCTGCTACGCTTGTGATTTTGACATGGACGAGGGGAGCGGGCGGGCTTGTTCTTTTTCTGTGTGCATCTCTTCCGCAGGATCTTTTTTATCTGGCATCGTGGTTTCTTTTGATTGCAGAGAGTGTGGAGTATCCGCAAACCGTAAAAAGACCGTATCAGAGACGAATCTGGATGATTGCAGGACTTCTCTGTGCAGTTGGAATCTGGGTGGAATTTGTGATTGGGGACTGGATTCTCAAAAATTTCGTTTCCTTTTAGGACATCTAAGCGGGAATCCTCGGCCATTCAATGACCGAGATGAAAGCGCCATTCTGCTATAATAATTCATACTGTATGTATAGAACTATTACTAAATAAAAGTTGAAATTTAATGCATATAATGCTATACTGTGTGTATGAATAAAAATAATCTAAAACATGCACGAACTTGCGTGTATAATATCAATTATCATATTGTGTGGTCTGTTAAATATAGAAGAAAAATTATAACTCCTGAGATTGAGTCTTATATGAGAGACTTGATTCAACATATTGCTTCTGACAAGGGGTT
>JAJEPU010000025.1 GCA_020686985.1 Brotaphodocola catenula
CCGGGCTTTTCGAAGCTCGGCGTTTTGTGGTTGGTACAGAAAAGGAGCTACCGCACGTTAGTGCGACAGCCCCTTTTCTTATGTTGAAGTCAAATCATTCCAAAATGTTTCAATGCCTCCGTAATGGCTCTTTCCTTATCTGGTGGACATTGTGGCTGCCTGACATCCTCGGATTTCGGTTTATTGTAGTTATCGCGCTCAATAATGCCATGTTTCTGCTTTACCTGAGCAATATAAAGACTACTGACTTTCAGGCCGTTTTGTTCCAGAACATAATCCTTGATTTGCCCATAGGTTGCCAATCCTCTTTTATCCTGCACCATTTCTTCCACATCTACATCAATGTTGATATGTGTCACAGGATTTCTCAGAACTAAGAGGCATACCGTCTCAACGGTATTCCCTTTGTCCCACAAAAGCTCCGTAACTTCCCCGCCATCCTTGAACACCGGAAAATTCAGACCAATCCGCTTTAGCGGATATTCAGACTCGTCATTCCTGTAAATTTCAATTTCCTTAATCAAGGCTGTGACCACATTTCTCTTTTCTTCGTCATTTATTATATTATAAACGCAGTCGAAATTCACCATGATTTTGTAAATATTCTCAAGAGTAATTGCCTGCTGCTTAATTGCATCTCGCCGAAGTCTGGCATCTTCGATTTTTTCCTCCAGCTCAACAATGACATCATATAGGGAATCTAACCGCAAGGTCATATCATGGAGCTTTCGTTCCCGATATTTTGCATCAGCAGGGAGACTGTCAATTTCCCGTTCCAATCTTGTTTTATTCAGATCAACTTCCTTCAGCTTTGCCTGATAGCCCTCCAGTTCTTTATCCACTGCTTTCGTGTCAATCTGAACGCCAATCCGTTTTTTAATGGCTTGGGCATATTCCTCATTCCTTACGATCTCACGAATTGCCTCAATGACCATCGGTTCAATATCGGTCTTTTTCAGCATCGCCTTATATTCACAATGCTTACCCCGGACCATCCTATTCCGACTACATACATAATAGTAAATTTCTTTGTAAGTGCCATCTTTATTTGTCCATGCGTGTTTATTCGTATACATGGGACTTCCACAAACCGGGCATTTCAGCAGACCGGATAACAAATGAACTCGATCCCGCCCAATTTTTGACGGTTGCTTTACTCCGGTTCTAAGACGCTTGGCATGAGCCTTTTCCCATACCTCCTCACTAACGATTCCTTTATGCTGTCCCTCTGTCAGAATGTAATCGTCATTTCTTTTCATCTGGTAATCGTTTTTTGTGCCTTTGACTTTTTCCTTCGTTCTCCGTCCATAAGCAATTTTACCGCAATAAACCGGGTTATCCAATATCAGTTTAATAAAATGTCCTGTCCAATCCTCTAATGTGCCATTCTGCCTCGGAATTTTCCGTATACCTTGTAAGTTCAACTGATTCGCAATACCACCCAAACCGATTTCCGATGAAGTATATAATTCAAAAATCTTCCGTATTGCCACAGCCTCTGTTTCTTCAATCATCAGCTTGTTATCTTCCAGTGTATATCCGTAGGGAGCAAAGCCACCATTCCATCCACCCTGCCGTGCCTTTTCGCGCCGCCCGTTCATCGTCTGCTCGATAATATTCTCACGCTCAATCTCAGCCACAGCAGATAGTACAGAAATCAAAAGTTTTCCGCTTGTCTGAGAGGAATCAATCCCTTCTTCTATGCAAATCAGATTTACACCATAAGATTGAACCAACTCCAAAGAGTTAAGTATATCTGCTGCATTACGACCAAACCGTGACAGCTTATACACTAAAATATAGTCAATGTCCAAGCCATCCTCAATATCTCTGAGCATTTTTTGAAAAGCAGGCCGTCCCTCAATGGATTTACCGGATTTACCGGCATCTTCATAAGTATCAACAACGATCATTTCCTCACGATCCGCAAATCGTGTCAGCATATTTTTTTGACCTTCCAGGCTGTATCCGTCCACTTGCATCTCTGTGCTGACCCTCGGATACAAAACACAGCGTTTTCCATATCGGTTCATAATTCATACCTCCAAAATTTACTTTTGGAAAATATCCTATGTAAAGCTGCGATTCTCACGCAGCTCCGTCAACCTCGCCCAGCACTCTCATACCATATTTCTCGATGATATGTGCCAGCGAAGTGATAAACGCTTCAAATTTTTGTTCCGCCAGACGTTCTTCTGACCGGATTTCATCTGAAGGAATCAATGCGCTTTTATTCTGGATATTCTCCATTCAGAATCACCTCCGCAATTCCTAACGAAATTATAACTCTACTTGCACGGCCTGAAAATGATACGGCCTTTCGGCACTTTTATGTAATCCCCAGACTGCACAAGAGCGTCTTGTTTATGTTTTCCATGTCATCCTTGTTTAGATGACCAATATAGTTTTTTAACCTCGACTTGTCGATTGTTCTGATCTGTTCCAGCATAACAACAGATGGTTTCACCAAACCGCATCTGTCATTTAAGTGGTAATGCGTGGGGAACTTTCTGCTTTTTTTGCTTACACTGGTAATTGCTGCAATAATAATCGTAGGACTGAAACAATTTCCCACATTATTTTGAAGAATGAGTACGGGACGAGAGCCACTTTGTTCAGAGCCGATACCAGGGCTTAAATCAGCCGAATATATGTCACCTCGATGGAATTTTTCAAACATCACTCTCGCCTCCTTAATATCTTAATACTTAAACAGCCGCACCAGTCTGAAAGAAATCTTCGGATAAAAACCTGGTGCGGCTACTGTTATTCTGTTCGGATTACTCGTCATATTTGCCACGCCCCCTGACGATGGGAACACAACAGGTCTCCGCTGGCGCGGCTGTCATAACTCCGCAGCATCGTTCGTATCGTGTGCCACAGGGTTCCCCCCAAGTCTTTGGCGGGCCGTGAGGAAGTATCTTTAAGCCCCCATGCAGTCATCGCGCCGGATCTGCCACAATCCGTTTTATGAAATCGTAGATCGCTCCGAAGCAGTTCTTTCATCACCTCCCTGACTGCTCCATCTTCGCGGCGTTTCACATTCGCTCGTACATGAGTTATGTACCTGTTGTGCTGTCTATTCAGTTTTCAAAGATCTTGAGGTCACGAGGATAGCGTGTCCTTCTAATAACCGTGAGGCTTTGAGCCTTTCTTTCAGGGGCGTTACAGACGATTTTTAAGGAAAGTCTCCATGTTCCGAAGGCCGCGCTGGATAGATTCGCTGACCGATGCAACGCTGACTCCTTCGCTCTTGGCAATCGCTGATTCTGTCAGTCCTAGGAAGTAGTAAGCATAGATGCGCTTGGCCTGCTTGTCCGGCAGAGCGGCAATCGCAGCGTGAAGCTGCTCCATCGTCACTTTGCGCTCATACAGCTCACAAGGGGTCATGGAAACGAAAAGGGCATCATACTCAATTCCGTCTCCGCGATCCAGAGAATAATGCGCCTTGTGGTAATATGTACGGCGGCGGTATGCGGCCTCCAGGCGGTCATGCTCTTTCATAACAGCGGCTACTTCATCAGGAACCTCAATAATGTAATCGGTCTTATAAAAATCGGGATACTGCTCCCGCAGATTGATCTTGGTCATAATTTCCTCCATTTCAGTTGTTAGGGACAAAGGGCAACCGAAATGGCTATGGCGGAGAGCGACACCGTGGATGTTCGGGAAAATTCCCGTAAAATCGACAAAGAAAAACGTCAGACGGCCTTAATAGCTGTCTGACGCATTTTGTATGATATGTTGTACGATTGTGCGGATTATTTACGCTTGATTGCGCGTGTCCGTGTGTATAATTTCTCTTTGGTAGGTCATTGATTTTTTTAGGTAATCACCTACCTGAAAACCATAATTCTGCTGAAATAAATAACCGCCCATCGTAGACTCCTCAAACGGCAGTCACGGACGGTAATGGAAATATGCCCTGCCGTGAAAGGCCGTTTTTTTTATTGGCCTCCCGTCAGGGCTTTTATGTATATTTTATCTTTCAAAAGTGCATGATAAACACATATCAATACGCGTGATTGGGTGATGGTAACTTCCTCTTACGCACGATAGAATGTAATAGAGGTGAGCAATCATGCCGGAAGATGTATTTGTATATTTGGGACAGTGCCTCAGAGATGCAAGAGAAGAATGTGGACTGACCCAACAGGAGCTTGCGGATCAAACCGGCAGAGGGCTTCGTCATCTCCAGGACATTGAAAAGGGCAGGAAAAATCCGTCTTACGATGTACTGGCATCCTTTATCAAGCGATTAGGCATTTCTGCTAATGAGCTGTTTTATCCTGACGCTTCGGAACAGGAAAAGCAAGTACAGCATTTCATGGGAAAGTTTCTGGCCTGTACCGAGGATGAGCGGCAGATTATCTTGAAAACACTGGATTGTATGGCGGAGCAGTTTATCAGCCGACGTTACAAATCCTCCGATCCGCAAAATTATGAATAAAACCAGCAGGGCAAAATGCAATTTGTTTCTGCTGGTTTTATTTTGCCTCCGGCAGTAGACGTAAATTTTCCTAGCCCAATCAATCGCCACTATTTTGTTTCCGGTATTCAGCCGGTGCAATCTTCATGACATCTCGAAATGCTGTTGCAAATTTACTCTGATTCTCATATCCAACCTGGCTGGCAATTTCTGCTATGGTTGCCTGTGTCTGGCGAAGCAGAGCAGCGGCCTGTTTCATGCGGTACACTTTCATATAGGTTCCAATGGGCTGTCCATAAACTCCCTTGAACGTATCCTTTAAGGTTGCCGTATTGATAAGATACTCTTTGGAAAGTTCCTCAATCGTTGGCCGTTCCTGCAAGTTGGAGATAAGCCGCTTGTGAATGTCCCGTACAATCTCCACCTGGGGAGAAGTATATAACTCTCGCTGCTTTTCTTTATTTACATCCACCATACACAAGAATAAGAGAAGCTCCTGCACCTTCAGCATGAAGTATGGCTTTTGCAGGCGATCCGGTACGGAATACAGTTCAGAAAAGATATGCTCAATCTCATCCTTGGCCCGCATGACAAAGCATGCGCCATCGGCACAAAATTTGTTTTTGAAATCTGCAATACCAATACCGCTCTCGGCGAGGATTCCAGGCGGATTTTGAGAAACCAGCTCCAGATCAAGCACTACTGAGATTCCGCGATAATGTCTCAAAGGAAAGGCCATTTCAGAAGCACAGTTATCCATTGTATGAATGGAAAGATCCCCTTCTCCGAGGTACAGGCAGGAACCGCTTTGCAATACGCTCCCTTCACGCCCTTCCCGGCAATGATTGATCTCCAGCACATTCTTATCAATGGTTCCGTCCCAATAACAACTCGTTGCTTCAAAATCATTGTAAATAAGCTGGATACCGGGATAAACCTGATAGACTGTCATAAGCCCCAGGCCATCCTCACAGTCCATTTTATAGACGGTGCAATATCCGTCATTATCTTTTGGAATAATCGCAGATAACCCCGTAGCATTGGTGATAGGGTTTTTGTTCATAGTATTCATTCCGTTATCTCGTATTTGTTCTGCCAGGATTCTCCTGGCGTCTTTTATTATATAGTTTTTTCTCATTTTATACCGCTCCAATCGGCAGGATGTGCAATCCAATCAGAAAGCAAATTCTATTATAGTGCAGCCCTGCCGAATGTGCAAATATACGAAAAAGCCGATGCCCTCCAAAACGGAAAACATCGGCTATATGCGGGATTTTATTTGCTGCAATATTCCTTTCCTACACAACCGGAACAACTGCCGCTACAACAAGAACCATTTTTGCGGTTCTTATGGATTTTTCGCACAGCCCATATTGCATAGAAAACAATCCCGATAAGGATTATACCAGTAACAAGCATCTAAAACTCCTTTCTGACTGGAAACTCACAACTTATTAGCTTTGGGTCTCCGATCCTCTTTTCAAAATCCAAAGTCCAAATGTGACCACTGATAAAATGGCCGCTGAACGAAGCACTTTTCCAAACGTCATATTCATACCTCACAGCAAAAGTCCAACACGATAAACCACAAAAGTAACAGCCCAGGCCACAACCAACTGGAACAGGGCCGAGAACAGCATCCACCTTGTACTGCCGGATTCCTTGCGAATTGTAGCTAGGGCCGCTGCACAGGGAACGTAAAGCAGGCAGAAAATCATCAGGCAAAACGCATTGAGCTGTCCAAAACCGGCTGCACCCAGGATGCCGACCAATGTATCCATTCCCGCGCCGGAGTTGATATTGGGAATCCCAAACAGAACGGCACAACTGGACACCACAACCTCTTTTGCAGAGATGCCAGCAATCAGAGCAACCGCTATCTGCCAGAATCCCAGTCCAATCGGTGCAAAGATCGGTACAAGCCAATGGCCCAGGATAGACCCGAAGCTGTCTGCCATTTCCGTAGTATAGCCATGCGGCCCAAAGTTCAGGATCACCCACATGAGGATAGATGCTACAAAGATGGTAGTACCTGCTTTGGTAAGGTAGTCCTTTACCTTTTCCCATACATAGATTGCCACAGTTCTGGCGCTGGGGGCCTTATATTCCGGCAGCTCAATCAGCAGATAATTTTCCGATTTTCTCCGGTCAATCAAATGGATGATCGCCGCTACCAGGATAGCGACCACCAGGCCGATCAGGTACATGGAATAGGCCACGAGCATGGCGCGTTCCTGAAAGAACATCTCGGCAAACAAGATGTAGATTGGCAGACGGGCGCTGCAACTCATAAAGGGCGTAATCAACATGACCTTAAAACGGTCACGCCGGTTTTCCAAAGACCGTGAAGCCATGATTGCCGGAACAGTGCAGCCAAATCCCAAAATCATGGGGATAAATGCCCGTCCGGAAAGTCCCAGCTTGCTCATAATCCCTTCCATGACATACGCAACACGGGCCATATATCCGCTGTCCTCCAGAAAAGCCAATGCCAGAAACAGAATGAAAATGTTCGGCAGGAAAGTCAGGATACCGCCCACACCGGCGATGATGCCGTCTACCAGCAGGGAGCGCAGCACTTCATTGACCCCGACAGCAATCAGTCCATCGCTTATCAATGCCGACAGGCTTTCAATTCCTAATTCTAGGAATCCTTTCAGCCAATCGCCAATGGTAAAGGTCAGGAAGAACACCGCCGCCATGACAACGAGGAAAATCGGGATGCTCCAAAACTTATGCGTCAATACACGGTCTGCCTTTTCCGTCAAAGCGTCTTGACGATCCTTATTGACCAGAACCTCCCTGATGATTTCCTCGATAAAATCATACTTCTCATTGATAATGTCGGATTCATAGTTCCGGTCGATCACATCCGGCATATTGACCGGATAACGTGCAGAGATTTCCTTATCCTGCTCCAGCAGCTTAATGGCGTGCCAGCGGTAATTGGACAGGTTCGGATATTTCCGCTTCAGCTCTGCCATGATAAGATCAATCTTGTCCTCAATAGCATCACTGTAAACCATTGCGTATTCTGAATGGTGGTCGTGCCGGTGTTTTGGAGTATATTTATGATGATGAATCAGACACTCCGGATCTTTACAGTCTTTATGGTGCGCGGCTGCATGAAGTAGCACATCCAGTCCTGTCCGTTTTCTGGCTGAAACTGGAATGACCGGGATGCCCAGCATTTCCGGCAGTCTGTGTGTGTCAATCTCCATGCCGCGCTTTTCCACAATGTCCATCATGTTCAGCGCCAGCACAACCGGCTTGCCCAGCTCCAAAAGCTGCAAAGTTAAGTATAGGTTTCGCTCCAGAGCGGAAGCGTCCGCAACATCAATAATCACATCGACTTCATCGCTTAGTATAAACTGTCTGGATACCTGTTCTTCCATTGTGTAGGAGGTCAGGCTGTAAGTGCCAGGAAGATCGACCAGTCGAATATTCAGATCATGGTCTTTAATGGCACCCTCTACTTTCTCAACGGTTACACCTGGCCAGTTTGCCACTTTCAGATTTGCACCGGTGTAAGCATTGAAAAGTGTTGTCTTTCCGCAGTTCGGATTTCCGATGAAGCCGATAGTCAAATTTTCTCTCATCGGAATTTACCCCACTAAAATATTCTTTGTGATATTGCGCCCAAGTGCAAAGCGTGTTCCCCTGACTTTCACAATCAGGACACCCCGACTTTTGCTGTTCAGAACAGCGATAGAGGTTCCACGGGTCATCCCAAGGGCCTCCAAACGCTTTTCTATATTGACAGGCAGATCAATATCCTCAACTTTATATTCATTTCCTATTTTTCCATCGCAAAGATACATGAACGCTCCCTCCTCACCGATTTACGGAAGAAGTCTCCGGCAGCTTGCCAAACTCATAAAGCATCATAGAAACGGTAATAACCACCAGAATTGCATCTGTCAGAGCAATCGCCAGCCATACGCCACGAATACCCATGCCGCCGATCATCGGAAGAACCACGCAGAGAGGAATAAACAGAATGATCTGGCGGAACAGCACCAGCCAAGTTGCCTTTTTCGCCTTGCCCAAAGACTGGAACAGGGTTACGGCAATCATAAAGCTGCCTTGCAGGACATAAGTGCTGAACATGATGCGGAAGTTGGTTGCACCCGATGCCGCGATACCCGGCGTTGTCAGGAACATGGATAAAATCTTCTCTGGAAACAGCTCGGCAGGAATATAGAACACCAGCGACAGCAGCGTTGCAGCAGTAATAAAAACCCTGGTCAGCGTCTTTACCCGGTCATAGTCCTTTGCACCATAGTTTGTACCGGCGGCAGGCTGGAATCCCTGACTGATCCCCCACAGAGGAACGAAAGAGAAATTCCAGAAGCGGAGCGCCGCACCTAAAAGAAGCTGTGAAGTTTCCCCGCCATAGTTCGATGCCACACGATAGATCACTGTCTGCTGTACCAGGGTCAGAATCTGCATCAACAGAGCAGATACCCCGACAGAAAGAACCTGGGGAAGCAGTTCTCCGTCAATGCGGATGCGCCCAATCTTCACATGAGGACTTTTTTTCTTGAAATACCACAGCGTAATTGCAGCTTGGACAAACTGGGAGAAAATCGTTGCATAAGCAGCCGCCTCAATGCCCATACCGTAGGGATTCAGGATACTGATAAAAATAGGGTCAAGAATGATATTCAAAATAGCGCCGCTGGCAATAATGGTCATTGCCCTTTTGAGCTGGCCTTCTCCACGGATGACCATGTTGGCGCTCTGGAAGAAGTTTACGAACAGAGAACCGGCGAATACGATCCGCAGATATTTCTCAGCGTAATTCAGAATGTTATCGCTGGCTCCGGTCAGGGACAGAAGCTGGCGGGTGAAAACCATACCCACAACAGTGTAGATGACGGACAACAGAAGAACCATCGCAACCAAGTTGCCCATGATCTTCTTAATTGTGTTCTCGTCCTTCTTACCGATAGCGCGGGACAGTACCGATGCAGAACCCACGCCCAGCATTGCCGCTGAACCGGCATTGATAAGGGTTAAAGGATAGGATACCGATATGGCTCCCATCTGCACGTCACCAACCATCTGCCCGACAAAGATGGAATCCATCATGTTATAAAGCCCAACGACCACCATGCCAAGAACCGCAGGGATGCTAAGTTCAATCATCAGCGGCCAGGGATTTTTTGTTAAGAGCTTTGTTCTTGTGTCAAGTGCCTGTTTCATCACTCTATTCCTCCTGGTCTATTTTAATTACAAGGTATCCAGCAAAACGCGCCAGTGACGCGCCTCGCTGGATTAACCATATCTAACTAACCACTTAAAGTATATAAAAACCGGGCTTCTTTGTACGCTCCCAACCGCAGGATTTACAATCCAATCTGAAACGAATTTAGGAGCGGAAAGGACATAAGGCCCTTCCCGCTCCCGTTGTTACTGTATCATTTTTTCCAGTAATTTCAGGGCTTCTTCCAGTTTTGGATTTACAGCGTCCGTTTGCAGGGCATCCCGGACGCAGCTTCGTATATGGGCTTGCAAAATCTGCTGATTGGCGCTTTTTAATAACGCCTGCGTAGCAAGAAGCTGATTGGAAATATCCACGCAATAGCGATTTTCCTCAACCATTTGCAGGATACCGTCTAACTGTCCTCTGGCGATTTTTAGCTTGTGAACAATATCGCCTTTCTTGGCCTTCATAAACGGCCCGTTACTGGATACTGACGAGCTGATAGCCAGCGTCCTCGATAGCAGCTTTCAGCACAGCATCCGGCACATCCTGGTCAAGCTGCACCTGGGCCGACTTACTCTCCAGGGAAACATCCACATCCTTGATGCCCTGGATGTCCCGCAGCGCCTTATCAACGTGTTTTACACACATTCCGCAAACCATTCCCTCGATTTTCAATACTTTTTCCATGTGAATTGCTCCTTTTCGTTCTTGTTTAATCGTTGTTTGTTCATACATAGGGACTGAATCCCGTTCTGTATTGGCCTGATGCTTCGCCTTGAACCACCGCAGACGCAGGGCATTGGACACCACGAATACCGAACTGAAACTCATAGCAAAAGCGCCGATCATGGGGTTCAGCTTCCATGCAAAGGGAAGATAGAATACGCCTGCCGCCACCGGAATCCCGATGATGTTGTAGATAAACGCCCAGAACAGATTTTGCTTGATGTTGCGGATAACCGCCTTACTAAGCTGGATTGCCGTGGACACATCCAGCAGATCGCTTTTCATCAAAACAATGTCCGCTGACTCAATCGCCACATCCGTTCCGGCCCCGATAGCGATACCAACATCCGCTCTGGCAAGGGCCGGAGCATCGTTGATACCGTCACCGACCATCGCCACCTTCTTACCGACGCTCTGCAAACGACGGATTTCCTTCTCCTTGTCCTGGGGGAATACCTCTGCCACAACACGATCCACGCCGACCTGACGCCGAATCGCTTCTGCGGTCTTTGCGTTGTCGCCGGTCAGCATGACCACCTCAATGCCCATGCCGGTCAATTCCGCTATGGCCTGCTTGCTGGTGGGCTTAACTACATCCGCCACGGCAATGACACCAATAAGCTGACCGCCACGGGCAAAGAACAGAGGTGTTTTCCCGTCAACCGCCATTTCCTCGCCCAACTGAAGGAGTGCGCCGCCATTGATGCCATTTGCCGCCATCAGTCGGCGGTTTCCGGCAAGGCACGTTTCGTTTCCGATCTGACCCACAAGGCCCTGACCGGGAATCTGCTTGAAATCATCCACCGGGAGGAAGGAAAGTTGTGCTTTTTCGGCCTCTGCCACAATCGCGTCCGCCAGCGGATGCTCGGACAGCTTTTCCAGCGAAGCAGCGATTTGCAGCATCTCCTTTTGTGGAACACCCTCTTTGCAGAGCATATTTGTCACCACGGGCGTACCCTGGGTAATCGTGCCGGTCTTATCCAGCACAACCGTATCAATGTTATGGGCCGTTTCCAGGGCCTCCGCCGATTTAATCAGGATACCGTTGCTTGCGCCCTTGCCGGTTCCGACCATAATGGCCGTAGGCGTTGCAAGGCCCAGCGCACAGGGACAGGAAATGACCAGGACAGAAATGCCGATAGATAGGGCAAATTCAAAGCCATATCCCAACAGCAGCCAGACAATGACTGCAATCAGCGCGATGCTGATAACCACCGGAACAAACACGCCGCTGACCTTATCAGCCAGTTTCGCAATAGGGGCCTTGGAGCTGGTCGCTTCATCCACCAGACGGACGATCTGTGCCAGCGTGGTATCATCGCCCACCTTGGTGGCCTGCATCTTGAAATAGCCGGACTTACTTGTGGTCGCGCCGATCACTTTGTCCCCGATATGCTTCTCCACGGGGATGCTCTCGCCGGTCAGGGCAGATTCATCAACGGAGGAAAAGCCCTCGATGACAATACCATCCACCGGCACAGACTCACCGGCCTTGACAATCAGGGTTTCGCCCAACTGCACTTCTTCCACAGGCACCTGAAGCTCTTTTCCATCCCGCTCCACGGTAGCTGTTTTGGGAGCCAGATTCATCAGCTTTGTAATTGCATCCGAAGTCTTACCCTTTGCGCGGGCCTCCAGGGTTTTGCCCAAGGTGATAAGGGTCAGAATCATGCCTGCGGATTCAAAATACAAATCCATCATAAAGCTGTGAACCGTAGCCATATCCCCATGACCGAATCCGATGCCGATTTTGTAAATGGCGTAAATGCCATAAACGATTGCGGCGCTGGAGCCTATCGCAATCAGCGAATCCATGTTAGGCGAGCCGTGGAACAGGGTCTTGAAGCCCATCCGGTAATATTTGAAGTTGATGAACACCACCGGGATCAGCAGCAGGAATTGGGTAAATGCAAAGCTGATTGCATTTTCCATCCCCAGCAAGGAGCTGGGGAGCGGCCACCCCATCATGTGACCCATAGAAATATAAAACAGTGGGATCGTAAAAAGGGCAGAAAGCAGCAGCCGCTGTTTCATCTGCTTGTATTCTACCTGCGCCGTACTGACCTCCGGTTTTGCTGCCGGTGTGGTCGTGCGGCTCTTGTTTTGTGCGGAGGCTTTGGGAATCGCGCCATAACCGGCCTTTTCAACGGCCTGGACGATTCCCGCCGTATCCAAAACGGATTCATCATAAGAAGCAACCATGCTGTTTTTTAACAGGTTGACGGACACTTCTTTGATGCCAGGTAGCTTTGCCACGCTCTTTTCCACTCTGGTAGAGCAGGCCGAGCAAGTCATACCCGTAATGTCAAATTGCTCCTTTTGCAAAATCATCCCTTCTTTCTTATAAAGATTTGTGCGAGTACCCCTCCCCCGTAGGGAACTAAATACCGTTATGAAAAGGGGCGTTTGGCATCTTGGGGGAAAGATGCTAAAGCCCCGAACATAAAGTTTACGCACAAGGTCTTTGACCGTTTTTCATTATACTTATCCTGCTTCTCCTTTGTCTGCTCCAAAGTGGAGCTTTTTTTATCCAAAGAGAAATGAGGTTTTTTGCTGGAAATCCAATCGGCAGGTTCTCCAATCCAAAGGGCAGAACCGCTCCCAAATCCATTGACTTTGAGGGTTTTCGTGAATATACTGGCAGCATGAACGATTAAACAATCTTTTAATTGTTCAGCCATATCAAGCCAACCAAATACCAAAATGAAAGGGGGCTTTCTCAATGAAAAAGACCATTAAACTGCTTGACCTGGACTGCGGCCATTGTGCTGACAAAATCCAGAACGCCGTGAAGAAGATTGATGGTGTGACCAGCGTATCCGTCAACTTCCTGGGTCAGAAGATGGTTCTGGAAGCGCCGGACGATCAGTTTGACGCTGTTCTGGCCGAAGCAAAGACGCTGATTAAGCAGATCGAGCCGGACGTGACTGTTAAGGCGTAATGAAAAGCTGGACACCGGCTGCCACAAGGTAGCCGGTGTTTTTCATCAATAGACAGAAAAAGCGTGACACGCTTTATGCTGCAACGAAAGGAGAATACACTATGACACGAAAACAAAGGCACTTGCTCACACGCATTATCGTGGCGGCGGTGCTGTTTCTTGCAGGCAGCTTGCTCCATCTCCCTGAATTGGCGGAGATGGCGGTCTTTCTCGTCTGCTATGTGGTTGTCGGCTGGGATATTGTCTGGAAGGCAATCACGAACATCCTGCATGGACAGGTGTTTGACGAAAATTTCCTGATGACGATTGCCACCATCGGCGCACTCATTTTGGGCGAACATTCCGAGGGTGTCGCCGTTATGCTGTTTTACCAGGTGGGCGAATGGTTCCAGTCCTATGCGGTGTCCAAGTCCAGAAAATCTATCGCAAGCCTGATGGACATTCGCCCGGACTATGCTAACATCGAAAGGGACGGAAAACTGGTTCAGGTTGACCCGGACGAGGTTCAGATCGGAGAAACCATTGTTGTGAAACCGGGAGAGCGCATCCCGCTGGACGGTACGATTCTCAAAGGCTTCTCCACCCTGGACACTTCGGCCCTGACCGGAGAATCCATGCCCCGCGAGGTGGAGCCGGGAATGGAGGTCATCAGCGGCTGTATCAACCAGACCGGCATCCTGAACATTCAGACCACAAAAGAATTTGGGGAATCCACCGTAGCCAAAATCCTTGACCTTGTGGAAAACGCAAGCGATAAGAAGGGCCGTATTGAGAATTTCATCACACGCTTTGCCAGGTATTATACCCCGGTAGTGGTATTTGCTGCTCTGGCGCTGGCAATCCTGCCGCCGCTGATTACCCAGCAGCCATTCAGCACCTGGATTTACCGGGCCTTGACCTTCCTGGTGATTTCCTGCCCCTGTGCGCTGGTCATCTCCATTCCGCTTAGTTTCTTCGGAGGCATCGGCGGCGCGTCCAAGATCGGCGTTCTGGTAAAGGGCAGCAACTATCTGGAGGCCCTGGCAAATACCGAGGTCGTGGTCTTTGATAAGACCGGCACACTGACAAAAGGCTCCTTTGCGGTCAGCGAGATCCACCCTGTCGGCATGAAGGAAGCGCAGCTTTTGGAGCTGGCCGCATACGCTGAGGACTACTCCAACCACCCGATTTCTCTTTCTATTAAAAACGCCTATGGACAGAAAATCGACAACAGCCGAGTTTCCGATGTCCAGGAAATTGCCGGTCACGGCGTGCAGGCCGTGATTGACGGGAAAACGATTCTGGCCGGAAGCACCAAGCTGATGGAGAAAGCGCATATTAAGTACACGCCATCCTCAGCTGTCGGCACCGTGGTCTATCTGGCCTGTGACGGGAAATACGCTGGATGTATCATCATTGAGGACGAGATCAAGGCCGATGCTCCAGCCGCAATCAAGCTGCTGAAATCTGCCGGTATCCGCAAAACGGTCATGCTGACCGGCGATGCAGATGCCGTTGGAAAGAAAGTCGCAGGGCAGCTTCATCTGGATCAGGTTTATACTGAACTGCTGCCCGCTGATAAGGTTGACCGCGTGGAAAGCCTGCTGAAGCAGAAAAGCGAAAAAGGTATGTTGGCCTTTGTTGGGGATGGTATCAATGACGCTCCCGTACTGGCGCGGGCCGATGTCGGTATTGCTATGGGCGGCTTGGGTTCCGATGCGGCCATTGAAGCTGCTGACGTGGTTCTTATGACGGATGAACCGTCCAAGATTGCCGCTGTTATGAAGATCGCCCGTAAGACGATCCGCATCGCAAATCAGAATATTGTGTTTGCCCTGGGCGTGAAATTCCTGGTTCTGATTTTAGGTGCGCTAGGCTATGCAAATATGTGGGCGGCGGTGTTCGCGGATGTAGGCGTTTCCATTATTGCGATTCTCAATGCCATCCGCGCCATGCGGGTCAAGCTGCCGGATATGCCAGCGGGCAGCACAAATCAGGGTTAAGCGCAATAGAAATGCGCCGCAACTTTCACACGCTGCGGCGCATTTCCTTATTGTTCAGTCGGGCATGATACTTCAAACAACGCATCTATGGCATGATGCAGGAGCTTTGCCTGCGGCGTGTCCGACAGCGAATAATAGACTTCTTTTCCGTCCCTGCGGCTTGAAATGATCCCGCTCTTTTTTAATATCCGCAGATGATGTGACACAGCAGGGGCGCTCATATCCACAGCCGCCGCGAGATTGCATACACATTCTTCACAATGGCACAGCAGCCACAGAATCCGCAGCCGGGTCGGATCGCCAAGCTGCTGAAATAAAAATGATATATCCTTAAACCCTTCCGCAGATGGCATCTTATTTAAGACTTTTTCAATATTCTGTCCGTGGTTATGGGGTAGATTGTAATGCGGCATAAAAATCAGCTCCTTCCTGTGACTATGATACTGACATAATTCTTGTCTGTCAAACAGCTTCATTATAGATTGGAGAAAAATACATGAACGAAACAGAGAAAAAAACTTTTTCCGCTCCAAGCCCTGGCGAATTGGAACAATTAACCGAGCTTCACAAAGCGATGGGCGATTACACACGGATGCGGATACTTTGGTATCTGATGCAGAAAGATTCTTGCGTCAGCGAACTGGCACAAAAGATGGAGGTCACAGAATCGGCCATATCCCACCAGCTTCGTGCGCTTTGGATTGTCCGGTTAGTGCAATCACGCAAGGCCGGGAAAAACGTGATTTATTCCTTGCAGGACGAACATATCCGGTGGATTCTTGAAGAAACCTACGCTCATATTTCAGAAAGATAAAAACGCAGCCCCTGTGCTGTTTTGCAGGGGCTGCGCGGGTATTCAATTACAGCGTTTCGTAGGAAACCAGCTGGCTCATCGGGATGCGCTGCTTATTGAAGCGATTGGGGTCGCCGGTTCCTTCATCGGAATAGCCGACAACCAGAATGTTGACCGGCTCCAGGTTGGCCGGGAGGTCAAATTCCTTGCGCAGAACATCGGGCTTGAAGTAGCATACCCACACCGTTCCAAGGCCCAGCTCTGTGGCCTGGAGCATCATGTGGTCGGTCAGGATGGAGGCGTCAATGTCACCGGTCTGCTTCTGATCGAAAGGCCGTACCCACGCCTTATCGTGATCGGCGCAAACAATAATAGCCAGGGGCGCACCGTAGATATTGGCCGCTTTACTGATCTTCGCAAGACCTTCCTCGCTCTGAACGGCAATCAGGCGAATCGGCTGAAGGTTGGCAGCGGTCGGGGCCACATGAGCAGCCTCCAGAATCTGCTCCAGCTTCTCAGGTTCTACCTTCGTTTCCTTGTAATCGCGTACCGACATACGCTGCTTTGCAATCGTGATAAAATCCATAATATATAGTCCTTTCAGTATTTTTATTTTGAGCATATCAAATCAACCATTGACCTAATTGTAGCACTAGAACACAAAACCGCAAGAATGCACTTTTTCGGAAGATACTTCCCAAAAAGATAGCACCTTGCGGGAAAGGAGAGCCATTTTATGAAATGTGAAAAAAATCAATTCAACTGCCCAGTTGAGGCAACCCTGTCTTTGATCGGCGGCAAGTATAAGCCGTTGATCCTCTGGCATCTGATTGACCATCCATTACACTATATGGAGTTACAGCGGCTGATTTCAAACGCCACGCCGAAGATGCTTTCGCAGCAGCTTCACGATCTGGAAAACAACGGCATGATTCATCGTGAAGTGATTCCAGAAAAGCCGCCCAAGACGGTATATTCTCTTACCCCATTTGGACAGAGTATTGTTCCTATTCTGGATGCAATGTGCCAGTGGGGAAACAACTATCTGGACGGCCTGGATGTTCAGCCGCCATGCTGTCAAAGTCGCAAATAAAAGGCTGGGCATAGCTGACGAAAAACGGCTATGCCCAGCTTATATTTTCTGCTCTAAATTTGTGACTGCCGGACGTAATTGCACAGCGCGGCAAAGTCAACATGGGGATTCTTACTTAAAATCTGTTGCAGGCTTTCCCCGGCCTTTTGATGCAGCTTCGGCTTTTTCAGATCGTCCAAGCGGAAGAAGATATTGAGCCGCCTGCCGACAGTAAACAAAAGCCTTTCATCCGGTGGCAGGGTCAGAAAGCGGTCAATCGTAGAGAGCATTTCCTGTTTCTCTGTTCGCAGATTTCCCCTGACCTCCAGAAGCAGATTGACGATGTGTTCATTCACATAGTAACTGTCCATCTCATGTAGCTGCTGCAAGAATAACTTTTGCTCTATAACGATTTCTTCCTCCGATTGCAGAGTAAACGAGCCATCCCTGACAAACTCGCCCAGCTTGGACTCTAGCTTAATACCCGTGGCGTGGACACGGATAAAATCAGGCTGGATGATGTTCAACGCCTTTGCTGTTTGAGCAGCATTTTCTTCAGACAGCTCCTTGCCGCCGATCCCCAGCAATATGAACTCCGACAAGATCATATCCGCATCTTTTGCCATGCAGCCGCTTCGTACAACGGTATCCGCATCAAAACCTTTGTTGATAAGTTTCAGTATCCGATCCGAGCCGGTTTCCATTCCGCTGTAAAGATGGTTCAGGCCCGCTTGCCGGAGCGCCTTTAGCTCTGCCGGATTTTTCCGAGTGATACTATCAGCGCGGGCATAAGAAGTGATGTACTGCATATCGGGAAAGTTTTGATTGATCGCATCCAAAATGCGGAGTAGATAATCCGTTTTCAGCACCAGGGCATCCCCGTCCTGCAAGAAGCAGGAAGTAATCTTTTTCCCCCGGTTGAGCTGGGCCTGCCGCCTAATATCTTCTATGGTTTCATCAATGGGCCGCATGGAAAAGCGCATGGATTTATAAAGCCCGCAGAAATAACACTTATTCCAATGGCATCCCCTTGTGACCCGGATCAGCAGGCTATTACTTTCAGAAGGTGGGCGAATAGGCCCGATTTCTATATCTTTCATGGTGGTTATCCTTTCAGTGTATTCACGTTAAGGGTAGCATTTCACGGCGGGCTTAACAAGAACGCACTTTTAGGGTAGACACTTCCCGTAAGGATAGCACCCAAACAAAACTGGCAAGCAATGCCTGTGTTAATACACACAGGCCCGCAGGGAAGAAAATCCCTTTGTGATTTTCCTCTCTGCTTGCTTGTTGAGGGCAGCGCCCCCAAGCCCCTTTGAACACAGAATTTCATTCTGTGGCTGCGCGTTCTGCGAACGCTTTTGACCAGGACCAGCTTACCGCTGGCCGTGGTCTTTTTCTTTTTCAACATCCTGTTCTACCTCCATTTTCAGCACTCGATCTACATTTGCCTTTGCCGTTAAAAGCTCCCGCATTTCCTCACGGGAACGCCGGTACTCGGCATAGGTCTTTTTCTTTTCTTCCAGCAATTTCGCGTACTCCGTCTGCAACTCTTTGACCTTGGGAAGCTTCTTAACGCCCATCTCATCAAAGGCATTCTTAGCAGCCTGGTGGAGCAGAATTTCTTCCTCATGTTCTTCCCGGAATTTCTTAGAGTAACCCGCCTTGCGGTATGCCACATAGACCTCACGGGTCTTGGCATAATTTACGATGTGAGTACGCAGAACAGCGATCTCTGCCATGCGCTTTTCAGCCGCTTTGATCTGCGCCGAAAGTTCATTGTGATGTGCCGTGGCAGCCGTAGCCTTTTCTTCCAAAACCGCATACTCCAGCAGATTATGCTCTGACAGGTAATTCATGGTCTGCGCCATTTGCTTCAGATTGAAAACTTTGGCCCATCGAGCATAGCCAGCACCCTTTCCGGCCTGCAATTTTGCCTGAATGTCCACCAGCAGATTGACCTTGGGCGGCTCCGGCTGCACGGCGGAATTTTTACGGGGCGTATGCCGTTTTTCACCGGCCAGCACCGCACGGATTTCTGCTTCACTGTACCCGGCCCCCAGCTTGTCATCCATGCGGGCTACATTCTTCCAGCCGGGAGCTTTGAGCCGGATTGCTTTCCCGCGCCGAGATACTTCGCAGCCCATTTCTGTAAGCAGTTTCAACAGCGCATCAAAGTCCGCCGGTTTCTGCTCCAGCGCTCGGTCAATCATCACCCGTAGCTGTTCCCGATGGGAGGGATTGGCCTGTTCGCCCAGCCACTTGTTGTAGCTTTTTCCGTGGGGTTTCGGGTCCTCCACAATGGACAATCCGTTCTCGATACAGATGGTATCGCTCAAGCGTCGGACGGCTCTGGTGCTGCCCCAAAAGTTGCGGAACTTTCGGTCACAATCTGCATTGACCGCCGACCAGATGATGTGATTATGAACGTGCGATTTGTCTATGTGGGTGCAGACCACAAAGGCGTGATTGCCCTTGGTGAACCGCTTGGCAAATTCCACGCCCAGGCGGTTGGCTTCCTCCGGTGTGATTTCACCGGGTTTGAATGACTGGCGCACATGGTAAGCGATCACATCGTCCGCCCCGCGCACCCGCCCGGTGGCGGAGATATACTGCCGCTTCGCCAGAAGGAACTCTGCATCGGCGGTCCGGCTGTCACAGCCATAGCCGGTAATTAGTTTTCCGTTGTCGGTCTTTTGCGGATTTGCCACATAATCAATGATGTCGCTGATTGCTCGGCTCTCAGTGCGCCCCTTGCCGATATGCAGGGGCATGATGCGTGTGGTTGCCATAGAAGGGCCTCCTTTCTAAAAAAGAAACGGCCTGCATGGTGCAGACCGCTTTTGCTATTCTATAAAATCGTCCTCGATGTCCTCTAACCGCTTCGGAGGAAACCTCATCTCGTATTGTTCTTTTGCCAGTGCACGAACTTCCGGGCGCTTATCTTTCATTCGGTTTTTCAGCCAGGAAATCTGCTCCTTTGATAACCGCCAAGGGAGATTCAGTAAGCGGTTTACCGTCATTTGCTCCGCTTGTTTCTCCGGCGATAAAGAAGCACAGGATTTACAGATGTGCGCCGCATGACCTTTGCCGGAAAATTTTTCGTTAGCCTTATATTCTCCGCAGACTTTACAATAATGTCCATGCTTCTTCATAGGCTCGATTCCTTTTCACTGAGCGCATATAAACTGCGAACCGCCCCCATGATGATGTTCCACTCCAGATCTGCCGCATAGGAAAATTTTTTACGGTACGATTCCCAAAGTTTCTGCATCACCGGACTATTTTCCACTTCTTCAAAAACTTCGGCAGCTTCTGCAAGATGTTGTTCTGTCCCGCGTTTGTGGGCAGTGGCCCGCAGCGCATCATGGAGCGTCTGCCGGTTCAATGTGTTCCCGTGGAGCTGATCCAGAATATAAATGTCATAGAAATCTCTCATGCGGGTGTTGGTGGTGGTTCTGGTGATGATTGTTTCCAGCTTTTCAGCCAGAACGGTTTCCAGATTGTATGCCCAAATGTCAATGGAGCGATCTTCCAGCATCAGCTTGAAAGAGTAGCGTACCTCCCTGGGGGTAATGGCATCCCCTGTGGAAATGTCAATCTTCAAAGGCGTCACCACACCGTCAAAGGTTGTAGTCATGCTGACCCGAATCCCAGGATACTCCGCTTCATCCATAATCTCTGAAATGCTTTTCAGCTGAAATTTGACGCCATCATCAATCGGCACACTCACAATAGCAGAAATCAGGTTCTCGATCTCCTCTACATTAACATTGGCTCCTTTTACAGTAGCGTCCAAGTCCATCGTGGAACGGGCATCCAGTCCAACCATTGCCGCTACCAGCATCCCGCCTTTCAGAATAAATTTATCACGATATTCAGAAAGGGAAATACGCTCCAGAAAACGCTCCATCATATAGTTTCGCATTAAAAGCTGTGCATCCGCAGATTTTTCTCTGGAAAGATTGCGAATCAAATCTTTTAGCTGCCTTGCTGTCTTTATCATAAAAGCACCTCCAAATACTGCCGTAAAATTTTTTCAACCCGGAACATACCGGCATACCGCATCAAAGTCCGCAGATCCTTGTCCTTTCTTCTGGCATACATCTTCAGCGCACCTTGAAAAGTCTGTATTTCCATGCTGCTTCGGCTTCGGAGCAGATCGCAGATGGTGCGCTCCATATCATAGACAGGAACCGTATGCCCAAAAGGTGTTTGGCCAGTTGTCAGCCCTACCTCATATAGTTCTGGTTTGATGGTGTAAACAGAAAGGCCCTCTGCCTTTAAGCGAGTGGTGCTGTACCCTCTGCGCACCGTGATAGCGTATGGAGATGGTTCCCGGTCTGTCAAGTCATGGAAAAATAGCGCTGATTCATGGGAAAATACTGCCTGACCACATCGCAGATGTAACAGAAACATCGCATCAATCCAGGTGTCCTCGGAGACATAAATTCCGTGAGCAACCTGCTGAAGATTTTTCTCTTTGACATATTCATAAAAAATGGGTTTTACAATTCCGCTGGCGATTACCTGTGCGGTTTGCAGCATCCCATCATGCTCGGTCAGAAGTCTGTCTAATTGCTCAAACCGTTCTGATTTGGTCACATCCATCACTTCCTTTCGTGCTACTATTATACACGGATGTAGCACAGAAGTAAATATAGCAATTTAACAGACACTGTCTGGCATTTTTGTGACCGCGCATTTTATCCATAAACCAAATCCTGAATGGCAAACTTCAAGTCCTGCACCTTGCCCAGCAGCCAGATGGCAGCCATCGGCAGACCATAGGGACTAATAAGGAATGCCATCACCAGCAGGATAATGCCGTTTTGCAGGGAACAGGTCAGCAGAACCGCCACACCCAGCAGGGCGATCACCATGCTGATAAGCCCCAGCACCAGACCGGAGACATAGACGATCCCCACACAAATCCAAACGAACAGGGTCAGCGCCAGAATCACCGGAACCATCACGATCTTCAACAGCAGTTTCAACAAAAATACCAATGCCCTCATTGTTATGCCTCCTCCCAAAATCACAGTTCCTGTTCCTGATTCCATTATCCCTGTCTCACAGCCAAAAGGCAAGGATACAGACAAAAAGAAAAAGCGGAGGAAGGTGCGGCGAAGAAACGCCGTTCCTCCCTCCGCAGATGGGGTATTTGTCCCGGTTACGAAAGTTTGGAGAGTTGTGTCAGTATCTCTTTAACTCCGTCCCATAACTGTTCCTGCCGCTGGGATATATCCTCCAAATCGACATCATAAATCCGCCCGGTCTCATGCACCTTGCGGGTCAGCTGATTTAAGTTGTTGCTGCTCCTGCGCAGCAGGGATACCAGTTCTTTCAGTTCCGGCAAATCCAGCTGCACCACATAGCCGTCCACAGCCATTTTCCGCAGATAGGCGCTCAGGTTTTTTGTCCCAAACTGTGCCATTTTCTGCTGAATCAACTCCATTTCATCAGCGGATACCCAAAACAGAACCGGCACATCCCGCTTGCGCTTGGGGCTGCTCATCGCTCCGGCTCCTGTTTCTTCGGGGCGGCAGGCTTATGGGCAGGCGGTTCCTGTTTGAGCTTTTGCAGGACAGAACTTTTCTGCTGTTCTTGAGCGACTTTTCGGAACTGTCTGGTGAACAGGTCGGTCAAACCGGGATTGACCTGATCTACCACCAGATAGGCACAGTGGCGGGAAGCGCCGCTGTCCTCCAGCATAGGAATGGTTTTTGCCCATGCTTTATTGTCCTGAGAGATACGCCCGTCATAGTTCTTGCGTTGGATGGTGTTGGCAAGAATAAACTGTACCCGTTCCGTCCCGAACTTTTCCAGCACATCTTTGACCGCCGCCTCCGTATCCAGCCGATTCTCTGCATAGTGGGCGCTGATGGTCTGCTCAATGGCTTCTTTGCAGGCGCTGTTCGCCTGATATGAGAGGTTGTACTGTGCTATTTCCCCATGCTCGGACGCATAGGCAGCAGAATGTGGATAGACCGGTGTTGTTCGCAGTTCCTTTTTAGCTCTGCACACATCGTCGGCACGGTTCTCAATGCTGTCCCGGATCACATCCATGTGACCGGTCTCCAGCTTTTCAAAGTAGCGGTACACATCCGCCAGAGGCGAAGAAGATTCCAAAAGTGCCTGGGCCTGGGCGTCGGTCAGCTCCAGCTCCTCCATTGCCATCACAATATCCTCACGGACAGTATATTCATAGGTGTGGTGCAGGATTTCTTCCGGGGGCTGGCTTTTCAGCCAGTCCCTATATTTTTCCTGCTCAGTGGCCATCTTTTCATAAAGGGCTGTATTCAGATTATTGGTATTCATGTTATCGCACCTCCTCATGCTGTTTTGGTTTCTTGTCTGTACTGCGGGGCGTCGCCGGACGTTTCAGATGATCCAGCACCGAAGGCCGTGCGCTTTTGGCAACAACAGCCTCGGCGTGTGCCTGTCCCTTTCCGTCGATGTTCAGCAAAGTATCCAGCTCCACCAGACGGGCATTTTTGCTTCGCAGTTCTTCTTCATAAAGGAATGGCTTTCCGACTTCCTCCTTTGCGGCAGCCTGCTGCTGATAGAGGTTATCCAGCTGGGCCTTTGCCGCCTCCAGACGCTGGGGCATCTGAGCGAGGGCATTGTCGATACGGGTAAGATTTCCGCGAGGGTCTGTACCAAGGGTTGCCCGGTGGGTCATCTGTCCTTTCAGCAGGAGCGTATACTCCTGTTTCCAAGCGGAAAATTCCACGGATATGGCATATCCCCGGTAGCTGCCGATCTGCACCGGATCGGAGGTTTTGACCTCCTTGCAGGCATCCAAAAGGGCTGCGCCGGCGTTCTCCTTATCGGTCAGCAGATCGCCACGGATTTCCATACCAGCAAAACCGTCCTCCGGGTGCGGGTGCGCTGCCAAAACCTCCAGATCGGATTCAAAGCCCTTGATAAAGCCTTTGTGCTTTTCAATCTCCTCCGGGAAGTATTTGAGCAGCTGGTCCTCCAGACGATATTGCTTGCTCTGGTGGTCGGCTTTCATCAGCTTCAGGCGGGATACCTCCACATCCAAATCCATGCGCTCTTTGATACGTGGGTCTCCGGCACACAAAGCCTTGATCTCTGCAAAACTGAGGGCGGTTTCATCCACATCATCGCAGGAGCGTACCGGCGATTTAGAAGTCATGATCTGACTAATGAATTTTTGCTTATTCTCCACCGTCTGCCAGAGGTATGCGTCAAAGGTTCCTTCGGTCACATAGCGGTACACATGGACAAGAGGATTCTGGTTACCCTGGCGCTCGATACGGCCCTTGCGCTGGGCAAGGTCTCCCGGTCTCCACGGACAGTCCAGGTCATGAAGTGCCACCAGACGGTCCTGCACATTGGTGCCTGCGCCCATCTTGGCGGTGCTGCCCAAAAGGACACGCACCTGACCGGTACGGACTTTAGAGAACAACTCCTTTTTCCGCACTTCGGTGTTGGCTTCATGGATAAAAGCGATCTGGTCGGCAGGCATCCCCTGAGCAATGAGTTTCTGACGAATATCGTCATATACCGTAAAGGCCGGTTCCTGCTTCGGCAGAGGCACGGCACCTTCCAGTGCGTGAAGCAGTGGATTATCCAGCGTTTTCGCCGCCTTGCTTGCAGTAGCTTTTGCCTGCGGTGTAGAAATGTCGCAGAACACCAGCTGGGTCAGCTTGTCAGCTTCGCCATCCCGCCAGATCTGCATGATGTTGTCCACGCACTGATTGACCTTTGTGCCAGGTTCATCCGGCAGCATCTGGTTGACGATCCTCTGGTCCAGTCCCAGCTTGCGGCCATCCGAGGTGTCGGGTAGGATACCGGCGAGGTAGCAATAGCTCCTTTTCCGTTATCCCCCCTCAGAACCGGACGTGATACTTTCGCATCATCCGGCTCCCCAGTAATTCCATTTCAAGAACTTTTGGTTATATTACCATTGTGGATTGCTACATGGCATTCCCGACATACCACAAGCGTTTTTCTTTTTCTGGCAGACATTATCTGTACCCATTTAGGTACTTCTGCCTGTCCTTTCTTCTTTAAATCTGCAAGTTTTCTTATATGGTGTACCTCTATATTTTCAGTATTTCCACATAATTCACACTTCTCTGCCAACAGTCTTTTAACTAATTCTGTTCGCCCACCATATACCTTGTATGGTATATCCTCTATAACAGCTTTTCGTTTATGCACAAGAGAGATTCCTCCCCATGTCGCAACTAATGGCTTTTTATTAGGACGTTCTACTACAACTTGCAGACACGGAACTGTTTTTCCACTTGTACTTGTTGTAGTTGTTTTATACTTAGCCTTTTGCTTATTGATAGATGACCTGTGTTTACACGCAAGAGTTTTCAATAATGAAGTTTCCATATACCAGTACAACTTCGAGAACCAAGACAAATTTTGTGCGAGAATATAATACTGCACCAGTCCTCTGTACTCTTGTTGATATGTCTGTACAATAGAAAAATCATCATCTTGCAGAAGATTATTCCTGTGAGTTGCTTTTCCACGTTTCATATATTTCTTGCATTTTTCTTCAATCACTTTTGCAGGGACTAATAGTGCGATTGCTCCATTTGTTCCTCTGCGCCCCTTTGGGTCAATATAGTCATTGACCCTTTGTGCTTTGATTTCATATCCAAGAAACTTTGCCGCCTGACTGCCTGCATTTGTTATTAGAGTCTTTTCTTCTGACATTATCAGATTTAATTTCTCTTTTAGAAATCTTCCTATTTCTGCTTTTATTTCTTCTGCATCTGCTTTAGAGCCAGTGAATCCAAGTAGAAAATCATCCGCATATCTCACATAGCGTAATCTGCGATAATTCTCATCTTGCGTATTAACAGAAGGTATTTTTCTGCGTTCAACCACAAGCTGATGGGCTGTCTTTGCATCTCCCTCCTTTCTGAGTTTTTGGATTTCAGCGGTCAACTTGTTGTATTCTGGATTAGATTTCTGCCTTTTCCCTTTTGTGTATTTGGGGATTAAGACTTCTTCAATCCAATTATCAAATTCGTTGAGATAAATATTAGCCAGTATCGGACTGATAACTCCGCCCTGAGGCACACCGCTGATTGTCTGATTGAATTTCCATTCTTCCAAGTATCCAGCTTCTAACATATTCGATATCAGACGGATAAATCTTCCATCATGGATATTTCTTGCAAGTATTTCCAGTAAAATTTTATGGTCGATTGTATCAAAGTATTGAGAAATATCTCCTTCAATAAACCAGCGAGTTCCTTTCCATACCTGTATTTCTTGTAGTGCTGTATGACACCCTCTGTTTGGACGAAAACCATGGGAATGTTCGCTAAACTGTGGTTCATAATACGCTTCTAAAATCTGGCGCATTACTTCCTGTAACACTTTATCTCCCCATACGGGAATCCCCAGCGGACGTTTTTTACCATTTTTCTTTTTGATATATTCCCGTCTTGCTGGTTTCCATTGATATTTCTCCTCACGGAGTATTTCAATCATTCTGTCTATTTTCTGAATGGACATTCCATCTACCGTTTCATCTGTAACACCCTTTGTCATTGCTCCGTTATTCGGGTATAACTTAGCGTAGGCATTCAGATACAATTCACGGTTAAATAAGAGCTTGTAAACTCTTTCAATAGGTTTCTTTTGTTTCCCACGTTCTTGAATGACCGTTAAAACAGTTTTGGCTGTACGCATCTCACGCACCTACTCCTTTCTAACTAATCGAAATTACCTGTCACCCTTCGCCATGTACAAGGCTTTCCCTTGCTCGGACTACTATGGTGACTCCGTTACCATGGGGGTCTCCCCCTTTAGGCAATCCTGCCATTCGTCAAAAGTGTACGTATCGAGCGTCCCTTAGGTTCCTCGTTCGTTCCTTTATTCGCACTCACTGTGCGCTCTTTTACTGCAAAAAGTTACCCGATGCCAAACCACATCATCAGGCATACAGTAACATCGGTATCAATCGCTTTCCGAAGGGCGATGCTGTGCACCAAGTCGGAACTAAGGTTCAGGCAGTATAGCTTTAACCATAGGACACGGAACTTGCGGAGCGTCGAAGTATTGCGATTAACTTCTTATCCGCTTTACCAACATGCGATTGTCCCCTTTGAGTTTCCTCGCCAGGTAGGTTGGTTGTTCCCATTATTCACTTTTAATAATGTCCCCCTGCGGGGGAGATACACTTTTGCGCTTAGCAGCGCACGATTTTGAGCATATTATCCACCGACGGGTCCACACTGCCTCTGTGTACTTCGGAAGCGCGCTCAGAGAGTGCCTTCACCATTTCCTGCTGATGTTCGGTAGGCTGCGCCACGATGTTGTGGTATTCCACCTCCGGGGTGGGCAGGTTCAGTTGGTCGGCGGTCTTGATGTCCGCCACTTCTTTGAACAGGTTCATCAGCTCTGGCAGATTAAAGAACTTGCTGAATCTCGTTCTTGCCCGGTAGCCGGTGCCTTCCGGTGCCAGCTCCAATGCTGTGACGGTCTCCCCAAATCTGGAAGCCCAGCAGTCGAAGTGGGTCATGTTCAGTTCTTGCAGGCGTTCATACTGAAGGTAACGCTGCATGGTGTAAAGCTCGGTCATGGAGTTGCTGACCGGGGTGCCGGTGGCAAAAATCACGCCACGGTTTCCGGTGATCTCATCCATATAGCGGCACTTGGCAAACATATCGGAGGATTTCTGCGCGTCCGATGTGGAAAGACCAGCCACATTCCGCATTTTTGTGTATAGAAACAGGTTTTTATAGTTGTGGGCCTCGTCCACAAACAAACGGTCCACACCCAGCTGCTCGAAGGTTACCACATCGTCTTTTCGCCCCTCGGCTTGCAGCTTTTCCAGTCTGGCTTCCAGAGACTTTCTGGTACGCTCCAGCTGTTTGACGGTAAAACGCTCGCCGCCACTGGCCTGTACCTCTGCAATCCCCTCAGTGATCTCGTCGATCTGTTCATAGAGAAGCCGTTCCTGACGCTCCCGGCTGATGGGGATACGCTCAAACTGGCTGTGTCCCATGATGATGGCATCATAATCACCCGTCGCAATACGTGCGCAGAACTTCTTTCGGTTATGGGTCTCAAAGTCCTTTTTGGTGGTGACTAAGATATTGGCGGAAGGATAGAGACGCAGAAACTCCGACGCCCACTGCTCTGTCAGATGGTTTGGAACCACAAAGAGAGATTTCTGGCACAGTCCCAGGCGTTTGGCTTCCATCGAAGCAGCTACCATTTCAAAAGTTTTGCCTGCGCCTACTTCATGTGCCAACAGGGTATTTCCTCCATACAGCACATGGGCAATGGCGCTTTTCTGGTGTTCCCGCAGGGTAATGGCCGGGTTCATGCCTCCAAAAGTGATGTGGCTGCCATCATATTCACGGGGACGGGTAGAGTTCATTTCCTCGTTGTACTGGCTCACCAAAGTCTGGCGGCGCTCCGGGTCTCTCCAGATCCAGTCCCTAAAGGCTTCCCGGATCGCCTGCTGTTTTTGAGCCGCCAGGGTGGTCTCCTTGGCATTCAGCACGCGGCGCTCTTTTCCGTCTGCGTCCTCTATGGTGTCATAGATGCGGACATCCCGCAGGTTTAAGGAATCCTCCAGAATCTTGTAGGCGTTGGCGCGGCTGGTCCCATAGGTGGTATAAGCTGCCACATCGTTGTAGGATACAGAAGATTTTCCCTTGATCTGCCATTCAGCGGTAAAGGACGAATAGTTGACCCCTATACTGCGCTGGAGATAAAACGGGGTATTAAAGGTCTCATACATAAACTGCTGGATATATTCCTTGTCAATCCATGTAGCGCCCAGACGCACCTCGATCTCCGACGCATCCAAGTCTTTGGGCTGCGCGGCAGTAAGAGCTTCCACATTGACTGCATAAACCGGGTCCTGCTGTGCCGCCCGCTGCGCCTGACGCAGTTTTCGGCGTACATTGCCAGAGAGGTATTCATCAGCAGTCACATAATGGGGCGTTCCGTCCTGCTCCAACTGTCCCGGTACACGGAAGATTACGCCTTGCAGCTCTCCGGCCAGTTCTTCTTTTGTTTTTCCGGTAAGCTGGCTCATATAGTCCATATCCACGCAGGCTTTTTCCGAGATGGACACCGCCAGTGCTTCACTTGCCGTATCCACCACAGCCACCGCCTGATGGGGCTTGATGGTCCGCTTGGTGAACATATCTGCCTTACGTTCCAGTTTCCCGTCCTCGTCGATGACTTCCAGCGCACAGAGCAGGTAATAGGAAGAATCGTCTGCATAGGCCAGACGGTTTGCACGGTCATTGATGAGACCGTATTTGGAAGAAAAGCTGTCATAGAGGCTGTTCAGTTTCGCCTGCTTCTCCCGAATGGTGCTGTCCGGAACCGCTGCATCCATCTGAAGGTCGATCAGTTCCTGCACACAATCACGCAGTTCCACAAGACCTTTTACACGGACTTCGGCGGTGGCGTTGAGGTCAGGGCGCACCATACGGCTGTTTTCCCGGTAGTACACCTGCCCGTCTACAATGGCATAGGAATAGTTCTTCACATTGGGGTCGGCAGGAATGGAGGTGTCAATAGCTTCGCCTTCGCCCAGCTCCGGCAGCTCTGCCTCCTGATAAGTGCCATGAATGTACTTCCCAGCATCATGCAGCTGGTCGGAAAGCTTCAGTCCCTCGATGGGGTTCACGGTGTAGTCCATACCATGAGCAGTGCTTACCGGCTCCTGTCTGCCCAGCACCATTTCCGGGTGGTCGATAAAATACCGGTTGATGGCAAATCCGTCCTCCGTCTGTCCGGTTTGAGTCCATTCCGGCACAATGTCCAGCGGGCGGTCCCGCTTTTGGAGGAAGATGATGTCCGATACCACCTCGGCACCGGCATTCTTTTTGAACGCTTCATTAGGCAGACGGATAGCTCCCAGCAGCTCGGCACGCTGGGCAAGATAGCGGCGCACGGTGGAATCCTTGGCGTCCATAGTATAGCGGGAGGTTACAAAAGCCACCACGCCGCCGGGACGCACCTGGTCCAGTGCTTTGGCGAAAAAGTAGTTGTGAATACTGAAATTCAGCTTGTTGTAGGCTTTGTCATTGACCTGATACTGACCGAAAGGTACATTGCCGATGGCAAGGTCAAAGAAGTCACGCCTATCGGTGGTCTCAAAGCCGCCTACTGTGATGTCCGCCTTGGGATAGAGCTGCTTTGCGATGCGCCCGGAAACAGGGTCCAGCTCCACGCCGTACAGACGGCTGTTTCGCATTTTCTCCGGCAGCATACCAAAGAAATTGCCCACACCCATAGACGGCTCCAGAATATTTCCGGTCTCAAATCCCATACGGTTCACCGCTTCATAGATAGCCTGAATGACCGTAGGGCTGGTGTAATGGGCGTTGAGGGTAGAGCTTCTGGCGGCGGCATATTCCTCCGGGGTCAGCAGTTCTTTTAGCTGGGCATACTCTAAAGCCCATGCCGGTTTCTCCGGGTCAAACGCATCAGAGAGACCGCCCCAGCCCACATATCGAGAAAGAACCTCCTGCTGTTCGGGGCTTGCCTGCTGTCCGGCAGCTTCCAGCTCTTTCAGCAAACGAATCGCATTGACATTTGCCTGGAACTTGGCTTTCGGACCGCCCTCACCCAAATGCTCATCTGTAATGCGGAAGTTTTTTGCATTGCGGCGCAGGTTAGCCTTGTATTCCTCATAAGATGCTTCCTCGGCAGCTTTGACATTGGGAAAGGTCTGCCACTGGCCATTGACCTGAATGGAAACCGGGTGTTCATCCAACACTTCCTCAAAGGTTTTCTCCGGCTCAGTCACAGGGGCTGGCGGCTCCGGCTCCTCGATATGCAGTCGTTCCACCACCACATCATAAGGCAGATTGTTCTTATCGCCCGGATAGACGGCCATGGTCTCGGAATGGAAGGTCGGGGATTCGGTAGCCGGTTGGGGCTGTTCCTGTCCAAAACCGTCCTGCTGACGGGCATACATCCCGCGCAGCAAAGGCGCAACCTCATCCCAGCGGAAATACAGCATAGCCAGACGCTTTTCCTCTGCATCCATGACTTCCAGTTCTATGCCCTGTGCCGTGGTACGGTAATCGGCAATATCGTCGGTCTCCAGATTCCGTGTCTCAATCTCACCGGAATAGGCCCTGCTCAGCCAGTAGGCGATCTCGCTGTTGCTCCTGCCGGATTGCAGCAGTGTGGAAATCTGCTTTTTATCCGCTTCATCCATCAGTCCATGAGCCAATACATCCCGCAAGTCCTGATCTGCCTTGTCCGGGTCAGTAGGAAGAAACTCGGTATAGTAAGCATTGCGGCGGTCTGCCCGAAGCAGCTGCTCGAACTGTTCTTTGCGCTCTGCCCGGTAGATGGGATATACCATCCCGGTGGGCAGAAGCTGTACGGTGTCCTCCCGCAGCTCGGTGATCTGATAGGCGTCATCCTCGATATACACGGTATCGCCCACGGCATAGACCGGGGCGGCTGGGTCATAGGAGGTTCTTTGCGGAATTGGGCGGCGAACTGCGTCATATTCCTCATCGGAAATGGAAACTTCGGAAGTCTGCTCTGTCTCGGCATCTGCAATCTGCTCTGCATCTGACCTCACCTGTTGGATAAACGGATCATTGTCCAGTTTTTCCGGGTCTGCCACCTGGCCGTTGACAATCCCTCTTTCCTCCAGAGCTTCCCGGATGGCGATTGGGTCGATGTTGTCAAAACGATCCTGTTCTTCTTCGGTATAAAACCGTTCCTCCTGAATGAGCTGGGCAAGCCTGCGCTGTACCTTCGGCCAGGGCAGCTGCGTTTCCTCCGGGCTGCCGGCACGGACAACGAACAGGCTGTTGCTGTTACTGCCGCCGTATTCCTGAGCCAGCCATGCGGCGGTATCTTTTTCTCTTGCATGGTCTTTCATATAGCGGACAACAGCGTGTTTACTCTCGATATTGCCGTTCCATGCACAAAGGACAGTATCAATATCTTCCTGAGAAAGAGGGCGCAGAAGCTCATGGAGCTTTGGATAGGTCTCGTCGATCACTTCCCGGTGCAGACGCTGACGGAACTCCGGCACATCCGAATAGAGTCGGATCAGCTCCATATCCTTAGAACCAAGAACCGCACGGCGCACAGCGGCATTGCCCTCGATGACAGCATTTTCACGGTCAGAATGCCCGCAGGCATTGCGGTATGCGGCATCCTCGGAAATAGCGGCAGTCACCACAGGCTTATACTGCTCAAACTGCTCCCGAAGGATAGGCTTTGGCGTTTCTTTCTCCACCTCCGGCTGCTGTGTTTGAATGGCATCTTCTTCGGCCAGTTCCTTTTCAGACTGGATTTTGTCATACTGCGCCTGTTCCTGTTCGGTAAGATAGCGGTCTTTCTGGACAAGTGAGGTAATGCGCTTGGCAACCTTTTCCCAGTTCAAGTGAACATCCGGGCAGTCCTGCTTTTTATAGTGCAGTCCTTTCCCATCGTGATCTTCGCCGCTGTGTGTTGCACCGGACAAGGCATGAGAGCGTCCGCCAATGCCATACTCGTCTTTGAGGAATCTCACTTTCTCCTTATCCGTATGGTTTGCCATGAAAAACGCATAGATACGGCCTTTTCCACCGGCGAAACTGCTTCCGCCGGTCATGGCGGCGTCGATCTCATCCTCGGTAATAAAGTGCTGGACGGTTGGCACTTGGGAAAGCTCTGAAGAAAAGGTCCTGCGGGGCAGGTCAAGGTCCTTCAGGTTCTCCCAGATCTCCCTCGGTCTATGATAGTGAAAACGCAACAGGTCACGGTCCTGCTGATAGGCAGTCCAGAAGGCAGCGTATTCTTCCTTGAGGGTCTTGCGAAACTCCGGGCTGTTCAGCTGCTCGGCAAGCCATTCTGTTTCTGTCGGAAACCCATTGCGCTGGATACTCGACAGGCAGGACAAATATCCGGCTTCTCTGGCTTCCTCGCTGAAATCGTGGTACAGATACCAGAGCTTTTCTGAAAGGAGGGAGCGTTCATAGCTTGCCGCTTCCGCAAGCTCCACATTGGAGGCAAACTGGCCGCTCTCCAAAAGCTCCCCGATACGCTCTGCGGCGCTCTCCCAGGAAATGACCTGGGCAGACCTGTCATAACGGACAGACTTCCCGTGGGAAAGATGGATACCATCCTCGGCATACCATGCGCTCACACTGCCAAGGCCATTGCCGCCGTGGTACAGCGTTTTCAGTATCTCGGCAATCTCAGCGGTGGTTTTCTGCTTTTCAAAGGCTGCAACCACACGCTCCCTTTGACGGTCTGTATTGCCGCCCAAACGCAGCACATGGTCGATGTCATTTTGGGCAAAAGAAAAAGCAGAGGATGTATGCGCTACATGCTCTGCTTCATCTATGGATTGGATCTGTTCCGCTTCGGAGAGGAACAGGTTTAGAGTCAGCTGTTGATAAGCTCCGCCATCAGGATTTCCTCGGCCTGAGCTTTGCAGGTGTTCATCAGCCCCACCCACTTCATGGGATCGCTGGCTTTCAGTTCCTCGGTGGCTCCCGCTTCCTTCGCCAGCTGGGGCATCATCTGCTCCAGTCTGCTCTGGGCGGTCTCGTCGATCTCCAGAAGGTGCGGGTACAGCTTCTCGCTCAGCAACATCTGGTTGTAGAGGATGGGACGATGTTCCTTCAGGTAGGTTTTCCTCATCCTGCCGTACTTGCCCAGGGGTTTCTCCGGCTGCTGGCTCAACTTCAGGTCGGGAATCAGATAGTCTCCGTTCTGGATATAGGTCATGGGATTGTTCATCTTGTTTGCTCCTTTCTTGGTTGGCTTCGCGCTCTGCATTTCGGACGGTAACGCCGATCTGCCTCAGCACCTGCTGGTTGATCTGGCTGACCGCTGTTCCCAGCGCCCCGATGGTGGACGGGGTATTGAAATCAAAGATTGCCATGAAATCTTCGTGGTCGAAGTAGCGTTCCGGCTCCAGTCCACAGCGGGACATCAAAGCGTAAGTGATGCTGACGGTGGCGGCTGCCTTGAACTGCACTCCGATGTTATACTCATCATATTCCTCCAAAAAGGAACCGTCAACGATATAGAAGAAGTCCTGCTGATGCTCCGTCCAATATTCCTCGGCCAGTTTTCCAGCTACCTCCGTGAGCTGTCCGGCAAGATCATCACCGGAAACATCATAGGTGCGCTCCAGCATGGCCTGCACGGAATCCAGATGGCGCTCCTCCAGCTGCCACAGCCAGGGAGTGCGGGAATGTTCACGGGTTCCGGTGTCGGAAATATCAAAAACATAGCGCAGGCGGGGTCTGTCCCCGGAATCGTCCACCAGAGCGATTCCCTTGGAGCCGCGCCTTACATACCGGCCCATCTTTTCATTCCACAAATCGTACTCTGCACAGGCGGTAGCGTCCGGGCGCTGGGCGTAGATCATCAGCTGCTCATGGAACGGGTACTTGTAAAGTCGGGCTGCCGTAGTAAGGAACCCTGCCCATTCCTGCCAGCTTCCAGTGAGTTGCGTTGCCACTTTCTCCGCCATCTGTGCATATAGTTCAGCTTTGGTTGGCATAGTGTTCTGTCCTCCTTTCGGTTTTGGGGTAAAAGGTGGGGTAGCATATTGCCACCCCATCCCTGCGACTATGGTGTTTACTGGTCAAAATCCGGGTACAACTCCAGCTCGGCAAACTCGGCATCACTCATGGCCTGGAGCTTGCCCAGTGCGCTGTCTGTCAACTCCCGCAGCTCGGTTTCCTCCGGCGAAAGCTCGCCGCGCATCTCACGCAGACTGTCAATCAGCCCGGTGCGGCTGCCGGTATTGTAAATGCACATCAGGTTCATTTCCTCAAAAGTAAAGTTTCCCATATCAAATCTCCCTTTCCGCACTCTTTTTGGGCGCTGTCTTTTTGTGTTCTGCCTTGGGCTGGCTTTTCAGCTGCTCCATGACGGACTTTTTCTTTTCCCGTTCCTCCCGATGGGCAGCGGCAGCCAGATCCATCAGGGAAATGGGCTGACCGCTGCGGGCCTGCTGTTCCAGCTCTGCCACCGTAGGCTCTTTTGCGCCATTGTTGATGATACCGTCGATCATGCCGTAATCGTCCTCCACGGCCATCTCCGCATTTTTCAGCGGATTTTCCGGCAGGAATCCGGGGATCTGGGTAAAACCAACACTGTCACAGTAATGACAGGATACCTTACCATCCTGCTTGATCGCAACGATGTCACTGACACTCATAGAAGGACTGTGAAAATCCGCCGGTTTTTGCAGATTAAACTGCTCATATAGTTTTTCCAGCTGCTCCGGTACCGTGCCAGACTCCCTCAGCGGAGCAGTGTAAATGAGATCATAATTGCTGCGGTCTATGGAAATGTCATGGAACTTTAACCAATCCAGATTCATAAAGCGCACATTCTGCGGATCGTCACGGCTCACCTGATAGATGGCAAAGCAATCTCTGTTCTGGGATAGAAATGCCTGTTCGCGTTCCTGCTGATGTTCCTGACGCTCCATGACCTTTTCGTGGAACTGAGGGCTTTTCTCCCATTCCTCACGGTCCACGCCAAAAAGACCGCCATGATCCATGATTTCCTGCGGGTCAAACACCATGCTCTCCGTATTGTCCTCATGCAGCACATAGACGGTCAAACCGGCGGCATCCAGTTCCAGCGCCCGTTCTCTGGTAACAGGGAGCATCCCATCATAGGAGTAGCCGTATTCCTGCATATCTGGTGTGGAGACCTGCTCATCCGGCATGGGGTATTCATCCAGTGCCTGCTCCTGTGCTTCCGGCAGCTGGGAAGAAGCAGCCATCTGACTGGCCTCTGCCTGCATCTGCTGGTAGGCAGCTTCCTGCAAGGTCTCAATCATGGACAACGGTACGTATTTTACCGAGTCTCTGCCCAAATCATTGTCATCACAAATCTGGAGAACTGCCTTCATGCGGGAAATCTCCGGCATATCCAGCTGACCACCATCCAGCTCTTTCATGGACGCGGCATCGTAAAGGGTATAGTCCCAGCCGCTGTCACAGGACTGGATATGAAGATAGGTGGCATCGTCAACCAGAAACAAAGCCTCCTGCTGGTTGGCATCCGCCCCCAGCACTTCCATTTCCGGCATGGCCGCAGCCAGTTCCTTTACCGCTTTTTGCACCAACGGATTATCACGGTAATAGTCGATTGCCTGGATGGTGTCCAGGTCAATGGTCTGGCCGGTCAAAATCGGAAAAGGTCCTTCATAGTCGCTTCCGTCTTTCAGCTCAAAACCAATGCCCTTGATCCCGTTCATTCGTTCTGCCGGAATCTCCTGATAAATGCGGATTGCTTCCTCCAAAGACAGGTTATCGTGGTATTCTCCGAGGTTTGGAAACTCCATGCACTCTGCTACATAGTAGGTCAGATTGCCGGTTGGCTGCTCTATCGGGGCGGTTTCCGGCTCTGCCTTTGCATGGGGATCAATCCCACGCTCTTTGCATATTTCCTTATAGTGGCGCTCAATGTCAGAGATCAAAGTGCCGGAGGTCTTATTGATGGTCTCCAAACTGGCTCTCAGCTCTTTCAGTTCCTTGCCCTGACTCCAGCTTGCAATATAGCCGAAGCTGTTTTCTCCGGTCTCAATGCCAAAATATTTGCAGACCGCATAGGAGATGCTTTCAGCCTCCACTTCCTCCGTGTGGCGGTCTTTCCTCTGTTCTTGCAAAAACTGGGTGAGGGTAGAAAAGCCGCCAACAAAATTCAGCCCTTCTTCCTCGGTCAGCATCAGGCGTCCATCTTCCGCCAGCTCCAGCGGCTCTGTCAGCAGAACGGAACCTGCATGGTTTACAACTACTTGTTCTTCTACACAGACCGGCTCTCCGGGGTCGTAGTCAGAACCGCGCAGGTCATAGCAATAAACGCCCTCCGGCAGATTATCACGGACAATCCGCCCATTGGAGAACAGACCGGGTTTATCAAACAGCTCGATCTCCTGATATTGCTCGTCATTGGCAATCTGAATCTTTTTCTGATTGTGGAGCTTGCTGTGGGCAATCTCGTGCACTGTGGCCGAAACCGTCTGCACCTCACTCATGCCCTGACGAATGGCGATTTTCTGATGATCGGCAGAAAAATAGCCGTCCGTATCGGCGGCCATTGCTTCAATGGTGATCGGCACCGGTGCGCTGCGGCGCAGGGCCTCCATGAATGCCTCATAATTTGGCACATTGCCGGAAAGGGAGGAAGCAAGCTCAGGCAAAGGTTTCCCGTCGGTCTGGCTCACATCAAAGACCTTGACCGGACGAAACATGGGGATTTCGATTTCTTTTTCCTCTGTGACGATCTTTCCGTCTTTATCCAGAATCGGAGCCTTGGTATCCGGGTCCAGCTTCTGCTCCTCGATTTTCTTCTTATACGGTGTGGGGGCGATGATGGTAATGCCATGCTCGCCCTTTTTTACATGACGCTCAAACTGGTCTTTCCACTTATTGTATCCGGCTACCAATGTAGCGTCCGGCTTCTGCATATAGATGAGCATGGTGTTGTTTACCGAATAGCGGTGGAAGCGGGACATGACGGACAGATAGCGCATATACTTTTCGCTCTCAAACAGTTCCTTGATGCCCTGCTCGATGCCATCTGTGATTTCCCTTAGCCGCTCTCGGTTGGTGGGTTTGTTCTCAGCCATGATTTTCAATCTCCTTTCCAATTGTGTGATTTCTGCTGTGTGTTCTGCAATCCATGCCTTTTGTTCTTCTTCACTTTCATAAAGAAAAAGGTCCAGCAGGTACTCTACATAGGTTTCCTTCTGGATCGCTTCCACAAAACGGGGGTGCAGTTCTTCCTCCGGTGTCCGGGGAGAATGGTCGATCTCCCATTTTTTCAGCAGATGGTGGTAATCGGACAGTACGCGATAACACCGCTGCCGGTCCTCCCGAAACTTTTGTGCCTCGGTTTTCTGCCGGACATACCTCCTGCGGGGAGGGGCCTGACTGTCGTAGATCAGGCCAAAGTCCTGTGCCAGTTTCTCCGCCGCTTCTTTTGGGGAGAGATTAAAGAGCTTTGCGGTAAAGTCGATCACATCCCCATCTGCACCGCAGCCAAAGCAGTGGAACCGCTGGTCTACCTTCATGCTGGGGTTCTTATCATCGTGAAAGGGACAGCAGGCCATACCATTTCGTTTGACCTCGATCCCATAAAACGCTGCCACTTCTCTGGTGCTGACTGACAGCTTGACTGCTTCAAATACATTCTCTGCCATGTGCCTTTAACCGCTGGGCTTTCTCACAGGAGGCTGGTATCCGGCAGCTTTCGCACGCTCACTGGCAGCTTTGCGGCGTTCTGCGCTATATGGCTCCCGGACTGATACACACCGCTTGGGGACGGTAAAGTTATGGGCGTCCTTTCGAGTGATCTGGTCGGGGTGCTTTTTTGCCAGCAAATCCAGCTTCTCCATCAGACGGGGATCATGGGTATAGATCTCAGCCATTGGTTCTGCCTGATTATAGAGAAGAATGGTTTCCCGTTCCACTAAAGAGAGCTTCATCGGCTGCCTCCTTTCCGCTGATCAAATTCCAGCTTAAAGTTGGCGTACTGTCCATCGTCCTCCAAAACCACAGCGGCATCGTAGGTCTTTCCGGTTTTCTCCGAATATAGGCCCGTCACACGGACACGGCCATCGTTAAGCAGTGCAGACACCACAGCCTTGGTCGGCTGTTTTTTCTTGGCAGCCCACCATTTGTTATTTTTCCAGATTGCAAATTTGCAAGAATCATTCTGACAGAAGAAGCCTTTTTGCAGTTCTGCAACTTCACCGCCGCAGCGAGGGCATTTGCCCACCACCTCACGGGGCGGAGTGAACAGGTACTCAGTTCCCTTGATGACCTGATAAGTTCCTACCAGATCTTTCAGCATGGTGCTGATCCCGTCCAAAAACTCCTCCGGGGCAAGCTGCCCGCGCTCGATCTCTCCCAGTCGGTACTCCCACTCGGCAGTCAGAAGCGGCGATTGCAGTTGTTCCGGCAGAACGGTGATCAGGGAAACTGCATCGTGGGAAGGGAGAAGCTGCACCGTTTTCCTGCTCTTTTTTCGTTCCAGAAAACCGGCAGATACCAGCTTTTCCAAAATACCGGCACGGGTGGCCGGTGTCCCCAGACCTTTTCGCTCGGCATCCTCCGGCATATCCTCTTTTCCGGCAGTCTCCATCGCGGACAACAGGGTGTCCTCCGTAAAGTGCTGGGGCGGACTGCTTTTGCCTTCTTTGACGATTGCCGCAGAAACCGAAAGGGTCTGTCCTTCAGTCAGCTCCGGCAGGGCTTTCTCTGCACCCTCTTTTTTCGGCTCTGCATCCTTCGTTTTGGCACGGTAAGCGTCCTCCAGTGCTTTCCATCCGGGGTGCTTCACCGTTTTTCCTTTGGCGGTAAATTCCCCACCGGCACACGCTGCAATCACAACGGTTTCCGAATAGATATGGGGCTGGGCTACGGCGCACATCAGACGCAGAGCCACCAGCTCCAGCACCGCTTTTTCTCCCGCAGGAAGGGCAGAAAGGTCTGCGTCCTTGAGATTTCTGGTAGGGATTACTGCGTGGTGGTCGGTTACTTTCTTATCGTTGATTACCGTCTGCGGATCACAGGTAATGGCGATTCCTTTGCGAAACGGCATAGCATTGGCAACCAGATTCACCAGCACCGGCAGGCTGTCTGCCATATCGCCAGTCAGATAGCGGCTGTCAGTACGGGGATAGGTGCAGAGCTTCTTTTCATACAGGCTTTGCAGATAGTCCAGGGTCTGCTGGGCTGTAAATCCAAGCAGGCGGTTGGCATCTCTTTGCAGAGTAGTCAGGTCATAGAGGGCAGGCGGCTTTTCGGACTTTTCCTTGCATTCCACCTTTTTGATTGTGACATTTACACCCTGACAGGCTTCTTTCAGCTGCTCAGCAGCAGCCTTATCCGCCATGCGCTCCCCGGATACGGTAAGACCGGGCAGCTCCAGCGCCACGGTATAAAAGGGAATCGGCTTAAAGGTGTCGATCTCAGCTTCTCGCTGAACAATAAGCGCCAGCGTCGGGGACATCACGCGCCCGATGTTGAGGGTTCGGTGATACAGCACGGAAAAAAGCCTTGTCGCATTGATCCCCACCAGCCAGTCGGCCTTGGCACGGCAGAGGGCAGCATCCCGAAGTCCGTCATAGTCCGCACCGGGGCGCAGGTTTGCAAAGCCTTCCCTTATGGCGGAGTCTTCCATCGAAGAAATCCAGAGCCTTTTCATCGGCTTCTTGCAACCTGCCAGCTCATAGACGCTACGGAAGATCATCTCGCCCTCGCGTCCGGCATCACAGGCATTTACCACTTCCGTCACATCCGGGGCATTCATCAGCTTTTTGAGAATATCAAACTGCTTTTTCTTATCTTTTCCTACCACCATCTGCCAATGTTCCGGCAGGATAGGCAGATCATCATATCGCCACTTGGCATACTTGGGATCATAACTGTCTGCATCCGCAAGACCGGCCAGATGGCCCACGCACCAGCTGACACGCCAGCCGTTTCCCTCCAGATAGCCGTCCTTACGAGCAGTCGCGCCGATCACGGCGGCCAGACTTTGTGCAACCGATGGTTTTTCAGCGATTACAAGCTTATATCTCATCATCTTCAGCCTCCCATTCTTCCCGCACAGGCGTGTGCAGTTTTTTCTCTATGCTGTTTTCCTCATCCAGTAGCAGGTTATAACCAAACCGGTAGTCATAGCGGTACAGTTTCCCCAGCAGGTCATTGATGATGATGCGGCAAGCCAAAATGACACGGGTTTTATCCACCTGCATCAGCTGGTAGCGTTGATAATTGCTGTAATATTCTTCGTGACGGCGGGTATTGCAGGCGGCATCTTCAAGTAAACTATCTACTGCATCCTGGCAACCATCTTCTTTTTCCCCTTCCATGCAGTTCAGAAGTTCCATCATCAAAGGAAAGCTCTGTTCATCCATAGGAGCTTCTGCTGCAAGAAAACCGATCAAAGCGGATAAGAGCAGACGAGCCGCCGTCTGTTCTTGTTCCGTCAGCACGGCCATTGTTTTCTCCGCATTTGGCAGGATCTTTTCTTCCACAAAATCTGCCGCATCGTCGGAACAAAGCTGACGGATAGAATCTATGGACAATGAAACTGTCATGGTATCTAAGGAGAAATCAAAGGGGTCATCTTGCTTTGGCTTTCTCCAAAGTTTGTTTAACATGGTAGAAAGAATGTCGCCGCCAAAATACACAGCAATTACCAGCAGGTCAAAAACAGCAATCAGCTTGATAAATATAATCAGAACACTCATTTTTTTCGTTTCCTTTCTTTGAGCCAGCGTTCCATCTCACGATGGCAGATACCTACGCAGGGGCTTCCATAACTCCCGCAACCATAGCAGGGGTGGTTGTGGGGTAAAGAAGGAGGACGGGAAGTTTCCCTCCCGCCCTCCGGCCTGCGTGTCATCATGCGTTCATAGGGACTGTCTGTGAATCGGGTCATTTCACGCTGTCCTCGTCATCTTCTTCTGTGCTGCCCCCGTCAGCGTCCGGTTCATCCGACTCCTCATCCTCGGTTTCCCATTCCTCGGAATCTTCCTCGCCGTAATCATAATCGTCCAGACTGTCATTGCCCTTGGTCTTAGGCTTATTCTTAATGAGCTTCAAGTAGGCAAATACGCCACCGCCTCCCAGCAGGGCCAGCAAAAGGACTATCGCAGCCGGGTTCAGTCCGGCAGGCTTCTCTTTTTCCGGTTCCGATGTTTCTACCGGAGGTTCCGATGCTTTGCCCGTACATTTACTCTTATCAGTTACGCAGACCGGGCAGGCCGTATTGACTGCCCCTGCTTCACATTTTGTTGAACAGCTGCATACCGCAGGCATCTCCTCTTTGGGTTTTCCATCTTCCATCAGCGCCGCAAGGTCTGCATCGTCCACCTGATTCAGAAAGTGAACAGCAGTCTCCTTGTCCTCATTCGCCCTATCAATCAAGATGTAAAAGTAATTTCCAGCTTTGGTCGTAACCGTAATAAGCTGCTTATTGCCTCCAAAATCATCCACCAGAGCGGCATTGCCATCTGGTGTAAGTGCCGGTGCCGGTTCTGTTTCTTCCACAATCACATTGCTGTCATTGGTAGAATCCTCTGCCGGTGCCGCCGGAGCCTGTTCTGACCCCTGTGCAAAAGCAGGGATCGTAAAGCCAAATGCCACAACCATTGTCAGGCAAAGGGCGGAAAGTGTTCGGAGCAATCGTTTATTCCTCATAGCTGTTTTCCTCCTGTTCGTTGTTGTCATCAGCCAAACTGCCGGGAACTGTGCCACCGGACAGCATGGTGCTCAACTGGGTCGGGGTCATACGCAGGGCGCGCACCATCTGGACAATCTCCAGATTTTCTGCCTCGGTTTTCTGTGCTTCCAGCGCCTTGAGCTTTTCCTGATACTCTGCGATCTTCTCGCGGACCTTTGTAATCTCCTGGTCAATGCGCTCAATTTTGTTCTTTGCCATCGTCTATCACTCCTTCTAAAAATCTCTGTTACCAGTTCATCAGGCCGTAGCCCTTAATGCTTTGATAACTCAGGTCATAACTTTTGATCTTGCAGGCATCGCCGGAATTTCCCTCCACGGTATAAACACGGCTGCCATCCGTACCGATCACGATACCCACATGGTCTGCTGTCCCATCCAAATCCCAATCAAAGAAAATTGCATCTCCGGGAGCCAGATTGTTATAGCCTCTTGCACCCCACTGTCCATGAGACTGGAACCACGGAACACCTTGCCACTCACATCCTGCAAAGCGCGGTTCACTTTTTCCTGCCTGGTTATAGCACCAGGATACGAAGCAGGCGCACCATTCCACACGGGAGTCAAAGCCGTACCAGCTCCAGTAGGGATAACCGCCCACATTGCCCACCTGACGCTTGGCCAGTTCCACCAGCTGAGGATTGCCGGGGCGGGTACCGTTAATGAACTGCACACCGGACAGATCTTCCGAACCGCTGGTATCAGGGGAGCCGCCGCCAAACAACAGCGGCTTATTGCCCATGGTCTGCCGGTAAACCTGATACATTTTCATCTGCTCCGGGGTCAGAAGTTCCGACGCCACAGCGGAAATGGGCTTGCTGGCGAGTTTCACATTCAAAATGTAATACTCATAGGGAACTTCTTCTGAGGTGGTCTCGCCGGTCTCCGGGTCGGTTGAGGTCTCCGTGCGGTAGCGAATCTCCACTTCCTCAGTAAGCGTCAGCTGATACTGTGCTGCAAACACACGCGCCAGCTCTGCCTGAGCGCTCTGCCGGGTGTAGCCTTGCAAGACGGCAGAGAGAAATGCTGCCAGCTCATGAGGGTCATGGCCGATCATAGCAAGGTCATAGCGATACTCGTCATACCCTGGGTGACTGCTTTCAATGTTGTCGATTTCCTCCTGCAACTGGGCTTCTCTGGCTGCATAATCTGCCTCCACCGCCAGCATTTCCGGGTCATCCGACGGATAGGTGGTGCCGGAGAGAACGGAACCGATGCTCTGCGCCATCATGGAGCAGGAGGACATGGTATTCATCAGCATACAGGTAATGAGGAACAAAACCCCTGCCATCAGGAAACCCTTCTTGTGGCGCATGACGAATGCCCCTGCCTGCTGTACCTTTTCTTTTACCGTCCTTGCGGCTTTTCCGGTTTTGGATGCAGCCTGGGCGGTATTTCCGGCAGTCTGACCGGCGTGTTTGGCGGCGGCATACTGCTTTTTGATGGCCTGCTTTTGCTGCCAGCGGGAAAGAGGGTTGCTGGCAAACTGGGGATTTTCCTGCAAAGATTTCTGGTACAGAACATTTACATTTGCCTTTTCCAGTTGACGCTCTGCCTGGGCTGCTTTGCGGTACGGCTTCAGCTTGTGGCTGCGATAGCCCTCCCGCACCAGATAAGCGCCGGTCTCCACCGCTTCCTCGGACTTATGGGCGCTTTCCACGCCCACATTGTCCTGCTCTGTTTCCCGGATCTCTTTGTGGAGCTTGCCTGCGACCAGATGGACGGGAGCTTCCCTGACTCCTTGAGAAACTTTGGAAGGTGGCTTTTTCTTGTCCTCAAAGGTCAGCTTCGAGGTCTTTTTTCCGGTATCCGGGTCAATGACCGTCTGCCTGACCTTTTTCTTTGGGATATTGGCCTGCGCCTTATCTGCTCTGGCCGCAGCTTTCTCCGCTTTACGGATCGGCTTTTCCAGTGCAGGGTCAGACCGTTCCTCATCAGTAAAGCGCAGGCGCGGCTCCTTATTCAAACCATTCTCCCAGCATGAGGGAGGACATCATGTAGTGCAGCTCTGCATAAATGGCCATTCCCACAGGATCGTTGAACATACAACCGGACAGGTAGGCGTAAAACTGTGCCACCACATCGGACAGGATTTTCGCTTCGGTTCCTTCCAGAACCAGACCACCCATACCTTCCTTGGCACGGATGGTGCTCCAGACCTCTGCCAGACGGAGCAGCCCCACCTGACCGGTCTCATTCAGTTCGGCTGCCTGATCTGCCGCCGTGCGGCACTCACTTACCGCATCGGCCATGACCGTAAGCAGCTGGCTGCGCTGGGCATTTACCGCCCTGTCAAAAAACATCAGCGGGTTTTTATTCAAAATGTTGGGGTTCATAATCATTCATCCTCCTTTTTCAATTCTTGAGGTTTGGTGGTCATAATGCGGTAAAGTTCGGTGTTCTTCGGGAAGTGGTCTACAAACGGCAGGATCGTGGAGCCATAGAACAGCAGGCCCTCACCCTCACCGGAGTGGGTCACATAGCTAAGCTGGTGCGTGGAAATGCCCAGCTGCTTGGCGAGAATCTGGCGGTCTCCGCCTGCCTGGTTGAGCATATACACGAAGTCGGAGTTTTCAAAGATGTTCTCTACCTCGCGGCTGCTCAAAAGGTCTTTGACATTCTGGGTAATACCTGTCGGAATACCGCCCCATTTACGGAATCGCTTCCAGATTTCCACCGTATAGGCAGCGGTCTGTTCCTCCTTCAAAAGCAAGTGCATCTCGTCGATGTAGTAACGGGTAGACTTGTGGGCAGCGCGGTTAATGGTAACGCGGTTCCACACCTGATCCTGTACCACCAGCATACCGATTTTTTTAAGCTGCTTGCCCAGTTCCTTGATGTCATAGCAGACAATGCGGTTGTTGATGTCCACATTGCTCTGGTGGTTGAACACATTGAGGGAGCCGGTTACATAGATTTCAAGAGCCGTAGCGATATACTGGGCTTCCTTTTCCTCCTGTTCCCGAAGCAGGTTATACAGATCCTCCAGTATGGGCATATTCTCCGGGCGCGGGTCATTGAGATAGGTCTGATAGACCAGACGCACACAGCGGTCGATGATGGTTTTCTGCACCGGCTGCAAGCCCTCCTTACCGCCCACAATCAGCTCACATAAGCTGAGGATAAAATCAGACTTGAGGGACAGCGGGCTTTCATCATCCGAGTAGTCCAGGTTCAGGTCCATCGGATTGATGTAGTTGGTGGAGGTAGGCGAGATCTTGATGACCTGCCCATGCAGACGTTCAACAAGAGGTGCGTACTCCGCTTCCGGGTCACAGATAATGACATCATCACTGGTAAGCAAAAAGCAGTTGGCAATTTCTCGTTTTGCGCTGAAGGACTTACCGGAACCCGGCGTACCCAAAATCAGGCCGTTGGAGTTTTTCAGCAACTTTCTGTCTACCATGATGAGGTTGTTGGACAGAGCATTGATGCCGTAGTACAGAGCCTCTTTGCCGTTCTGGAATAATTCCTGTGTGGTGAACGGTACAAAGATAGCCGTAGAACTGGTGGTCAGTCCTCGCTGGATCTCGATCTGATTGAGTCCCAGGGGCAGACAGCTCATCAGCCCTTCTTCCTGCTGGAAGTCCAGCCTGGTCAGCTGACAGTTATACTTCTGGGCAATGGAGCCTGCCTGGAAAATGTTGTTGCCAAGCTGACGGGGATTGTCCGCTGTGTTCAGCACCAGAAAGGTCAAAAGGAACATTCTCTCGTTGCGGCTCTGCAAATCCTGCAAGAGTTTTTTCGCTTCACTGCCGTAGGTGGCAAGGTCAGAGGGAATGATGTCCATGTCATATCCAGCGCGGACTGCTTTTTTCTGTTCCTCAATCTTACTGCGGTCAAGGTCGGTAATCTTGCGCTTTACCGTTTTGATGGCTTTCACCTGATCCACCGACTGAATGTGCATACTCACAATGAGCGAGCTTTCCATATCCAGAAAATCAGCCAGCAGACGGTCATTCAGCTCTGGGGCTAAAATCTGCAAAAAAGAAACAGTCCCGTATTTCTTGCCCATACGGAACTGCTTGCCGGTGCGGAACTCAAAGGAGCTTGGTGCAATAAAATCCTTTGTGGACAGACCGGAAGGGGCCAGCCAGTCCCATTCAAACTGAAACGGGAGCTGTTCATCCATGTGGAATACCGCATGAAGCTGAGAAAGCCTTTCTTTACCGTCCAGCGTTCTGGCAGCTACACCAAGACGCTTGAAGTTATTAAGTATATCGGTCTCAATACGCTCCAGACGGGGCTTGGCGGCTTTGATGCTGTCTGCGTCGATACCAAAGGTCAGGTATTTGGTCTTGATGAGACCGTTGTTGCCTCTGGCCAGCTGATTTTGCAGCATTGTGGTGTATTCCTCGCGGATACTGTCAAAGGCATCCCTCTGGGGTGGGATGGAAATGGAGTTAGCAAAGGTCTCCTCCGATGCCGCAAGGTTCAAAAAAGACAGCTGGAAATGAATTGAGCTGTCAAAATAATTGAGGAAATCACACCAACCCTCAAAGATTGCCGTCTTATCTTCGTTTTGGGAGAGCTGATAGTTGATGTCCTGAAACTGGATGGTCTTTGTGTAGTGGCTGTCCGATATGCGGCAGATCCCGTCCGGCCACATCCGTTCATAAGGGATACTGTCCTGCGCAGATTTTCCTTTTTTGTCCGTGCGGTTGGCGCGGGCAATAGCCGCTTCGATCTGCTTCTTATCGGAGCGGGACAGCTTTTTCTTTGTCTTTACCGGCTGCACAGTTTTTTCCTCGTTTTTCCCGAACATCCGATGCAGCCATTTTTTTATTGCGGTGAACAATGTCATACACCTCCTTATCGAGCATTTCCTGCCGCCTTAATACGGCATAAAAGTTGTTGGTCTGGTAGGGACGCTGCTTGGGACGGATCACAGCTACTTTGAGAATGTTGCCCACGATCTTTTCAAGGGGCTGTCCATGCTTTTCGTACATAGCCAGCATAAAGAAGGGCAGCATAACCAGCATCATACACATAGCCGCTACACTGTTTCCGGTAGGTTTTCTGAGCAAAAAGAAAAGCGGTACGCCAATAAGCGCTCCGCCCGTGAAACAGATAAGCTGCCGCTTGGTCAGATTGAACATGACCTTTGTTTTGACTTTTGTTAAGTCCTTGGGTACGGGTACATAAGCCAATGTGAAAACCTCCTTCCGTTTTAGTGCGCCTGAAAGACTGATTTGGCGAGACTGCCGGTTTTGAACAGCGTAAAACATAGCAGTACGGTGTAGCCCACGCAGCTCCAGATTGCCATGATGATGTCATCTTCCAGAGCGATGTTCTGCACCAGCACAGCATAAATTGCCACGCAGACGATAATGAGAAACGCCTGAAAGCCCAGTGCCAGCAGGGATCGGAGGTAATTCTGTCCCATACCGCCCCATTCTTTGCCCATCATTGCAGCCATTGGAACGGGAGCCACCGAAGTCACAAGGTAGATTTCGATCATACGGCCATAAATAACGATAAAGATACAGATATATAACGCCCACATAGTAATGCCAATAAAGAGGGATTGGAACCACAGTCCGAACAGCGGTCCCAGATCCATTTCCATCAGCCTCGGTTCCAGATCGGTCATAACTGAGGAAATGTCAATGGACGCATCCGAATTGATAATCCCTGCCGCCTGCGCCACTACGCTCTGCGCCATATCAAAGACGCCCATCACGATATTCCATGTGTTTGTGACAATGAGGATGGCGGCAGCTGATTTGAACACCCACTTGAAAATCATCCAGGTATCCACATCATGCAGGTTGTTCTTGTCTGCAATCATCTGGATCAGGTCTACGGTCATCACGATAGCCAGAATCACACCTGCAATCGGCACCATGATGGAGTTGGACAGATTCTCAATCATGCTGAAAATACTGCCATTCCATCCCTGTGGGGTCTGGCCTACCTGTACGGATATATCCGCGACCTGCTGATTTACACTGTCAAACATCCCCGAAAGGTTGCTCATAATACCGCCCACCAGCATTTCTTTCAGCCAATTTGTCAGGGCTTCAAGTAAGAAATCCATACGGTGTCAACCTCCTTTCCGCCGCCCCCGCAAAGCTGCGGGAGCGGCAAGGATTTCATACGGAGACGCTTAGACCGAGAAAAGCCCGGAGAGCAGAGGTACAAGGACCATGCCGACCACGGCTACACCAGCACCGGCCATGAGCTGCTTCATGCCCTGGCTCTTTATTGATGTGCGATAAAGAAGTAATAGAAGTGTAAAAAATTTTGCCGTTCCTATCCGGCACTTAGCTCTTGTGTCGGATAGGTCGGGCGGTTATTCGGGCAAGTCCACCTTGCCAACAAAAGAATAATAAATCTCAATGTCCTGTCTGCGGGTCTTGTTCTCGTCATAGCTGCACTCATGCACAACGATTTTCTCTACAAACTCCCGCAGCAGAGTAGGGGTAAGTTCTTCAAAGCTGGTATGCCGCCGGACAACATTCATAAA
>JAJEPU010000026.1 GCA_020686985.1 Brotaphodocola catenula
GGTCGAGGGCTTAACCAAGACGGTTTAGGAAAAATACAGAAAACGGATGATTCAATGTGCAGTTTTGAAGGTATATGAAGAGAGGAGAGCCGTGTTCCAGAAATGGGATACGGCTTTTTTTGTGCCCATATAACTGGATTGGTTAAAATAATAAAAACTGGATATTTTCACAATGCCATTTATGCGTATAATGTAACCATCGGACGCACATCAATCCCGGGAAAACAAAACGATGCGCCGGAGAAAGGCGAAGAGAACGATGAAAGAGAACAGATACGAACTGAACAAACAGCTGGCACAGATGCTTAAGGGTGGAGTGATTATGGATGTAACGACACCGGAGCAGGCAAAAATCGCTCAGGAAGCCGGTGCATGTGCGGTTATGGCACTTGAGAGAATCCCGGCAGACATTCGCGCCGCAGGCGGAGTTTCACGTATGAGTGATCCGGGAATGATTCGCGGAATTCAGGAGGCAGTCAGCATTCCGGTCATGGCAAAGTGCAGAATCGGTCATTTTGTGGAGGCGCAGATCCTTGAGGCAATCGAGATCGACTACATCGATGAAAGTGAGGTTCTCAGTCCGGCAGATGATGTGTATCACATTGATAAGACGCAGTTTAAGGTTCCGTTTGTCTGCGGAGCACGCGATCTCGGTGAGGCACTCAGAAGAATCGCGGAAGGCGCATCGATGATCCGCACGAAGGGCGAGCCGGGAACCGGAGATGTCGTTCAGGCAGTCCGCCATATGCGCGCAATGAATTCAGAGATTCGCCGTGTGCAGAGCCTGAGAAAAGACGAGCTTTTCGAGACAGCAAAACAGCTTCAGGTCCCGCTCGATCTTTTGACCTATGTACATGAGAATGGCAAACTTCCAGTTGTAAACTTTGCGGCAGGTGGAGTTGCAACTCCGGCAGATGCGGCACTGATGATGCAACTCGGAGCAGAGGGCGTGTTTGTCGGTTCTGGAATTTTCAAATCGGGAGATCCGGTAAAACGTGCGAGTGCGATTGTGCAGGCAGTCACAAATTACAAGGATGCAAAGCTGATTGCAGAGCTTTCGACCGGACTCGGTGAGGCGATGGTTGGAATCAACGAGCAGGAAATCAAGATCCTGATGGCAGAGCGCGGAAAATAGAATAAAACTTAAGGTAGAACTTAGGCGCTGGGGAAGGTAGCAGGCGCAAGCCAAAACAAGTGGCAAAGGAGTGGCAAAATCATGACAGTAGCAGTGTTGGCTCTTCAGGGAGCGTTTGCAGAACATGAGGAGATGCTTAAAAAACTCGGGGTGGAACATTTTCAGATTCGCCAGAAACGCGATCTGGAAAGACCGTTTGACGCACTGATTCTTCCGGGTGGAGAGAGCACGGTGATCGGAAAACTTCTTCGGGATGAGGGGATGTTTGAGGAGATCCGGACGAGGATTCAGGACGGTCTTCCGGTCTTTGGAACGTGCGCCGGAATGATCCTGCTCGCGGAGAAGGTCGAGGGCGGAGTGCCCTGCCTTGGAACGATGCAGATTCAGGTTAAACGAAACGCCTACGGTCGTCAGCTCGGCAGTTTCTACACTGAAGAAGTGTTTGGAGAAATGAAAGAGCCAGTGCCGATGACATTTATCCGCGCTCCTTACGTTGAGAAGGTTTGGGGAAATGCACAGGCACTGGCTGAGGTGAACGGTCACATTGTGGCAGTACGCCAGGGAAATCAGCTTGTCACAGCGTTTCATCCGGAACTGAATCAGGATGTTCGGATTCATGAGTATTTCCTGAAACTGGTCGCTTCTGTTGGTAATATTCCGTCCAATACTCTGAGCAAAGCCGGATGAACTCTTTGAGAGGTTTGCTCAGGTAAGACCGCTTGGAGTAGCAGAAAGCGACATCCCAGTGCGGATGAGACGGAAGTGCAAACAGGCTGATGTCATTTCGCTCAAGTGCATAAAATTCGGGGATAAAGCCACAGCAAAGTCCGGAGGACACAAAGTAGGCAATGCTTCCGGCATTTGAAGTCTCGAAGAGAACATTTGGTGTGATGCCTGCCTCCCCGAAGATTGCATCCGTCAGAAAACGACAGCTCGATCCCGGATACATCAGAACAAAGGGTTCATCTTGAAGGGCGGAGAGCTCGATTTCAGGAATCTGACCGGGAGAGCGAGAAATCGATTTGCTTAAGGGATGATTCGTCGGAAGTGCAACAAAAATCTCTTCTGAGTAGATTGTGTGATAGTTGCTGTTGATTTTCTGGCTGTCCCCGATCGTGAGAAAACCGAGGTCGAGTTTTTCATCAGCGATCAGAGACTGCTGGCGGTAACTGCTCATCTCAATCGGAGAGATCGAGACACCTGGAAATTTTTCCAGAAACTTCGGATAGACATGGGTAAACATGCGGATGCCACGACCGGGAGCGATTCCGAGGGTGAAATGTCTCGATTCGCTTCCGAGCACATCAGCGATCTGGTTGTAGGCGGATTCCTTCAGACCGAGGATTTCCCGGGCGGTGCGGACATAGATTTCTCCGACTTCCGTGAGTTGCCAGTTGTTCCGTGTGCGGAAAAAGAGAGGTGCGCTGAGATCTTTTTCCAACTTCAGGAGTTGTTGATTCAGCGCAGACTGGCTGATAAAGAGCTTTTCCGCCGCCCTTGATACATTTTTTTCATCTGCAATTTTTACGATATATTCAAGTTGTTTTAAGTCCATAATAATCTGATACTCTTTTCTGATTTTTATTTTCTTTATGTAAATCTAAGTTTTTTTGCTTTTTTATTCTTTCTGGTGTTCGCTTTTTACACATTGTTTCTGGTTCGTTGTTTCCTTCTGAGACCTTCAGAACTTCTTTCAGAATGTTTTCATTTTTTCTTTGTCTCAGCACGTTTTTTCTCCTTCAACTATATCGAAAAAAGCAAGAAAAAGTCAAGCAAATCCATGTATTTTCCCATGTATTATCGGTTTTTCTAATACCCGTATTAAAAGGAAATATTTTACACAAATCTCATCGTGGGATATAATCAAATCATACAAAGGTCAGACGCAACGAGCTTGAGAGTCGAAGAAAAAGACAGTTGCGTTTCACGAAAAAGGAGGAGTTGAAATGTCTGCACCGCTTTACATTAAGGTGAAACCGCAGGATAACGTAGCAATCGCGGTTCATGACATCCCGCAGGGAACTGAAGTAATGCCGGGTATTCATGCAAATTGTGACATTCCGCAGGCACATAAGATTGCCCTGCAGCCGATTCCGAAGAATGAGCCGATCGTTCGTTATGGCGTTGTTCTCGGATACGCAAAAGATGATATCCAGACAGGAGACTGGATCAATGAGCATATGGTGATTCTGCCGGAGAGTCCGGCACTGGATGATATGCCGTATGCAACTCACATTGTACCGAAGGAGGAGCTCCCGGAGCCGACTGTTACGACTTGGATGGGTTACAAGAACGAGCATGGTCCGGCAGGAACCAGAAACCTTCTCGGAATTATGACAACCGTACAGTGTGTGGCTGGTGTTGCAAAGGTTGCCGTTGAGAGAATCAAGAAGGAACTGCTTCCGAAGTATCCGAATGTGGATGGTGTTGTTGCGGTCACTCATCCATATGGCTGTGGTGTTGCGATCAATGCGCCGATGGCATACATCCCGATTCGTTCCCTTCACAACATCATTCATCACCCGAACTTTGGCGGTGAGGTCATGGTTCTCGGTCTGGGATGTGAGAAGCTGACTTATGAGCGTCTCATGGATCCGGAGGATATCACTCCGGAGAACTGCCTGACGATTCAGGAGTGCCACGGACATGATGAGATGATGAATCAGATCATGGCAATGGCAGAGAAAAAGCTCCAGAAGCTGAATCAGCGTAAGCGTGAACCGCTTCCGTTAAGTGAGCTTGTAATCGGTATGCAGTGTGGTGGCAGCGATGCATTCAGTGGACTGACTGCAAACCCGAGTGCCGGATATGCGGCAGATATGCTGGTTCGCGGTGGTGGTACCGTTATGTTCAGTGAGGTAACCGAGGTTCGTGACGGCGTTCATATGCTGGCAGCACGTTGCGTCAACAAGGAAGTTCGCGACCGTCTTGCTCAGGAGATGAAGTGGTATGACGACTATCTTGACGAGGGCGGTGTAGACCGTGATGCAAACCCGACTCCTGGTAACAAGAAGGGCGGACTTGCCAACATCGTTGAGAAGGCAATGGGTTCAATCGCAAAGTCTGGTACTTCCCCGATCGTTGAGGTAACAGGTCCTGGCGAGAGACCGACCAAGAAGGGTCTGATCTACGCAGCAACCCCGGCATCCGACATCGTGTGCGGACCGTCCCAGATTGCAGCAGGTATCGGCTTACAGTTATTCATGACTGGTCGTGGAACCCCGTATGGTCTGGAGATCGCTCCGGTTATCAAGGTATGTAGCCGTAACGAGATGAAGGATAACTGGTTCGATATGATCGATATCTCCGCAGGTCAGGTTGCAACCGGCGAAAAGACGATTGCAGAAGTTGGAACCCAGATCTTCAACTACATGATCGATGTTGCTTCCGGACGGAAACAGCCTTACAGCGATCAGTACGGATTCCACAATGACATGTGCATCTTCAACCCGGCACCGATAACCTGATGAGGAATCGGACGAGCGGATTGTGGATGAATATCATTGAATAAAGTGATTTCATACAATAAGATTTGATTTTATAAAATTTAAAGACAGCTGATTTCATGGACATACCCCACATTTTATGTCCGGAAGACAGCTGTCTTTTTTGTTTTATAGAAAAGAAAGTTGCCAGTTTGCTGAGTCACCTTGGAAGATTACTAGGATCAGATTCCTTGCGGTAAGCATTGCGAAAATATCGGTGTCCGTTTATAATGAGGAAAGTACATTGTTTGATGACATGCAAAATCATAAGAAAAAACAAATTTATAAGAAAATAAGAAATGGAGGTTTCAAATGGCTGAAACAGAGAAAAAAACGCCCGTCTATGTGGAAGACAGTTTTTCAGAGACTTGTTCTGCGATTTCCAGCGGAGTCATCACCTTTTTTCTGATGCTGATCACAACCGTATTTCCGCTGATCTACCACAATTCCTATATTGATATTCTGGAGACGAAATACAAGGCGTACTACATTCCCATGCTTGCGATGCTCGGAATCCTTTTGGTTCTCGGGCTTGTCATGATGCTGATTGATTTTAAGGAATGGGGAGGAGAGCACACGAAAGAGTTGTTCTCCAGTTTGAAACCCCAAAACTGGAAAGAGACGTTCTGTATCGCTGATGTGGCAGTTTTCCTTTTCTGGGTGATTGCGCTGATCTCGACGCTTCAATCTGACTACCTGTATGAGTCTTTCTGGGGAAATGAAGGACGATATTCGGGACTCTTTCTGCTGACAATCTATGTGGTTGTCTACTTTGTCGTGAGTCGTTTTTGGAAGGTTCAGGGATGGATTCTCCAGCTCTTCTTGATTTCCGGAATGATCATGTGCGTGATCGGAATCACCGATTACTTCCAGCTCGACCTTCTTGATTTCCGTGGAAAGATCAAGCCGGAGCAGTCGACGATCTTCACCTCAACCGTCGGAAACATCAACACTTACACCGCCTATGTGGCAATCATCATGGGATTTGCAGGTGCGCGTTTTACGCAGGAAGAAAATCGGTTCAAGATGATCTGGTACTATATCTGTATGACGGTATCCTTCTTTGCGATCATCATGGGATGCAGTGAGAATGCCTATCTTGCGATCGGATCAATGTTTGCGTTTCTGCCTTTCGTGGTGCTTAAAAGTCGTCGTGGAATCCTGCGCTATTTTGTGATGATTTCGACGTTTGTAACCGTCATTCAGTGTATCGACTGGATCAATCAGGTTTTTGCGGACATCGTCATCGGGCTCGACAGTCTGTTTGGAATCATCTCGAATTTTAATGGACTCTTCCCGGCAATGATTCTGCTCTGGGTGCTGACGGCGCTCTGGTACTGGTTTATGGTTAAGGGTGTGCAGGATTCGGATGTATTTGCACCTGGAAAACTTCTCAGAAGAATCTGGGGAGGACTTCTGATTGCCGGAGCGGTGGCTTTGATCTTCATGATCTACGATGCAAATGTGGGTGGAAATGGCGCTCGCTACGGCAGTCTGGCGGAGTATCTGGTGTTCAGCGACAGCTGGGGAACAAACCGTGGTTACATCTGGAAGGCATCCTTCCGTATGTATCAGAAACTCAAGCCAATTCACAAGTTGTTCGGCTTCGGTCCGGATACCTTTGGTATCATGACGACCGATAAGATCATGGCAGAGATGATCGATGCGACGGGTCAGATCTTTGACAATGCGCATAATGCCTACATCCAGTATTTTGTGACGATCGGACCGATCGGAGCGTTCGCCTATGTGGTATTTCTGATCTCTGGAATCGGCAGAATCACGAAGAAGCGTGCACGAAGTCCCTATGCGCTTGCGTGCGCCGTAGCAGTGCTCTGCTATGTATGTCAGGCAATGGTCAATCTGGATCTCCCGATTGCGACCCCGATGATGTGGCTGCTGATGAGTGCCGGGATGGGGATTGCAGGAAAACGCAGAGAAAATTAAATCTGCCAGATATTAATAAAAAAGTAAATAAAACCTCAGAGTTTCCTAAAAAGGTGAGGTTGCGTTATTATTTACAGAATGATATACTGTATTGAGGTTTCCTGGGCTTTTCGCAGGAAAGATGCAATGGAAGGTTAGATAGAAAGAAAAGAAACATTATGAATAATTTTGAACAGTACAAAAGACTGATAAAGGTCGGATTTTCGGTGGTCCTGATTGCACTGCTTACAGGAGTATACGGAATGATCTGGACAGGCTGGTATAACAAAATCATCTGGGCCCCGTTTTTCAGACGGGGCAACTGGATGATGATTTTTATTTATGGACTCCTGCTGGTGTTCTTTATGCAGACATACGGCGGATTCAAAGTAGGTCAGCTCAAAAAGGGAAATCTGATTTATTCTCAGATTCTGTCTGTGATTTTTGCAAATATTGTTACATATTTTCAGATTTCCGTACAGCATAAGCACTTCATCACACCGGTGCCTCTGATTTTGGATCTGGTGGTTGGAGTGGTTGTGATTTTGGTCTGGACGCTTCTGTTTCAGTGGTTTTACAACAGCATGTTCCCGCCGAGAAGAATGCTCCTGATTTCCGGAGAACATTCCGATTATCATCTCGTGGAGAAGATGAATGCCCGAGAGGATAAGTACATGATCAGCGAGATCATCAGCTACCGCGTCGGGATGGAGCGCCTGAAGCAGGAGATCGCCAAGTATGACGGAATTATCGTCGGTGATATGCCATCCCATGAGAGAAATCTGATTATCAAATATTGTTTTTCACAGAGAATTCGCACATACAGCGTTCCGAAGATCTCGGATATCCTGCTTCGCAGTTCTGTGGAGTTGAATCTTTTTGATTCCCCGCTTCTGCTGTCTCGAAATACGGGACTTCAGATTGAGCAGGAATTCTGTAAGCGTGCGATGGATATCGTCGGTTCTCTGATTGCTGTGATTCTGACGGCACCGTTTTTCCTGATTATCGCGATCAGCATCAAGCTGACGGACGGCGGTCCAGTGATTTACAAGCAGACGAGACTTACAAAGGACGGAAAAACCTTTGAGATTTTTAAGTTCCGTACAATGATTCAGGACGCGGAGAAATACAGCGGAGCGGTGCTTGCTTCGGAGCATGACCCGCGAATTCTTCCGGTCGGACGTCTCTTAAGAGCGACCCGTCTCGATGAGCTTCCGCAGATTTACAACATTCTTCGTGGAGAAATGTCGATCGTCGGCCCGCGCCCGGAGCGCCCGGAACTTGCAGAAGAGATCGAGAAGGAGATTCCGGAGTTTTCCTACCGCCTGAAAGTCAAGGCCGGTCTGACCGGTTACGCACAGGTTTACGGAAAATATAATACGACTTCCTATGATAAGCTGAAACTGGATTTGACTTATATTCGCAATTACTCCCTTTTCCTGGATTTGAAGCTGATTATCATGACGCCGAAGATCATGTTTATGAAGGAAGCAACCGAGGGCGTAAAGGAATAGGGAGAGAAGCTCATAGCAAAAACTTTGGTGAAAAAATTTAGTAAGAAAATTCGGTAAGAGAATTTAACAAGAATCAAGAAAAGAATAGATTTGGCAAGAAGAGATAGGGAAATAGAATAGAAAACAAGCAGGAATTAAAGAATGAGAGAGACACCTGATATTCGTATTTTTATCGCCTGCCATAAGCCGACTTATGTACCGGAGAATCCTCTCTTGTATCCGGTACAGGTGGGATCGGCTCTGGCAAAATCGCATTTCGAGGGAATGCAACGCGATGATGAGGGAGACAATATCTCCGTGAAGAATCCGGAGTATTGCGAACTGACTGCCCAGTATTGGGCATGGAAAAATGTGAGCTGTGATTATTACGGCTTTTTCCATTACCGGCGCTATCTGGCATTTGACGGAGTCTGTCCGGTTGACGAGCAGGGACATTTGAAGACGGGAAAGGGAAGAAGACCGTACACGGAATTGGATTCGATTTGGGACGATTTGGCGCCGTACCGCCTGCACTCAGACTGGATGAACAGCCAGATCCGTCAGTATGATCTGCTCACAGTATTTCGGGAGAGAATCAACACGACGGTGTACCGACAATTTTGCCAGTATCATCCGGCGGAGACTCTCGACCGGATTTTAAATATTTTGAAGAGACGCTATCCGGAATATGCCGACTCGGCAGATGCCTACATGAATTCAAAAGAGATCTATTATATGAATATGTACATCATGAAGAAAGACCTCTTTCAGACGTATATGGTATGGCTGTTTGGAATTCTGGAGGAATTTGAGCAGGAAAATAAGAGTGCCGACAGGCCGTCACAGCCTCGTCTTATGGGCTACTTAGCGGAGCGTCTGTTTGGCATTTTTTATTTTTATCAGAGGGCAAACGGCGCAAAATGTGCGGAATTGCCTTATCTGAAATTTTATAACACAGAGCCGGGAAAGGAGGCAAGCACGTCCAACGTTCGGACATTTCGGCTGAAACCCACGAAATTAGAGATTAAGATTGATATGCGCAAATTGAACCGTATGTTTCCGGCGGGAAGCCTGCGGAGAGTGATCCTGCGCAGTATCTTTTTGCGATAGTAGATAGTTGTTACCGTTTGTGCAACGCATGAACGAACGGTAACGTTGATTGCAAGAAAAAGGAGCGAGTATGAATTTATTTTTGAAACGACTTGGCGGTTTTTACAAGTACCGTTTTCTGATGGAACAGCTGGTCACGAAGGACATCAAGCTGAAATACCGCAGAAGTTTTCTCGGATACCTGTGGAGTATCCTGAATCCGCTGATGATTATGGTCATTTTAGTTATCGTATTTTCAAATATGTTTCGATCCGATGTTACAAACTTTCCAGTATATTTAATTATTGGACAGACACTCTTTAATTTTATGAATGAGTCTACGACTCAGGCAATTTCGTCTATAACAGGAAATGCTTCATTACTTAAAAAAACATATGTACCTAAATATGTTTTTACAGTTTCTAAAGTGACAAGTTCCTTTGTAAATACATTATTTGCTATGGGAGCACTGGTAGTTGTTTTTGTAGTATGTAGAGTTACACCTAATATTTATTATTTGATGATTCCAGTAATTCTTCTTCAAGAGTATGTTTTTTGTTTAGGATTGGGTATGCTATTAGCTCAGGGATCGGTGTTCTTTCGTGATATTCAGTATATTTATAACGCATTGTTAACTGCATGGATGTATTTAACTCCTTTGTTTTATCCGATTGCTTTGTTGCCGGATGCGTTGAGGGATATTGTAGTTACATTTAATCCAATGTATTTTTTCATAACCGAATTTCGTCAGATTGTTCTGGAATGTAGAATGCCAGATCCGTATTTAATTATGGCAGGAACAATTTCTGCTATACTTGCAATTGTGATTGGAACGTGGGCATTCTTGAAAACTCAGGATAAGTTTATCCTTTATATATAGGGAGCAGTTATGAATAGCGAAAAGGATTGTATTATAAAAGTAAGTGATGCTACAGTTCGTTTTAATATGGCGTCAGAAAAAATTGATAATTTAAAAGAGTATTTTGTTAAGTTAGTAAGACGAGAACTAATGTTTCAGGAATTTTTAGCACTGAAAAATGTCAGCTTTGAAGTTAAACGAGGAGAAGCGTGGGGACTGATCGGAACAAATGGTTCTGGAAAATCCACTCTATTAAAACTAATCTGTGGAATTTTAAAGCCCTATAAGGGAACCGTTGATGTATACGGAAGCATCGCCCCACTGATTGAGCTTGGTGCCGGATTTGACGGAGAGTTGACAGCGACAGAGAATATTTACTTAAATGGCGCGGTTCTCGGATACAGCAAGGAGTTCATGGACAGTCACTATGATGAAATTGTAGACTTTGCAGAGCTCAAGGATTTCATGAATATGCCGATTAAGAATTATTCTTCTGGTATGGCAGCACGTCTGGGATTTGCGATTGCAACGATTGTACGACCAGAAATTTTGATTGTTGATGAAGTATTAGCTGTTGGAGATGCAGCGTTTCAGGAAAAATGTCAAGAAAGAATGCATGAAATGTTGGCGGGTGGAACTACGTTGTTATTTGTATCACATACAATGCAGACAGTTCGCCAGTTATGTGATCATGCAATATGGTTAAACAAAGGAACTGTTGTGATGAAGGGAGAGGCAGAGCCAGTATGTAATGCATATATGGATAGCTTGTCTGTTTCAGATAAATAACTGATAGATTATGAGAGGAACCATAATGGAAAATTGCAATATTAAGATATATGTGGTTTGCCATAAACCGTCTTATATACCAGAAAACCCATATTTGTATCCTATTCAGGTGGGAGTGGCATTGGGAAAAAAGCGTTTTGCAAATATGTTATATGATGATGTGGGAAATAATATATCTGAAAAGAATAAAAGTTATTGTGAATTAACAGCGCAATATTGGGCATGGAAAAATGATAATGCAGATTATTATGGTTTCTTTCATTATAGAAGGTATTTTTCGTTTGATCCGAATTTAAATCGCGATGATGGTTGGGGAAATATTGCCTATGATCGAATTACAGAAGATGTAATAAAAGAGCTGCATTTGAATTCGGATGAGATGAGTAAATTGATTACTCAATATGATATTATTTCGGTAAAGGGAAGAAAGTATCCTCGTATTCGGGATGAAGGAAAGTTGTTGGATGTCTATCATGAATATGGAAAAGACCCTTTTCAACATCGAGAAGACTTAGATAAAACGTTAAAAATAGTGTTGAATAAATACCCGAAATATAAAAAGGCTGTAGATACTTATATGTGTGATAACATAGCATATGAGTGTAATATGTTCATTATGAAACGAGAATTATATCAAGATTATTGTACGTGGCTTTTTGATATTTTAGGAGAAGTAGAGCATCAAATTGATATGACATGGTACAGCGTCAGAGAGTATAGAGTTATGGGATATTTGGCAGAGCGGCTGTATGGAATTTATTATACACACTTAAAAGAAAATAAAGATATTCGAAGATTGGAACTTCCCAAAACGCTATTTCACAATACAGAGCCGGAGCAGATATTGAAACCTGTATATAAAGAATGCATTCCTATTGTTTTGTCAGCAAATGATCAATTTTCCCCATACCTTGGGGTTATGGTGAAGTCTATTATTGAAAATGCATCTTCTGATAGAAATTATGATCTTATTGTATTGTTTAATGATATTTCTGAAAAGAATAGAAAATTAATTTTAGGAATGGCGAAAAACAAAAAGAATATTTCTATTAGGTTTGAACAGGTATGTCAGTATTTTGATAAATATAAATTATCAGTAACATACCACTTGTCAGTAGAAACATACTACCGTTTGATTATACCTGAAATTATGCCTGATTATGAGAAAGTGCTATATTTAGATGCGGATATGGTAACGGATGCGGATCTTGCGCATCTTTATGATATAGACATTTCAAGGTATATGATTGCAGCAGCAAAGGATATTGAGTCGGCAGGGCGCGTAAAGATAGATAAAGATTGGAATAACTATATTAAAAACGAATTAAAAATATCATCTGTATTTGATTATTTTCAGGCGGGAGTATTGGTACTGAATTTAAAAAAATTTAGAGAAGTGACAACTACTGAAAAGATGTTATCGCTTGCATCAGAACGGGCATGGCGTTGCCAAGATCAAGATGTGTTAAATATGATATGTAAGGATTCTGTATATTATTTGTCACAAGAATGGAATGTAATTATGAACTGGCAAAGAATGGGTCAGTCAAGAATGCAGATAATGGAATTAGCACCAAGACAATTATTTGAGGAGTATGTAAAGGCTAGAGAAAACTTGAAAATTGCTCATTTTGCGGGATTACAAAAACCATGGGAATGTGTAGATTGTGATTTGGCAGAGTATTTTTGGCATTATGCAAGATTGTCGGTTTTCTATGAGAAATTATTACTGAATTTAAAAGTAAATAATAAATCGGAAGATGGAACAAAAACGCGAATTTATAATAATGCATCAATACGAAAGAGTATTAATAAAATTTTTCCGATTGGTACACGTAGAAGAGAAGTTTTAAAATTAATTGCAGGAATAAAATAAGGATAAAAAATTCAAAATCAAAGGAGAAATATAAAAAATGAATAAGATTTTATCTGTTTCAATTGCAGCTTATAATGTTGCGAGTACACTGAGAGAGTGTTTAGATCCTTTTTTGGAATCTGAGGTTATGGAATTTTTGGATATTATGATTGTGGATGATGGATCAAAGGATAAGACGGCTGTGATAGCAAAGGAGTATCAGGATAAATATCCGGATAGTATCAGACTTATTCAGAAACAGAATGGTGGATGGGGTTCAACCGTCAATTCTGGTATTCAGAATGCGAAAGGAAAGTATTTTAAACAGTTAGATGGTGATGATTACTATGAACCAAAAGCATTGAATGAATTTATTGCTTATTTGGATAGTCAGTCCAGTGACATGGTGATTGCGCCGTATATTACATATGACAGTGAAACAGGGGCGGTAATTACCACGGAGAATTGCAATCCTGGATGTGAAGTGAGAAAGGTATTTGCACTGAAGGATGTAGAAGGTTTTTCTCCATTCATGCATAGTCTTGCAATTAAGACGGAACTTTTGAAAAAGGGAAATGTAAAAGTGACGGAGCATTGTTTTTATACAGACACAGAATTTGTGTTGAAAGCATGTAATCAGGCAGAAACAGTGTCTTTTTTTGATATGCCAGTTTATTATTATCGGAGAGCGGCAGTTGGTCAGAGTATGAGTCTGGGTGGATTTGAGAAACACTATATGGAACAATATAAGGTTATTGAGGTTTCTCTTGATTATTTACATACGGATGTAAAACGTGCAGAGGTCAAAAAGATATATGATAAGTTACTTGTAGGCACTTGTTGGTGGCAGTATTTGATTATGTTTTATATTTCGGTTACTCCAGAGCACAAACATAACTTAATTGCGTTTGACAAGATGTTAAAGGCAAAGGCACCGGATTATTATGATCAGATTCATTTCCGAGAGTTGGATATTTTGAGAAAAACGCATTTCTTAGGTTATTCTATTTTAGCACCATACAAGAAGAAAAAGGATAACCGTTTTACAGAGGATGGTCGTTTAGCAAATTAAAGGAGTATTACACAGATGAAGCAAAATCCGTTAATAAGTGTTGTCGTTCCTGTATATAAAATCCCAGAAGATTTTTTACGAAGTAGTATTGAAAGTGTTTTGAATCAGACTGTACAAGATTTTGAATTGATTCTTGTTGATGATGGCTCTCCGGATAACTGTGGAGAGATTTGTGATGAATATGCAAAAAATGATGCTCGTATTATTGTAATTCATCAGAAAAATTCTGGTGTAAGTGCTGCTCGTAATGCCGGTATTAAAAAGGTTAGAGGCAAGTATTTAACATTTTTGGATTCTGATGATCTCTTAAAGTCAGATGCATGGGAAAAGGCAGTGGCTTTATTTGAAAAATATCATGTAGATTGTATTGTGTTTGGGTGGGAGGACTTTTCAGCAGATGGAAAATGCCCTCATGTTGTAACAGAAAATATAACTCAATTAGATGCAAAAGAGGTTGTATACCAAATTGCTTCTGATAATTACAAATGTGGTGGCGGCTATCCGTGGAATAAAATTTGGAATGCGGATAATATTAGAAAAGCATATGGAAGCATTCCATCATTTACAGATGAGGTGTATACATATGAGGATAAACTATGGATTATAGAGACGCTTGAAAAATTGCAGACTGTTTTGCTTATTCCAGAAATTCTATATGAGTACCGTTTTTTGGCGTCAAGTTTAACTCAAGATGCAAGTGCATGGAAGAGACGTCAGTTTAATGCATATGATGCATATGATATCATTCTTAATAAATTAAGAGGAAAGAATATAAAGGCATACAAGGGCGCGATTAAATTTTATTTTGGATTCTGTTTTGTAGACGCACGGAATATGTATCCATATAGAAAGGATGATATTCAGCGTTTCAAAGATACGAAGAAAAGATTGCGTAAGTTGAGCAAACAGATTCGTCCGGGAGATTTACCTAGTTTAAAATACAATTTGGCATGGATATTTGTGCTGTTGTTTGGTTGGCTGTAAGTTTTTAGCGTAATTAGAAAGAATCGAGGAGTTATGAAAAAAAATTTTTTGCTTGATGATATAGCAAATAAAAATAAGAACTGTACAGGGTGTTCGGCGTGCTATAATATTTGTCCGATTGATGCATTGAACATGAAGGCAGATAAATTGGGCTTTTTATATCCAGATATTTCCGAAGAAAAATGTGTTCACTGTTGTTTATGTAGTCAGACATGTCCAATGTTAAATGCAAGAATAGAGAGTGAGGATCAAACTCCGATTTGCTATGCAGTTCAGGGGGAAGATGAATTACGAAAAAAAAGTTCTTCTGCGGGAGTATTTTCATTATTAGCTAGTGAAATATTAAACTTAAATGGGATGGTAGCAGGTGCATGTATGGATGAAACATGTACAGTTCGCCATAAGATAATTACCTCTTCGGAAAAACTTCAAGAGTTGCGAAAATCAAAGTATGTTCAGAGTGAAATTGGACTTATTTATCAGAACATTGAGAAAAGCTTAAAATCCCAACAGTATGTGTTGTTCAGCGGAACTCCATGTCAGGTCGCTGGATTAAAGTCATATTTAGGAAAAGATTACGAGAGATTATTTACAATTGATATTCTGTGTCATGGAGTACCATCTCAAAAAATGTTAAATGATTTTTTGAATGAAACAAAAAATGAATCTGCAGTAAATGTGGATTTTCGTGCTTCTCAGTTTGGCTGGAAGAAAAATTCAAAAAACATGTTAATTAAAAATAAAAATGAAGAAGAAAAAACTTGTTTATATCAGAATAATGAATATGAACAGGGATTTCACAACGGATTAATATTAAGAGAATGTTGTTATGATTGTGAATTTGCCGAAATACCAAGGCAGGGAGATATAAGTCTTGGAGATTTTTGGGGGATTGGAGATCATGACAAAACATTAGATGACGATATTGGCACGGGCGCTGTTTTGATTAATAGTAAAAAAGGAAAATGTTTATTCGAGCGAATTGAAAACTCTCTAAAAATGAAAAAGGAAGTTCCTATAGATTGGCTAAGAGATAATCGAATTCATGCAAAACGAGAAGGAAGTCCGTATCGAAAATACTTTAATTTTTTATATGAGAATGGAAAATTTACAGAATCTGTAAAAAAAGCACTTGCATATAAGTTTTCGATAGGAATTGTTGGACCATGGATGAATATCAATTGTGGAGGTGCATTGACTTACTTCGCTTTATATTCCACGCTGGTTGATATGGGTTATTTTCCGATTATGATTTCACAGCCGGAGGGATTGGTATGGGATCCTTCTCCAGAGTACTGCAGATATAAAGAAATTCCGTATCCGGAATATGCGATTGCCCCGATAAAAAAAGGGTATGCACAGCAACGTCAGTTTAATAATTCTTGTGATACTTTTATTGTTGGATCAGACCAATTATTTACGGGTGAAATGATGCGAATCCTGGATGGATATGCGGACTTAGAATGGGTTAATAACAATAAAAGGAAAATTGCATATGCCGCTTCATTTGCAAAGAAAAATTTTGACGGAACAGAAATGCAACGGGAACAACTTCAATATTTTTTGAAACGTTTTAATTCATTTTCTGTGCGAGAAGAGAGTGGTGTAAAATTAGCGGAAGAAGAATTGGGCATTCATGCTGAATGGGTGCTTGATCCAGTGTTTTTATGCGAAATGAAGCATTGGAATAAGCTGATACAAAATGGCAAGCAGAGAGTTTCAAAAACTCCATATGTTTTTGGATATGTTCTTGATCCTAACAGAAAAAAAGCAGATGTAATTAAGCAGGTGGCATCTGTATTGAATACAGAGTATTATGCTGCATCGGATGTGTGGAACGAACCAGATACAATCGCACAAATGTGGGACATTCCTACATTGGATAAGATTGGAAATGAAGAATTACTAGCACAAATAAAAAATAGTGAATATGTGGTGACAGATTCGTTTCATGGTGTATGCTTTGCGATTATTTTTCATAAACCATTTTCAGTCATTATAAATAAAGAGCGAGGAGCCAGTCGCTTTTATTCAATTCTTAAATTACTGGGAATTGAAAATAGAATCATAGATTTGAAAAATGATTTAGACATTAAGACTTTTACGGAAATCATTGATTATGAGAATGTAGAACTTAGACTTTATAAAGAAAAGGTAAGATGTATTTCATGGTTGAGAGACGCAATTGAACAGCCGATTGATAATAAAAAAATTACAGATTATGAAATGGCTTGCAATTATTGCGATCGAACTCAACAAATTATTGAAAAAGATTTAAAGTGGAATATAGATTCTTTAAATGGAAGAGTAGACTGGCTAATTGGTCATACTGATCAAGCAGATTCAGATCTGTTAAATACAGATTTGAAACAGTGGGAACAATTAGAAGATCATAGAAAACGTTTAGATGGTTTGGATATAGTAGCCAATAGCTACGATCAAAAAATAAATGTTTTAGATGTAACGGATCAAAAGCAATGGGAGCAGTTAGAAGATCATCGGAAACGCCTAGACGGTTTAGACCTTATTGTAAATAAAGTTGGTGTAACGGATCAAAAACAGTGGGAACAATTAGAAGATCATAGAAAACGTCTGGATGGTTTAGATTCACATCAGAATGAAGAAAAAATACTTATTCAGCAATTAATGTTGAGACAACAGGACTATGAAAATAGAATAAAAAATTTGGAAACATCTTTTTCGTTTAAAATTGGAAGAATAATTACGTATTTGCCAAGAAAACTGGTTAGCATTTTAAAAAGATAATATAAACAGTATATATGAGCGGAGGGATTATAAAAATATTCAGAGAGGGTTGAATAGGATTAATACGAAGTATTAATCCCAGAATAATATGAAAAAAGTATTACAGCGACAATATATTTATCTATTATGTGTGTTATTAATATCGTGGATTATATTTTTACAACTAGAAATCGGTGATGGGTATGAGAAAATAGAACAGATTTTCGAGATGGAAACGAAATATATGCTTCTTAATGTTATTACAATCTATATGCTGATTTTTTGGCTTGGTGTTATAAGCAATCATCTGGGAATTGTTTCTTTAATATGCAGTACTTTGTTTTCGTTTATTGCGATATTAAATTATCATGTAATAGCGTATAGAGGGCTTCCATTAACTTTTTTAGATGTTTATAATGCGGGAATGGCTGCAGATATTGGAAGATCATATGCTGTTATGGTGAATGAGTTCACAATAAAGATATTTTTATTATTTATTGTAGAACTGGCAGTAGGAATATTTATTGCCATTCAGGAACGGAAGAATAAAATTTGTTGGCGTAAGATGTCTGTACGCAATATTGTTTTCTTTTTTGGAACAATTATATGTGTATATGCAGGGTATTTAGCAGTAAATCCTATTAAACCCAAAGTGACAATAGGATGGCTTTGGAGTGAGGCTTATCATAAGTATGGATATTTGGCATGTTCAATTGAAAATGGGAGCCAGATGAGTAATGTGGTAAAAGAGCCTAAAGAGTATGATGAAAGTATAATCGATAATATAACTGTTCCCAAAGAACAAGAAAAAGATGAATTAAATCCAGATATTATATTGATCTTGAATGAGACTTTTTGCGACTTAAAGGAAATTACAGATTTAAAGACCGATGTAGACTATTTAAAAAATATTCATCAAATGGAAAATTTGATTCAGGGGCAGGTGGTTGTTCCAGTTGCAGGAGGTGGAACAAACAAATCTGAATATGAGTTGCTTACAAGTAATTCTATGGAATTAATGAATACAAGTAGCACAGATCCATTTAATATTCTTAAATTAAAAAATGCGAACAGTGTTGTCAGCATTTTGAAACAAAAAGGTTATCAAACATTAGCGTCACATTCCGAACCAGGTACAAATTATTCGCGTTCAACTGCATATCCCAATCTTGGATTTGACATTGTTCATTTTCAAGATGATTTTAATAAAGAGTACTATGGTGACCGATGGTATGCTACAGATGAGAGTTTATATAAGAGTTTAACGCAGTGGTATGAAACTATGGGTGAAAATCCGCGTTTCTTATATTTATTGACAGTACAAAATCATGGCGCTTGGGATATGAATCCGCCAGAACGGGATTTAGTCCATGTAATTGATGGTGTATCTGAAGACCAAAAAGAAAAAGTGAATGAGTATTTATCTTGTATTGCTATGTCGGATCAAGCTTTCAAAAATTTAACGGATTACTATTCAAAGGTTAATAGACCGGTGATTATTTGTATGGTGGGAGATCATGCGCCGGCATTTGCATTAGAACTTATTGATAGTAAGTATAATGAAATGGAAGCGGCACGGAGGTTAAGAACAGTTCCTTTTTTGGTGTGGAGTAATTTTGAACTAAAAAATGCACAAGAAGAAATGATAAGTATGAATTATGTTGTGCCTACTATATTAAAATGGTCAGGCATTAATAATTTATCATATTATTACAACTATATGTTATCAATGAAGAAAAATCTTCCCATTGTTAGTAGTTACGATGCATATATCGATGTAAATAATAATATTTATCGCTATGAAGAAGAATCTCCCTATACAAACTTAATAAATGGTTATTTATATATGGAGTATAATAATTTGGAAAAACCGAGAAGGCAGGAGTTGTTTGAAGTTACACAATAGTTTTATTATATATATCGATAAGGGTAAATGGAGATTAGCTTAGATAAGAAATATAGAAATACAATTTTCTAAAGCAATGAACAATGATGCTCCAAATGATGATGTAAGAATGATAACAAAAACTGGTTATTTAGTTATATCATTATTTGGGGCTTTTGTTGATTTAAATATTGATAAAAAGGCGGTGGATGATGAACAATAAAGAAACCTATAATCGCATGCTATATATTGATATATTGAATGTGGTTTCGTGTTTAGCTGTTGTATTTTTACATACAAATGAAATGTTTTGGGCATTTAGTTATGAACCATATTGGATTTCTGCAAATATTATTGAATGTGTTTTTTATTATGCGGTACCGGTGTTTTTTATGATAACAGGAACAACTTTAATTGATTATAGAAAAAAATACAATACAAAAGAGTTTTTTTGTAAGCGAATTTCAAAAACAATTATACCATTTTTAATATGGAGTATTATAGCCGTTTTTTATTACAAGATTATGAAAAAGACGAATCTCACTACAGATTCTTTAAATGCGATACTTGATGGAATTATTAATACCAAATATGTTCCAATATACTGGTATTTTATTTCATTAATACCAGTATATTTAAGTATTCCTGTACTATCATTAATTCCTGATGAGCAAAAAAAGAGTGCTTATTTTTATATAGTTATTTTGACATTTGTTTTTAATTCGTTGATACCGTTAATTTCTGAAATTACTGGAAATAGATTTGTATCCAATCCAGGTTTAAGAATGCCTTTGGGAGGTGGGTATTTATTTTATGCTTTATTAGGATATTTATTGTCACATAGTGATCTAAAGAGATATAAAAAGTGGATTTATTTATTGGGAATAGTAGGTTTGACTATACATATTATAGGTACTTGGTATTTATCGTATAGAATAGGAGATATTGGTCGAACCTTTAAAGGCTATTTAAATGTGCCGTGTATATTATATTCTATAGCAGTATTTACATTTTTTAAGGAAAGAGATTATGGAAAATGTAATTTTAAGATATTTAAATTTGTAAAATATTTTAGTGGTACAACATTTGGAATTTATTTAATGCATTGGTTTATCCTCGATATTTTTAAGCAAGTGACAGGTGGAAGATTCTCAAAAATGTTGAGTTATCGTATTGTTGGAGCGATAATTATTTTTAGTATTTGTGGTATATTTATAAAAAATGTTCAAAAAAATAAAATTGTTAAGAAAATAATTTTCCCATAAAGGAGATCCACTATTGACAACACCTGTTCTTTTTGGCATAGTGGGAAGAAGTGATGAAATGTTTATTTTCAGGAGGAAAAAATCATGTATGATTATCTGATAGTAGGAGCAGGTCTCTACGGCGCTGTATTTGCCCGTGAAGCCGTGAAAAAGGGGAAAAAGGTGTTGGTTATCGACCGTAGACCAAACATCGCAGGAAACGTCTATACGGAGGAGATTGAGGGCATTAATGTCCACAAGTATGGCGCACACATTTTTCACACCAACAACAAAAAAGTCTGGGACTATGTGAATCAGTTTGCAGAGTTCAACCGTTTCACAAACTCTCCGGTTGCAAACTACAAGGGAGAGCTGTATTCCCTGCCATTTAACATGTACACGTTTAACAAGATGTGGGGAGTTGTGACTCCGGAAGAGGCATTTGCAAAGATTGAGGAGCAGAAGAAAACTGCCGGAATCACAGAGCCGAAGAACCTTGAGGAGCAGGCGATCAGCCTGGTTGGAACAGACATCTATGAGAAGCTCGTAAAGGGTTATACCGAAAAACAGTGGGGTCGTCCGTGTTCAGAGCTTCCGGCATTTATCATCAAGCGTCTGCCGGTTCGATTCACGTTCGACAACAACTATTTCAACGCGCTCTATCAGGGAATTCCGATGGGTGGTTACACGAAGATGGTTGCCGGCATGCTCGATGGCATTGAGGTGAAGCTGGGCGTTGATTATCTGGAAAATAAGGCAGAGTATGATGCGATGGCAGAGAAGGTAGTTTACACCGGAGCGATTGATGCTTATTTTGATTTCTGTCTGGGAACACTGGAATATCGTTCTGTGCGCTTTGAGACAGAGGTTCTCGACAAGCCGAATTTCCAGGGAAATGCAGCTGTGAACTACACCGATGCAGAGACACCGTGGACGAGAATCATTGAGCATAAATGGTTTGAGTTTGGCACTCAGCCGAAAACGGTTATCAGCCGTGAGTACAGCTCCGAGTGGAAACCGGGGGATGAGCCGTACTACCCGGTAAACGATGAGAAGAACGGTGCGATGTACGAGGAGTACCGCAAGCTGGCTGAGAAGGAGAACAAGATGATCTTCGGTGGTCGTCTCGGCGAGTACAAGTACTACGATATGGATAAGGTAATCGAGTCTGCACTGAACATGGCGGAGAAAGAGCTGTGAATGGAAAATTGCCCTGTGGATGTGATTAGAATGAGACAGATACATAGGACAAACGCGAAAAGGCGACAACAAAAGAAATAGAAGTAGATAAAAAACAGATAAAAAAACAGAGAGCTTCAAACGGACGAATCAAAATGTCGTCAATTGAGGCTCTCTGTTTTTCTGCTTCATGGAATCGTGAGTCGTGAATAAATGAATCAGGTCAGGCATCTAGTGAATCGAAAAGATCGGAGTCATAGAACTCCCGGATGGAAACTCCAAGTGCATCCGCGATCCGGTTGATATTGACGATACCGGGGTTACGGCTTCTTCCGCTGAGAATGTTTTTGTAGGTTGTCGGTGGCATTCCAGCGAGGAAAGCATTGCGATAAGCGCTGATTCCTTTTTGTGCACAGAGCTCTCGGATACGGCAGTTCGTGGCTTCACAGATATTCATACAGATATCCCCCTTTATTCATTTATATATATCATTCATCCTGATCCAGATTGTCAAAGACATCGGAATTGTAGAATTCTCGAATGGAAACTCCGAGTGCATCTGCAATCTTGTTGATATTGACAATTCCGGGATTTTTGCTTTTTCCGTTCAGGATGCTTTTGTAAGTGGATGGGGGCATTCCTGCGAGAAATGCAGTTCGATAAGCAGTCTGGTTCTTCTCTTTACATAGTTCCCGAATTCGGGTGCTGGTTGCTTCACAAATAGTCATCCGTCGTCTCCTTTTTATGGTAATTTTAGGATAAATTTCCATCTGAAAGGGTCGACATATCATCCTATTTTGCGATTTTATGTCGAAAAACTGCATAAATATTCTATAAAAATGTCTTTGCTTGCAAAGACGCCTGCGAATACGCTGATTTTTGCCTGCCTATACTTATTATGCTTACGTTGCACTTGCCCTAGTCCTATTTTCAGCCCTTGAATAAATCTTTCTCATAATGGATTCCACATGAGGTTGGGAGAAGTTTGTGCACCGGGAGGCGTTTCGGGTTCCCATTTCTTTTAACTTTTGAGGTGTGGCAATCAGAGTGAGAAGTCCCTTTGCGAAGCTGTCGACATCGTCGGCTTTGCGGATCATGATACCGCCGGAGCAGAATTCAAGATTGCCTTCCGAGCGTGATGGAGTTCCCATCAGATCCTGATTTCCACGAATATCGGAGCAGAGCACCGGACAAGAGCAAGCCATCGCCTCGAGAAGTCCCATCGGAAGCCCTTCTTGATAGGACGGGAAAACATAGAGATCGCATGCCTGACAGAGATCTAAGATATCTTTTCGATAACCGGCAAAAAGGACGATGTCCGTAATGGAAAGTTTATTTGCAAGTTCCTTGAGATAGGTGTCGAGTTTTCCGTGACCGCAGATTACATAGCGAACAGATGAGGTGAGTGTGCCGTCCTGTCGGAGTTTTGCGAGCGCTCTGAGAACCGTCTCATGATTCTTGCGTTTGATAAGCTCCCCGGAGGAAAGCAGAAAAATCGCATTGTCTGGAATCCCGAGCTCTCTGCGCTTTTGAAGATTCTTTTCTTCGCTGTATTCCGGAATTCGATTTAAGTCGATTCCGGCTCCGGGAATATAGTCGACATAGCGCGCATGAAAACAGCGTTTTGCGCGATGATAGTCCTCCTGATTGATGCAGAGCTGTTGGAGGGTAAAACGCGACAGAAAGCGTTCCATCGGGTAATAAAAGAGCCAGTTGACGAGGTGTGCCCCCTTAAAAAAATGGAAGCCGTGAGCTGTGTAGATCACCGGACCGGTATGCGTGTGGTGGGAGGCAAGGCGAGCCATGACGCCACCCATCGGAGTGTGGCAGTGAACCAGAGAAAAGGATTCGTCTCTCATCACCTGGCAGAGCTGGCGGAAAATTTTGATGTTGGATGGATCAAAAGGACTGCGGACGAAATCAATCTGGTGGCGGATGATTCCAGTTCCATCAAGGCGATGGTTGTCATTGCCGTAAGATGGCATGTTGTAGTTTGTGGCGTAATGAACTTCATAGCCCATTTCCTGAAGAATCCGAACATTGTTCATCTCAAATTGCGGGACAAATCCGCTCACCGTAGTGATGAGAAGTGCCTTCTTTTTTGCATTGGTAGTAGTTGTATTGCTCATGTATATCGAACCTGAACCTTTCTGTTGTGGTTATTGTATCTATTGTATCATATATGTGCAAACGCGTGTTGACGCACTCATCTTCCTGCTGACGCAGGTATTTGCTTTTCTATTGCGCCCATTATATCATAATTCTGAAACAAAATAAAAGGCGGAGCATGAACTTGAAATTTTGTGGAAAACTTGCGTGAGACTTGCTTGTGGAAAACGACTCTGATATGATGGAATCACGATGTTGAGGGAAAAAGAGATTCTTGAAGAAGTGGGGATAAGGAGACAGAAAAACGTTTGTGGAGGACAGGATTATGATAAAAAAGTGGGAAGTGTTGGAGCGAAAGACCGTTTTGAAAGATAAGTGGATCGATATTGAGGCGAGCAAATGCAGACTATCTGACGGAACGGTGATTGAGCCGTTCTATGTGAATCACATTCCAGATTTTGCGGTAATTGTTCCTGTAACGGAAGAGGGAAAGATCGTGCTTGTGCGCCAGTATCGTCACGGTGTCGAGGAGGTTCTTTTGGAGCTTCCGGCGGGATGTATGGAGCCGGGAGAAGAGCCGGAAGTCTCTGCGCACAGAGAGCTTTCCGAAGAGACCGGATATACGGGAGGAGCCTGGAAATTCCTATTTAAGCTCTGCCCAGATGCATCGAAATCGAGCAATTACGCATGGTGTTTTGTGGCAGAAGGAGTCAAAAAAACGCAGGGTCAGCACCTCGATGAGACGGAGGAGCTTGAGATTGTCGAGATGACGATTCCGGAAGTGAGAAAGGCATTAAGAGAAGGAAAGTTTGTGCAGGCGGTTCACACTGCCGTGCTCTATGCATTTATATGTGAGTGTGAATGAAACACGCACGAATGAAGGCGCACGCCAAATTTTTTTGTGTTGATTTGAAATAAGCCTGTAATTTGTTGTTTATATGTGTTTATGATAAGAAATATAAAAGTAAAAATGCCGGTGTTCAGGTTGAATTTATAACCTATGCACCGGCATTCTTTTTTTGTTTATTTGTTTACTGTCTACTTATCCTTTGACTGCTTCTGCTGTTTCTGAAGCTCTTCGATTTCTGCGAGATATTTCTTCTTTTCTCCAAGTAGATCCCAGATCATATCGTGCATCCAGTCGATCGTCTCCTGCTGTTTGACTGCCTCGGATTCCATCTGAGCGATGCGATCTTTATAGTGTGTAGTGACTGCACAAAACTCACATAAATTTTTCTCTGTGATAGGGGTTTCCGATTTTAAAACCTGAACGAGCATTTCAATGAACCGGGAGTTGCTTGGACGTTTCTGATTGTCGGAATCCGGACCGCAGAAAAATTCTCTTCCGCCACTTTTCCAGATCTTCTCAATCATCGTGCGAAGATTTCTCTCCACACATTTCAGACTTGTATGATGGAAATCTGCAAGTTCAGGATAAATGCATTTGGTGATGGAATTCAAAGATTCCGGGTGTTCGAGAGCAATCTCGACAGCACTGATACAGAGTTTGTATCCGCTGTAATGTTCACCGACACCGAACTGTCGGAGAAGAGTTTCTAGTTCTGTTTTTCTTTCGTACATGACAAAGCCTCCGCTTTCTGCTATTGCAATCTTATATGGTTCATATCTGGAAATCAAACAGAAGCGATCGACATTTTTCGACTGGCACTTCCGGAGCATGGAGATTGCAAAATGAATTTTTGGTATGCTCTGAGTCTCATTAAATCAGACCGGATTTAAAAAGATGTATTATTGATGAGCAGATTGGGGATCAAGGAAAAAAATTTGTGAGGAGAGTGTGGAAAATGCGGATAAGGGAGCGGTGTGGAAAAACCGGATTTGAAGGGATTCCTGATTGCCATGCAGAAAGAAATAAGATATAATTATAATCAGAATTAAAACGAGAACAGTCCAAAACTGTCAGGTTTTTTTGACATTTTAGATTGTCTGCGGAACATCGATGATGAGGGGGAGACGGATGGATAAGGTATTATATGATTTAATGGATTGGGCAGGAATTGAGGAGATTGTGTACTCGGAAGCGGGAAATCCAGAGCGTCTTTTGGGACCGCATCTGACGGAAGAGGGACTGGTGATTCAGGTATTTATTCCGCGTGCAGAGGCAGTGACGGTGAAACTTGCGACAGGCGGAAAAAAATATCCGATGGAACAGCAGGATGAGGCAGGATATTTTGCAGTTCGGATTCCGAGAAAGATCATGGCGAAGTACACGCTCCTGATCACCTGGGATACGGGTGCAGAGGAGGAGATTCACGATCCTTACGCGTTTGGATCTCAGTACACGGAAGAGGAGAAGAAGAAGTTTTCAGCGGGAACTTACTATGACGTTTACGAGAAGATGGGCGCACATCCGATGGTAATCGATGGAGTGAGCGGTGTCTTCTTTTCAGTGTGGGCACCGTGTGCAATGCGTGTCAGCGTTGTCGGAAATTTCAACACCTGGGATGGTCGCCGCCACCAGATGAAACGACAGGGGGATTCTGGTATTTTTGAGCTCTTTATTCCGGGACTCCAGAGCGGAGAGATCTACAAGTATGAGATCAAGACACATCGCGGAGAGCCGATGCTTAAGGCAGACCCGTATGCGAACTATGCGGAGCTTCGCCCGAATAACGCTTCGATTGTCTGGGATACGAATCGGTTTGCATGGACGGACGATGCGTGGATGGAGAAACGTGCAAAGACGAATTCAAAGGATTTGCCGATGTCCATCTATGAACTGCACCTTGGTTCCTGGATTCGCAAGGAACTTGGGGTTGATGAGAACGGACAGGAGGTAGTTGGTTCTGAATTCTACAACTATCGTGAGATTGCTCCGAGACTTGCCGAGTATGTAAAGAAGATGGGATACACCCATGTGGAGCTGATGCCGGTGATGGAGCATCCGCTTGATGCATCCTGGGGTTATCAGGTGACCGGATATTATGCTCCGACGAGCCGTTACGGAACTCCGGATGATTTCATGTATTTTATGAACTACATGCATGAGCAGGGAATCTCCGTGATTCTTGACTGGGTACCGGCTCATTTTCCGCGTGACAGCTACGGAATGGCATGTTTTGACGGAACCTGTGTGTACGAGCATCAGGATCCGAGACAGGGTTCTCACCCGCATTGGGGCACTCTGATCTACAATTATGGTCGTCCGCAGGTCTGCAATTTCCTGATTGCAAATGCGCTGTTCTGGGCTGAGAAATACCATGTAGATGGAATCCGTATGGATGCAGTCGCTTCGATGCTCTATCTGGATTATGGAAAGAATGAGGGCGAGTGGGTTCCGAATATTTATGGCGGACATGAGAATCTCGAGGCGGTGGAATTCCTGAAACATTTGAACAGCATTTTCAAGAAACGTGAGAAAGGAGCTGTTTTAATTGCTGAGGAGTCAACTGCATGGCCACAGGTGACCGGAGCAGTGAAAGAGGGAAGCCTTGGGTTTGACTACAAGTGGAACATGGGCTGGATGAATGATTTCACCGGATACATGCAGTACGATCCGTATTTCCGCAGTCATCATTACGGAGAGCTGACATTCAGCATGCTCTATGCGTACAGTGAAGATTTCATTCTGGTATTCTCCCACGATGAGGTTGTGCATGGAAAGGCTTCAATGCTCTTAAAGATGCCGGGTGAGACGTATGAGGATAAGGCTGCAAACCTGAGAACCGCCTACGGATTCATGTACGGACATCCGGGACGCAAACTTCTTTTCATGGGTCAGGAGTTCGGTCAGATTTCTGAGTGGAATGAGAATGAGGAACTGCCGTGGAACATTCTGGAATATCCGCTTCACCAAAATATGCAGGATTATGTGAAGGCGCTCAATGAGTTCTATACCTCCCATCCGGCACTGTATCAGAAAGACTTTGAACCGGAAGGATTTGAGTGGATCAATTGCAGTTCTGCAAATGATGATATTGTCGTTTTCCTCAGAAAGACGGATAAGCCGGAAGAGACGCTTCTGTTTGTCTGCAACTTTGCACCGGTGGAGCATGAGACCTTTGGTGTTGGTGTTCCGTTCCATGGAAAGTATAAGGAGATCTTCAACAGTGATGCAACCGCATTTGGCGGAAGCGGAAAGGGAAATCCGAGAGTCAAGACGAGCAAGGCGGAAGAGTGCGATGAGCGTCCGGAGTCGATTGTGATTGATGTACCGCCGATGTCTGTGACGGTATTCTCCTGCACACCGGTAGCAGTGAAGAAGACGACTACCACCCGCACAACAGCCAAGAAGAGCACAAAGAGTGTGAAGAGCACCGCAGAGAAGGCAGACAAAGCAGAGCAGACAAAAGCTGCGAAAACTGTGAAAGCTCCAAAGACTACAAGGACAGCAAAGGCTGTGAAAGAAAAAACTGCTGTAAAAGAGAAGACTGCGGAGAAAGCAGAAAAATCAGTAGAGAAAAAGCCGGCAAAAAAAGCAGAATCAGTGGTTACTCCGCTAGCAGAAGAGAAGAAAGCTGAGACGAAGCCGGTAAACGTTGTGGAGACTTCAGAGCCTGTAAAGCCAGTAGAGCCGGTAGTTGAGGTTGTAGTTCCAGTGGCTGAAGGGAAAGCAGAAGTCGAGGCGAAAGTAGAAGTGCCCGCAAAGGCTGAACCAGAGAAAGAAAAGCCAGTAGTAGAGGTTGAGGCTGAAACGAAGCCAAAGGAAAAGCTGGCAGAAGTTGTAGAAGCAAAAGCCGAGACGAAAACTGAGGGAACAAAGTCTGTTACAAAGAAACCGGCGAGAGGAAACCGTACACGAGCAAAGAAGAATTTAAAGAAGCACACGAAAAAGAATAAGTAATGAAATGTTGAAGAAAATCGACATTTTTATTAATTCGTGATAATTTTTTATAGAAAAAGGATGCTACCGATAGACGGTTAGTCCGATATAAGCTGAAACAAAAATAGTCGCTTAGGTTATCAAACCGGGGCGGCTATTTTTGTGATTTATGATTATCTTTACCTAATGTGTATCCGACAGTGAAGCAGGTTAAGCCGAAGCTTACAACTGCGATAAAATCTACAATACTCATTGACTTAGCCATCCTTTTTCATGGATTCCTTTTCAGGTCTCTATGTAATCAGAGGGGGCTGAGTGCCAGTGGCACTCGTGAAATCCCCCGCAAGGATGCGCACTCGGCGCAGGAGTAGATGGTTGCCGAAGCAACCGCGCCGAGGCACATTCTTTTTTACATTGATATGGCTTAGAAATTGAAAGAATCCGTATCTGCGCGGTAAGCGATCTCACCGTTGCAGATCGTGTAATGTACTTTTCCGAAAAGGGTCTCACCGATGAACGGGGAGTTGCTGGACTTGGAATGGAATTTCTCGACAGTCCATGATTCGTCCGGATCAAACAGGACGAGATCTGCATCAGAACCAGCACCGATCCAGCCTTTTGTGGACTCTAAATGATAGAGGGCTGCCGGGTTCAGCGTCATCTTTGCGAGAAGCTCAGAGAGGGACAAATGACCGGCACGCACAAGGCTTGTAACGCCGAGTGCGAGTGCAGTCTCAAGCCCGATGATACCGCTCGGGCACTCGGTCAGCGGTTTGGATTTCTCTTCTTCACTGTGCGGAGCGTGGTCCGTTGCAATGACGGTGATGATATTTTCCTTGAGTCCGCGGATGATCTCCTCACGGTCGGACGGGGTGCGCAGTGGCGGGTTCATTTTGGCGAGGGAGCCGTGTTTGAGCACTGCGCTTTCATCGAGCGTAAAGTGGTGCGGGGTGACTTCTGCGACAACATGAGTGCCGAGATCCTGAGCCACTTCGATCAGGCGGACGGAATGACCGGAGCTGAGATGCTGAATATCAATGACAGCGCCGGTGTCAAGTGCCAGCATGCAGTCGCGGGCAACGAGGACATCCTCTGCGACAGCCGGAGAACCGCCGATGCCAAGTTCATCGGAGACAGCTCCATGGTTGATGCCATTGTTTGTGATCAGAGCCGGGTCTTCCTCATGGAAACTCAACGGAACATTTAAGCGAACGGCTTCCTCCATCGCCTTGCGGACGAGAGCGGAGCTCTTGAGCGGGATACCATCATCGGTAAAACCAACTGCCCCATGTGCCTTCAGCTCTTCCATATCTGTGAGGGTTTCGCCCTTCATGCCGATCGTGATATTGCCGGCGGTAAGCACGTTGATTCCGGTCTTTTTGCCCTCACGGATGACGTATTCAAGAGTTTCTACGTTGTCAACTGGTGGTTTTGTGTTTGCCATACAGACAACGGTTGTAAAGCCACCGGCAGCGGAAGCCATTGCTCCGGTATGAATGTCTTCTTTGTAGGTGAATCCCGGATCACGGAAATGCACATGGACGTCGATAAGTCCCGGAGCCACCACAAGACCGTGGGCGTCAATAATCGGATCACAGTTTGGATAACGATCTGTCAGATCTTTTCCCATCTCTACAATTTTTCCATTTTCAACAGCTACATCCATGACGGCATCGGTTCCTGTCTTCGGATCGATCACCCGTCCACCTTGAATCAGCATCATAATCTTTTGTCCTCCTAACAATCCAATTGTTGAAACACTGAAAAAACAGCCCTATGAAAATTCGGAAACTGTCTGTGAATTTAGCATATCACGAAATAGAGAAAATGAACAGGAAGAAGAGAGAAAAGGGAAGGAAGAAAATGCACAAAAAGGGCAAAAGAACATGTACATAGGTGAGATTTGAACAGACGAAAAGAACCGCAGTCGCCCGAAAAGAAAGTCAGGCAGACTGCGGTAGGATTCCTCATGGTCAGCTGTTGCTGTCGGATGCGTAAAAACTGATCAGATAGAGACCGCAGAGTCCGACCAGAGCGTAGATGATTCGTGAGAGCCAGGTCATGCTTCCAAACAGAAACGCGACGAGATTGAAATTGAAAAATCCGATTAGCCCCCAGTTGACGGCGCCGATGATGGAGAGTGTCAGCGCGGTGTAATCCATTGCTTTATTCCGCATGGCAAATATACCTCCTTTTACAGACAGTATGACACGGAAGAAGCAGAATTATGCAATGACATACAAAATTGCACGCAGGCAAGAGCAAAACCTGCAAAATAAAAACCTGTGAGAACGTTTATGTCCGCGAAAGCATTCTGTTTAAAATTAAGACTTCTGCACAAGATTTCCAAGATAATTGCGGATTTCGCGGATATAGATTTCACCCATCTGGCTTAAAATGACATTTTTTTTGACGAGATAGCCGATCTCCATCGCACCGCCTGGATTGTCGCTCTCTCCCTCAAGTGGAATAGCGACGTACTCATCTCCGTTGAGCTCCTCGCAGATGATGCCGGAGCAAAGCGTGTATCCACTCAAGCCGATCATCAGATTCAGCATCGTCGCACGGTCGCAGGCTTTGATGATTCGTGAGTACTCATTTGTGCTCAGAATCTCCTCAGCAAAATAGAAAGAGCCGTTGTCGCCCTGCTCAAACGAGAGGCAGGGATAGTCTGCAAGTTGGGCAAAACGGATCGACGGCAGAGAGGCAAGGGGGTGATTTCGCCACAGGTAAACATAGGGCTGGCAGTCAATCAGCTTATGAAATTCGAGGTTATTGGAGTGAAAGAGTTTTGTCAACACTGCCCGGTTGAAATCATTCAGATAGAGGATTCCGATCTCACTTCGCATCGTATTTACATCGTCAATGACATCGCGTGTCTTCGTTTCACGGATCGCAAACTCATAGTCAGAGGTGTTAAAGTGTTTGACCATCTCCACAAAAGTCTTTACGGCAAAAGAATAGTGCTGGGTGGAGACACCGAATTTTTTCTTCAGGTTTCCGTTTTTTCCATATTTGCTCTGGAGAATCTCGTACTGGTGATAGATCTGTCGAACATAGCTCAAAAACTCTGCTCCGTCATTTGTCAACGTCACTCCGCGTCCGCTCCGATGGAAGATCAGGATGCCGGTTTCGCGCTCGAGTTCCTGAATTGCGCTTGTCAGAGACGGCTGTGCGACGTAGAGAAGTTCCGCTGCCTTATTGAAAGATCCAGTTTCGGAGATCGTGATCACATAATGCATCTGTTGAAGTGTCATAGAAAACTCCTTTCGTAAAAAATTCTTTTCATAAAAAAACGTCCCGCCCCGGTCATATGCCATGCATGGATATTCAAACCGGAGTGGGACGAATTGTGTAACGGTCTACTGTCAGCTAACGTGACGGACAGAAGGACGAGACGATGAAGCAAAAAAATTTATTTGGATTTAACCTCTTTCCATGCCTCGTTGTAGAGGTCATCAACCTCATCACCGAGATATTTGAGAACTTCACAGTTTTTCAGAGAATCCACATCCGGGAAGATTGCCTTGTTATTCTGAAGATCTGCATCGAGCAGGTCAAATGCGCCCTTGTTCGGGGTGGAGTAGGTGATGTACTCAAAGTTCTTTTTTGCAATCTCTGGACGGCAGAGAAAATCGATCCATTTCTCTGCATTTTCCTTGTGCTTTGCATTCTTCGGGATTACCCAGCAGTCGATGAAGAGATCAGTTCCCTCTTCCGGAATTACATAGATCAGGTTGTCGCCCTCATCAGCTTCGTTCTGAATGTAAAGCATCTCGCCGGAGTAAATGATACCGACAGCAGCTTCCCCACCGATCATCTTGTCGCGAACCTGGTCGACAACATAAGCCTGAACGAGAGGTTTCTGTGCGATCAGATCTTCTTTTGCTTTCGTGATCTCATCTGGATTCGTGCTGTTCATCGAGTAACCATTCTTCTTGAGACCGGTCATGAATGCACTGCGGATGCTGTCCTGCATCAGGATTTCGCCATCAAGGCGCTCATCCCAGAGATCCGACCACTTTGTCGGAGGTTCAACGCCAAGCTCCTCAAGACGTTCCTTGTTGTAGAGGATGCCGATTGTGCCCCAGGTGTACGGAACGGCATATTTATTTTCCGGATCGAAGGACTGAGCAAGCTCGAGATAGAGCGGGTCGATCTCCTTGAGATTCGGAACATTGTCGAAGTTGATCTCTGCGAGAAGATCATGCTCGCGCATTTTCTGAATCATGAAATCAGAAGGGCAGACTGCATCGTAGGCGATACCGCCAGCTTCGATAACCGGGAACATTTCTTCGTTTGTCTCATACATATCGTAGACAACTTCGATACCGGTTTCTTTTTCAAACTCATCAATGACACTCTCATCAATGTATTCGCCCCAGTTGTATACATAGAGCTTGTTGTCTTCGCTACCATCTTTTCCCTGAGAAGAAGATGAAGAGGAACCACAGCCTGCAAGAAGAAGGCAGGGGATAGTCAGTGCGGATGTAACCAGAAGCAGTTTTTTCATGATATTTTTTCCCTTCTTAGTAAATATATGATGTCAGATTTTCAATTTAATGTTGATATAAATGATGTTAGTTCGACTTAACCTCTTTCCACAGCTCATTGTAAACAGCGTCAACCTCATCACCGAGATACTCGAACACTTCGCTGTCTTTGAGAGAATCGATATCCGGGAAGAGAGCCTTGTTGTTCTGGATCTCCTCGTCGAGCAGATCGAACGCGCCCTTGTTTGGGGTGGAGTAGGTGATATAGTCAAAGTTCTGCTTTGCGATTTCCGGACGGCAGAGAAAATCAATCCACTTCTCAGCATTCTCTTTATTCTTTGCGTTCTTCGGGATTACCCAGGAGTCGATCCACAGGTTCGTTCCCTCCTCCGGGATCACATACTTAAGATCGTAGTCGAGACTGAGATCTTTGACTTCGTTCTGGATGTAGAGCATCTCGCCGGAGTAGATAACGCTGATGGCAGCCTCTCCGCCGATCATCTTGTCACGAACCTGATCGATGACGTAAGCCTGAACAAGCGGTTTCTGATCAATCAGATTCTGCTTTGCCTGCTGAAGCTCATCCTCATTATCTGAGTTCATCGAGTAGCCATCTTTCTTTAATGCAACCATGAAAGCGTCGCGCACGCTGTCCTGCATCAGGATCTCGCCGTCAAGACGCTCATCCCAGAGATCTGACCACTTTGTCGGTACATCCATGCCGAGCTCCTCAAGCTTCTTCGTATTGTAGAGGATGCCGACCGTGCCCCAGGTATACGGAACAGAGTACTTGTTTTCCGGATCAAAGGACTTGGACATCTCGAGGTATGTCGGATCGATCTGATCAAGATTCGGAACATTGTCGAAGTTAATCTCAGCGAGAAGATCATTCTCACGCATCTTCTGGATCATGTAATCGGACGGGCAGACAACATCGTAGTTGACACCGCCTGCCTCGATAACCGGATACATCTCCTCGTTCGTCTCGAACATATCGTAGATAACCTTGATTCCCGTCTCTTCCTCAAACTGGTCGATCACGTCCTCATCGATGTACTCACCCCAGTTGTATACATAAAGTTCATTGGAACCACTTCTGTTTCCGCCATTGTCTGCGGAGGACGAGCCGGCTGCGTTTCCGCCACAGCCGGAAAGAAGCAGGGCCGAGCATGCAGTCAGGGAGGTAAGGGATACTGCAAGTACTTTTTTCTTCATAATATTCAAATCTCCTCAAAAATTCAAGATAGTTCTGTTATTTACTTATTTACTGCTCTGCCTTCTTGCGTGTCTACTGCTCCGCTTTCTTGTGCGGGGCGAAATTGCTGATGATAAGCAGGATGAGCACCGTAGCAAAGATCACTGTGGAGAGTGCGTACATCGACGGCTTGATGCCTCGGCGCACTTCGCTGTAAATCAGGGTCGACAGGGTGTTGATGCCGGCTCCTCTTGTAAAGTGGGTGATGATGAAATCATCGAGGGACATCGTGAATGCGAGCAGAAAGCCGGAGAGCACACCCGGAAGAATGTCCGGGAAAACGACCTTGAAAAACGCGCGGAGCGGGCTTGCGCCGAGGTCAAGCGCGGCTTCGTAGGTAAATCGGCTTGTCTGTTTGAGTTTTGGCATGACGCTCAGGATCACATATGGAATGTTGAAGGTGATATGGGCGATCAGAACCGTCTGAAATCCGAGGGAGATGCCAAATGCAATGAACGCAAGCATCAGGGAGATACCGGTCACGATGTCGGCATTGAGCATCGGGATATTTGTGATTCCCATCAGAATCGTGCGCGGAACCGGCTTCATGCTGTTGATCGCGATCGAAGCCGCAGTTCCGATGATGACGGCGATCAGCGCAGATAAGAACGCGATCAGAAGCGTGTTCTGAAGAGCATCCATGATGTTACGGCTTGCGAACATTTCCGTGTACCAGCGGAGCGTAAATCCACCCCACTGGGTACGGGACTTGGAGCTGTTGAAGGACAGCACGACCATCGTCGCAATCGGCGCATAGAGGAAGATCATGATGATGACAAGATAAAAATCCTGCCAGATGCGCCGGAGATTCCATTTTGAGTTTTTCATAGTTAGAATCCGCTCCCTTCTCCATTTTTGTCATATTTTGCAATCAGCGCCATGCTGATCAGGATAAAGATCATAAGTACGAGGGAGAGACCGGAACCCATATTCCAGTTGCTTCCCTTTGTGAATTCCTGCTCGATGACATTTCCGATCAGAAGGATCTTACTTCCACCGAGGAGATTGGAGATGACGAAGGTCGTCAGTGCCGGCACAAATACCATCGTAATTCCACTGATGATGCCTGGAACGCTGAGCGGAAACCATACCCAGAGAAGCGTCTGGAAGAAGTTTGCTCCAAGGTCGCGGGCAGCATTGATCGTGTTGTCGTCAATCTTGCATAAAACGTTGTAAATCGGAAGCACCATGAACGGCAGGAAGTTGTAAACCATGCCGAGGACGATAGCTCCCGGAGTGTTAATCAGGTTCTGCTTCGGAAGATGAAGCATGCCGAGGATGCCGTTGATGACACCGGCTTTCTCAAGCAGGGTCTGCCACGCGAGTGTGCGGAGCAGGAAATTCATCCACATCGGAAGGATGAAGATGAAGACGATGAAACTACCGCTTCCGACGTTTCGGTTTCTCAGAATCATTGCAAGCGGGTAGGCGAGCACAAGACAGATGATGGTGCTAACAAAGGACAGTCCGAGGGACAGCCAGAGTGCCTTGATGTGCTCCGGTGTGGAGATAGAGAGGACGTTTGCGAGTGTGAACGCTCCGCTCTTGTCGGTCAGTCCGTAGAACACGATCAGGGCAAGCGGGATGATCGTAAAGCCGATCATCCACAGAATGTAAGGTCCGGATAATAGTTTCTTATTCATTGACTCCAACCGCCTCCTCATCTTCAGAAGCAGGCTTGTTCATGATCTGGATGTTGAACGGATCAACGCGCAGTCCCACTTTTTTGCCGACCGGGCAGAGTGTGGTGGAGTGAACCAGCCACTCAAAACCGTCCGGAGTTGTGATCTCCATCTCATAGTGAACGCCCTTGAAGATCAGGTGTGTGCAGGTTCCAGTCAGAGTGCCCTGCTCTGGCTCGACAAGCTCGATGTCCTCCGGTCGGATCACGACGTCGACCGGCTTATTGACACCGAAGCCCCTGTCGACGCAGGCAAACTTTGCACCGAAGATCTCAACAAGCTCATCGTGAAGCATTACACCCGGAACGATGTTGCTCTCACCGATAAAGTCAGCGACGAATGCATTTTCCGGCTCATTGTAGATCTGCTCCGGAGTACCCATCTGCTGAATATAACCCTGGTTCATGACAACGATCGTGTCGGACATCGTCAGCGCCTCCTCCTGATCGTGGGTGACGTAGATGAAGGTGATGCCGAGCTCATTTTTCAGACGGATCAGCTCGTACTGCATGTCCTGACGCAGTTTCAAGTCGAGAGCGCCGAGAGGCTCATCGAGGAGCAGAAGACGAGGCTCATTCACGATCGCGCGCGCGATCGCGATTCGCTGTTGCTGACCACCACTCAAGGAGTCAACGGTGCGCTTCTCGTAGCCGTCGAGGTTTACGAGCTTGAGCGCATACTTGATTTTGTCGTTGATGTATGCTTTGGACTTGCCCTTGATCTTCAGACCAAAGGCGATGTTCTCTGCAATGTTCATGTGGGAGAACAGCGCGTATTTCTGGAATACGGTGTTTAACTGGCGTTTGTTCGGCGGGAGATCATTGATCTCGGTGCCGTCGAAAATGACTTTGCCGGTGTCTGCTTTCTCAAAACCGCCGATGATTCTGAGGGTTGTGGTTTTTCCGCAACCACTCGGACCAAGAAGCGTGACAAATGTGTTTTCTTTTACGGAAAGATTTAAGTCATCCAGAACCATTGTCCCGTCAAAGCTCTTGGAAATATTCACTAAATCGATTAAAGACTGACCCATGTACGTCTCCTCCTCATGTATGTGATCTTCTGTGATCTATCTGTCCTATCTATCTGTCTTATCAGTCGATATGAAAGTTGAAAGTTAAAAACTTGGCGGAGAGCTGACCCAGATCAGGGTTGCGCCCGTCTTGCTCGTCAAAAAGTGTTGTTTGTCCGCAGTGAAGTAGAAGGACTCACCTTTCTTTGCGCGGTAGGTTTTCTTTCCTATGTGGATGGCGATACTGCCTTGCAGAACATATCCGAATTCCTCGCCCTCATGGGGAGTGTCCGGGTATGTGGAACCGTCGGCTTCCAGCGTGAGGAGGATGGGTTCCATCACATTTTTCTGTGCATTTGGAATGATCCATTTGATTGTGTTTTTTAAGTCTGCCTCATATTTCTCAAAATAATCCGCTTTTCCGAATACGATCTGCTCCTCGGGCGTCTCGTTGAAGAATTCTCCCAGAGAAGTGCCGAGACACTGTAAAATATCGGTCAGGGTCGCAATCGAAGGGGAAGTCAGATTCCTCTCCAGCTGGGAAATAAAGCCTTTGGACAGTTCCGCACGGTCAGCCAGCTCTTCCTGTGTGAGTCCTTTTAAGACTCTCAGCTCTTTTAGCTTTAAACCGATATCCATACAGATGCCTCCTAAAAATCCGAACATTTCCGGATGCTTTTTGTTGCTTTACATATCGAAGACGCGTCGAAGACACGCCTGATGATTAACCAAAAAGTTTAGAAATATTAAATCAATGTAAAATTAATCTCAAAGTTTAGTATTAATAAACACAAAACAACATTCATTATACAGAAAAATCTTGGTATGTCAATAGATTCTCAATAGATTTTTTCAGGAGAGTGTGGTAATATAGAAACAGTGTTGTGAAGATAAACGAGAGACCAATCAGGGGATTCAAGGAGGAATGAAAAATGGCTGTTTCAGGAAAATATATGGCATATGTAGGTTCCTATTCTTACACAGGAAAAGCGAAGGGCATTACCGTTTATGATGTGGATGTGGAGAAGGGTGTTTTCCATAAGCGCTGTGAGGTGGAAGTGGACAACTCTTCCTATGTAATTGCCTCCAGTGATGGAAAGACGCTTTACTCGATCGCAGATGAGGGTGTTGTGGCATTCCGGATTCTCGAGAACGGAAGTCTTTCCAGATTGAACAGTGCAAAGATCAATGGCATGAGAGGATGTCACCTCTCGACAGATGCCGATGACAAATATATCTTTGTATCGGGCTATCACGATGGAAAGGCGACGGTTCTGCGCCTTGGAAAAGACGGAGCAGTCGGTGAGATTGTGGACGGTGTTTTCCACAAGGGACTTGGAAGCGTTGCGGAGAGAAACTTCCGCCCGCATGTAAGTTGCTGTCGTCGTACTCCGGACAACAAGTTTGTTCTGGCAGTTGACTCCGGTCTGGATCAGGTAAAGATCTACAAGTTTGATGAAAAGGACGAGCATCTGGTACAGGTTGACATGATTCCGTGTGACATGGAGTCTGCACCGCGCTGCTTCCGTTTCAGCTCCGATGGAAAGTTTGCATACCTGCTGTCTGAGCAGAAAAACACGATCGATGTATTCACTTATGAGACGGGGGCTCGTGTGCCGAAGATCGAGAAGATTCAGACGATCGCGACGACCGGAAAGAAGGCAAGCCAGCAGACGGCTGCGTGTGCGCTTAGATTCTCCCCGGATGAGAAGCATATGTTCTGTGGAAATGCCGGAGATGAGACGGTTTCCGTATACAATCGTGATCCGGAGACTGGTCTGCTGACCCAGATCTGCTGTCTGCCGATCAGCGGAGAGTATCCGAAGGATATTGCCGTATTCCCGGATGACAAGCACATCGCCTGCATCAACCATGGAAGTGGCACGATCACGTTCTTCAAGGTGGACTATGAGAAAGGTCTGCTGATTATGAGTGCAAATGAGATCAAGTGCAACGAGCCGAACAGCTGTGCAATCGTCAAAGTCAGCGACTAAGCAATTAAGAGAGACGGCGACTTAAAATTTCAGGTAATTAGGAGTGAAAAGAGAATGGCAGGATCAACATTTGGAACGGTATTCCGTGTTATGACCTGGGGAGAGTCGCATGGAAAGGGCATCGGCGTCACGATTGACGGATGCCCAGCGGGACTTCCGCTGAGCGAGGAGGATATTCAGCCGTATCTGAATCGAAGAAAACCGGGGCAGAGCCGTTATACGACAGCGAGACAGGAGAGTGATCTTGTAGAGATCCTGTCCGGCGTCTTCGAGGGAAAGACGACGGGAACTCCGATTGCGATGATGGTGAGAAACACCGATCAGAGGTCCAGAGACTACGGAAATATCATGAATGTATACCGTCCGGGACATGCGGACTTCGGTTTTGATTCCAAGTATGGATTCCGCGATTACCGGGGTGGTGGACGTTCGTCCGGAAGAGAGACGACGGCGCGCGTAGCGGCGGGTGCAGTCGCATGCAAACTGCTTGAGCATTTTGGAATCAAGGTGACAGCGTATGTGAAGAGCATCGGAGAGTTCGGGATCGATCCGGAGCGTTTTGACATTGCGGAGCGCGATCGAAACCCATTAAATATGCCGGACGCAGTCTGTGCAGTCGAGGCGGGGGAGTATCTTGCGCGCCTGATCGAACAGCAGGATTCCGCGGGCGGTGTTGTCGAGTGTGTCGCAGATGGAGTTCCGGCGGGAATCGGAGAGCCGGTTTTTGACAAGCTCGATGCCTGCCTTGCGAAGGCGATCATGTCGATCGGGGCAGTCAAGGGATTTGAGATCGGAGATGGATTTGCAGTCGCAAAGATGCGTGGATCTGAGAACAACGATCCGTTCCGGATTGCGGAGGACGGAAGTGTTGAGAAGACATCCAATCATTCTGGTGGAATTTTAGGTGGAATGAGTGATGGAAGCCAGATTGTTCTGCGTGCGGCTTTCAAGCCGACACCGTCAATTTCGAGACAGCAGAATACCGTGAACCGTTCCGGTGAGAACACCGAGATTGAGATTCACGGAAGACACGACCCGGTGATTGTGCCGAGAGCGGTTGTCGTTGTCGAGTGTATGACAGCGCTGACGATTGCGGATCTTCTGCTTCAGAATCGCTGTGCAAAGCTGTGATACATTTCATCTATTAATATTGTTGTATTATTGTGTATTGTTGTTTATTATAATTTTTTTTTGGAGGAGACAGGAAAATGAAAATTGCAATGGCAAATGATCACTCAGCAGTGGAAATGAAAAACGAGATCAAGGCATATGTGGAGTCAAAGGGATATGAGGTCATTGACTTCGGAACGAACTCTTCTGAGAGCTGTGATTATCCGGCATACGGAGAGAAAGTCGGACGTGCGGTTGCTTCCGGTGAGGCAAAGTACGGCATTGCAATTTGTGGAACAGGAATCGGAATCGGTATTGCGGCAGGCAAGGTAAACGGTGTGCGTGTCTGCACTTGCAGTGAGCCGTACAGTGCCCGTATGTCAAGAAAGCACAATGACACGAATGTCCTGACCTTCGGTGCCCGCGTGATCGGTGTCGAGATGGCAAAGATGATCGTAGATGAGTGGCTTGACAACGAGTACGAGGGTGGTCGTCACCAGCGTCGTGTCGATATGCTGATGGAGATCGAGAAGAACGCATAAAAGGTGTAAGATGCGCCGTGTTTTTGATTGAAAAGACAGATATGACAGATAAAAAAGAGGGAGCCTCGCGGGCGATTGCGAGGCTCCCTCTTTTGTGGATGTCCCCTGCCTTGATTGGAGGGGATATCCACTCTGGATTATAAAAAGTTAGTGGTAAAGGAATTTTGCAGTTGTGGTTTCATGGCCTTCTTTGCATATCTATTTATATAAGCATTAGGCTTTATATAGCTTATGTGAGTGACGGATTTAGAAATCAACTTCCGTTCCATAGTAGGTGCAGGTGAACAGTTTCTCCATCTGCTCCGGGGTGATGGATCTCGGGTTCGATCCGGTGCAGGCATCACCGACAGCGTTGACAGCGATCGTTGCAACCTTCTCCTTGAACTCAGCCTCATCGATACCGAACTCTTTCAGAGTGTGCGGGATGTTCAGCTTCGTGTTGTATGCGCTGATCAGATCGCACAGAGCGTTGACCTGAGAGTCCTCGGATACTCCGCCAAGACCGATTCTTCTCGCGATATCGGCATAACGACGCTTTGCCTCCGGCTCATGTGCATTGTACTTGATAACGTATGGCAGATAAATTGCATTTGCACAGCCATGCGGGATGTGTCCGGTTGAGAATGCTGCACCGGTCTTGTGTGCCATCGAGTGAACGATGCCGAGCAGGGCATTGGAGAATGCCTGACCTGCAAGACACTGTGCGTAGTGCATCTGCTCTCTTGCGTCCATGTTGCATTTGTAAGATGCCGGCAGATTGTCTACAACCATCTCGATTGCCTTGATTGCGAGAGCATCGGTGAACGGGGTGTGCAGGGTGGAAACATATGCCTCGATTGCATGGGTCAGAGCGTCCATACCGGTGTAAGCAACCTGCTTAACCGGAAGGGAAGCAACGAGATCCGGGTCGAGGATCGCAACATCCGGGGTGATCTCAAAGTCAGCCAGCGGATACTTGATGCCCTTTGCGTAATCGGTGATAACGGAGAAAGCGGTTACCTCGGTTGCAGTTCCGGAAGTAGAAGGAATTGCACAGAAGTGAGCTTTCGTTCTCAGCTTCGGGAAGTTGAACGGAACGATAAGATCTTCAAAGGTCGTATCCGGGTACTCATAGAATGCCCACATTGCCTTTGCGGCATCGATTGGAGAACCACCGCCGATGGCAACGATCCAGTCAGGCTGGAATTCGGTCATTGCCTGTGCGCCTTTCATAACGGTCTCAACGGACGGGTCTGGCTCAACGCCCTCGAAAAACTTAACTTCCATGCCGGCTTCCTTCAGATAAGCCTCAATGCGATCGAGGAATCCGCCCTTTCTCATTGAGTGACCACCGGATACAACGATTGCCTTCTTGCCCTGCAATTTCTTCAGATCTTCAAGTGCGCCTTTACCATAGTACATATCTCTCGGTAATGTAAATCTCATCATAATAACATATCCTCCTATTCTAAGTTCTAAAATGTTATTGGTCTGAGCTCATGTTCCTTGCTTCATTCATCACATCTGTAGTTTCATCACTTCTGATTTCGTTAATATTTTAACGCTAAAAATTCTCAATGTCAAGAGTAAATATAGGAAAAGTGAAAGGAATGTGCAAAAAAAGCGGGCAATCCATAGGAAAAACCGGCAAGATTCCTATAAATGCCCGCGCGAAGTTAATGTAAAGAATGTGAAAATATCTACAATTTCAACAATATCCGACAGCGCTTATCGATGATTTTCCTCATTCCATTCATTTAAACGGAAGAGACCGTTACGGCTTCCGCAGAGAATAATCGTATCATTCTTCTGGAACACATAGTCCGGACGGATGTTGTCAGTCACGGTCTGTCCACTCTCGATTGCAATGATATTTAAGCCGAAGCGGGAGCGCAGGTTGGCCTCGAGGATGCTGACTCCGGCGAGACGGTCGGGAATGACAAGTTTTGAGATGTTGATTTCCTCGCTCAGCTGAATCGAATCAAGAACCCGGCTGTTGTCGAGACGGTTTGCAAGGCGAATTGCCATGTCGCGTTCCGGATAAACGACCTTTGCACCGAGTTTTTCAAGAATCTCACCGTGCTCCGGGCTGTTTGCCTTTGCGATGACAGTCGGAACACCGAGGCTGACAAGGTTTAGGGTAGTCAAAATTGAGACTTCCATCTGGCTTCCGATGCAGACAACAACGACATCACAGTTCTGAATGCCGGTGTCCATCAGCGTTTTTTTATCAAGATTTCCGACGACGAGAGCATTCTCGGTCAGCTCTCGTGCCTCACGGACTTTGTCCTCATCGCGGTCGAGAACGAGGAGGTCTGCATCTGCCATCGCAAGTTCTGCGGTCAGAGCTGAGCCGAACCGTCCAAGACCGATGATTCCGTAAGAGGTTTTTTCTGGTTTATGTTTTCCAAAGATCATGAATAAAAGTCCTCCATAGGACAGGCAGAAAGTTTTTTGCTTTTACCTGTCAACCGATTGAAATATTGCCTTCCGGGTAGCGGACGCGTTCTCCGAGCGTGTAGTGCCAGATGGAGAAGATCGTCAGCGGACCGAGACGACCGATGTACATGACAAGGATGCACAGCAGTTTGGAAGCGGTGCACAGTTGCGTCGTGATTCCGGTGGAGAGTCCGACGGTACCGAACGCACTCACGGACTCAAAGAGAAGATCGGTGAGCGGAATCTGCGGTTCTAAAATTGAGAGCAGATAGGTACAGACGAAGACAATGCTTCCGCCGAGAATTGTGATAACGGAGGCTTTGCGGAATGCACCCTTCGGGATTGCATAGTGAAAGGCTTTCTCTGTGTGGTTCGTTGCTGCTGACTTTATTCCCTGGATCAGGACGAAAACCGTGCTCGTCTTGATACCGCCGGCAGTCGAACCCGGCGATGCGCCGATGAACATCAGCACCATCATCACGAGGAGTCCCGGCGTGTGGAAATCTCCGAGCGGATAGGTGGAAAATCCTGCGGTTCTCGCGGAGACGCTGTGGAAAAATGCGACGAGCCAGGAGAAATCCTCTGTCATTTTTAAGAGAATCATGCCCCCGAATGTCAGAAAAAAGCTGACAGAGAGGACAACGCGGGTGTGCATCGACATTTTGCTCCAGTGAAGCCGTGTCTGCACGAGCTCACAGATCACAAGGAAGCCGATGCCTCCAAAAAAGATCAGTGCACAGGTTACAAGATTCAGAAATACATCGTCCCGATAAGGAATCAGATTCTGCATTCCGCCTAAGATATCAAAACCGGAGTTGTTGAAGGCGGCAATCGAGTGGAAGATACTGATTCCGATTGCCCTGAACGGGGGATAATTTCGTGAAAATACAAAAAAACTGAGTACAGCACCAATTGATTCAATGAGAATGGTGGTAAAAAACACGGCGCGAATAAAGCGGATCATTCCTTTTCCGGAATCGAGGTTCATCGCCTCGCGGATCAGGGTGCGTCCCTTTAAGTTAATCTTGCGTCCGATCGCAAGGATGATTCCGGCACCGATCGCTGTGACGCCGAGACCGCCGACCTGAATCATGACCGCGAGGAAAAACTGGCCGAGTGGGGTAAAGGTGTCACCCGCATCGACTGCGATCAGTCCGGTGACGCAGATTGCACTTGTCGCGGTGTAGAGGGCATCGATATAGTGCAGATGGACACCGGCTTTCAGACTGCACGGCAACATCAGCAGACCGGAGCCTATTAGAATCGCAAGGGCAAATCCAAGCGAAATGATTCTGACGGGAGTGGTGCGCTTGAGCATTCGGATTAAAAAATCCATAATTACGACTCCTTATGAAATTGTTATCAGAATGATTTCCCGAAGTCAAGTGGGAAGGTGACTTCGGGAAGATTTTTCTGAAAATCAAAAATGAATTACGGTAAAAAATTATAGTAAAGCATTACAGTAAAAATTACAGCAAGATGATGTTGTGCTCGCGGCAGGTCTTGCGCATCTCTTCCGGCCACAGACTTGCCTGTACCTCGCCGACATGGGCGCGGTCGAGAAGAAGCATGCACAGACGGGACTGACCGATACCACCGCCGATCGTGCACGGAAGCTCACCATTTAACAGCATCTTGTGGTACGGAAGCTCACGGCGCTCCTCACAGCCGGCTTTCTTTAACTGCTCTGCGAGAGATTTTTCGTCAACACGGATTCCCATGCTGGAGATCTCAAGTGCGCAGTTTAAGTGCTCGTACCAGAACAGGATGTCACCGTTTAACTGCCAGTCATCATAGTCCGGGGCACGTCCGTCATGAGGCTCGCCACATTTCAGTTTGTCACCGATCTTCATCAGAAATACACAGCCGTATTTCTCGGTGATCAGGTTTTCGCGCTCCTTCGGGGTCTTGTCCGGATAAAGCTCCTCAAGTTCCTCGGAGGTGATGAAGGTGATGTCGTTCGGAAGCTCTTTTACTGCCTGCGGGTACTTGTACCACACCTCATGTTGCATGTGCTTGATGATCTTGAAGATTGTGCGAACAGTCTCCTCAAGTGTCTCGATCGTGCGCTCTTCGCGGGTGATAACGCGCTCCCAGTCCCACTGGTCGACGTAGCAGGAGTGCAGGTTGTCAAGCTCCTCGTCACGGCGGATTGCGTTCATGTTCGTGTAGAGACCTTCACCTGGCTGGAAGCCATACTCTTTGAGTGCCATACGCTTCCATTTTGCGAGGGAGTGAACAACCTCAACCGTCTGTCCTGGGATACCGGCGATGTCAAAAGAAACCGGACGCTCCACACCGTTTAAGTTGTCGTTTAAACCGCTCTCGCGGGTGACGAACAGCGGTGCAGAGATACGCTCGAGATGCATCTCGCGTCCGAATTCTTTCTGAAAGGTGTCGCGGATGTATTTGATTGCCTCCTGGGTTTCCCGAACACTCAGGTGCGGGTCATAGTTTTCTGGAATAATCAGTGCCATAGGGGTTCCTCCAAATCAATGAGTCGTTTGCAGCTGAGAAAAGTTGCGTCAAGTCGTTGCGTTGCATGTGTGGACTTGAACCAAAACTTAAAACAGTTACTATTCCTTATGGTATCATTTTGCAGGAATCTGCACAAGAGAAAATTTCAGCTAATGCTCCCTCAGCGCAAGAATTCCGTGCAAACGCGCTCTCGCTCCGGGTTCGGCGTAGCAGTGCATAAGACCGCAAAGTACGCGGTCTAAACACTGACGCCTCACACGGGTTTGCCCTGGAACTTCTTCGCCTCGGGAGCCGAAATGTAGATATTTCAAGCCAACGCTTGCTAAGACTTGGCGCGTGATTCTGGTCAGCTTTGCTGACATCTTCCAATCAGAATTACAGCGCATCCACTCTGAGTTATATATGGTTGATGAATTACCACGTCTGAAGTCTCCGTTTCCTACGCCATCAGGCGTGGTTTCCAAAAGACTACGATAAGTGGCTTATGGCTATTCACAAAGCCCTATCCCAGTGGGATTACTTTTAAGCGACAGTTTGACGAAAAGCGCATTTTTTTCGTCGCTGTCGCTTTTCTTTTGATTTGCTAAATGAATTTTTTGCTTGTAATTGTTTTTGACGATTCTTTTTTTGATTCTCATAATCAGGATGAAGAATGATGAAAACATTCTCAAAACAAGGCAGACTTTCCCCATCAAAGGCTTGTGGATATGCTTTTCTCAGGATATTCGCAGATCCATTTAAATCGGAGTTGATGATCGTACCATTTGGGGTTTTATAAAGACCACGAAATCCATCCTTTTTATACATTCCGGCATAGTGAGTCGGTTTTCGTTTACCAGAAAATGTATATTTCGTGGA
>JAJEPU010000027.1 GCA_020686985.1 Brotaphodocola catenula
GACGAAATTGACAAAAAAATATAAGCATTTATGCGGCTTACAGGGTATTTTTAGAGGAAAGAGGTGTCAAAGACCCGAATATTGTACCTCATATCAGATTCAGATTCAAGTCGACCCTTGAGGTTGATTTCTTTTTGTGTTACAATGGCGATACTATTTTTACTAAATAATCAAGAACACATAAGAAAGGTATTTTATTTCATGACACCATCTGAATCATCAAAATCTGCATTTCATATATGTGCCACAACCAGCCTGCTCTGCGGAATCCTCGGCATTTTTTCATTTTTCTACCCACCGATTCAGCTGATTTTCGGCTCCTCCGCACTGATTCTCGCCTACGTTTCAAAAAACAGCGGTTCCCTGCACGGCTCCGCAATCGCCGGAATCATTCTCGGAGTCCTCTGCATCATCAGCAGTTTTGTAATTTTTAAAGAGTATATCTGGATCATGGATCTGCTCGACGATCCCGCTTCCTCGGCAGAGATCAAAGAAATGATTCAGACCTACCGCGATCTGATTGAGCAGGCACTCCCGCTTCCAACCACCTGACAAGATTTATTCAGGAACAATTTTCCCCACATTTCTTAATCAGAAAATCTGTCGGGAACATTTCACCCAAACTCAGAAAATCTATTAAATTTTTGTTATATCAAGGCAACAAAAAACACCGGCATTTTCCCTGAATTTATTACAGAGAATATGTCGGTGTCTTTTTTGAAAAAATTGAAAATGTGCAAATTTGAACTTACTCTATCTCATGTCCAGCTACGCCGTACACAGAGTCGGTCGTACACAGGTTGCAGAAGCGAGAAAGATTTCGCAAACCCGTGTGAGACGTCGGTGTTTAGGTCGCGTGTTTTGCGACCTTATGCACCGTTACGTCGAACCCGGAGTGCGAACGCGTTTGCGGAACTTATCTCGCTGGCGCAACCGTAAACCGCGACTTTTTAGATTCTCGCGCGGATAAACTGAAGCACCTCTGCCTCTAACTCTGCCTTCTTCGCCATAAACGAAGCCTCCGGCATCTCATCGGTCACGAACGCAAACTCTCCGGTTCCGTCGAGAACAATCTTCTCAACCTCTCCGAATGCCTCCTCAACCGTCTTCTCCTTGTCTGCAAGCGTACCTGCGACACGAACAAAGTAGCGATGACGAGAAGAAAGCATCGGCTCAATCTCAAGACGCTTTGCATCCCAGCCAAGACGAACATTGCTCTTCAGATTCTGTGCTTCCTCAATGATATCTGCGACAACGGCACTTGCAGTCGGGAGCTTTCCTGCACCACTTCCGTAGTACATCGAAGTTCCGAGCATATTGCCCTCGACGAGAATTCCATTAAATACATCGCTGACCATATACAGCGGATGATCCTTTCCGATCATCACCGGTGCTACCCATGCATGCACCTTATCGCCGTCAATCTGGCTCGTTCCAAACAGCTTCACGGAAGCGCCCATCTTCTCTGCATAGCGGAAATCCACATCCGTGATCTTCGTGATTCCCTCGGTGTAGATGTCCTCGTAGTTGACCTCATGACCGGTTGCCATAGCCGTCAGGATTGCGATCTTACGGCAGGTATCATGACCCTCCACATCTGCCTCCGGATTGCGCTCTGCATAGCCAAGATCCTGTGCCTCTTTGAGAGCAGACTCAAACGTTGCTCCACACTTATCCATCTTCGTCAGGATATAGTTCGTCGTGCCGTTTAAGATTCCGGTGATCTCCTCGATCTTCTCTCCATTCAGGCAACGATACAGAGGGCGGATGATAGGAATACCGCCTCCCACGCTCGCCTCAAACATGAAGTTTACGGATTTCTCGCGTGCGATCTCGAGAAGCTCAGTACCGTAAGCTGCGACAAGTGCCTTGTTGGAAGTCGTCACATTTTTTCCTGCAAGCAGACATGCCTTTACGAACGGATAAGACGGATTGAGACCTCCCATCGTCTCCACTACGATGCTGACCTCCGGATCTTCCTCGATCACCTTGAAATCATGGATGATCTTGTCTGCAACCGGGCTGTCCGGAAAATCTCTCAGATCCAATACATACTTTAATGCAACTTCCTCACCGACTGCCTCTGCAATCTTCTCTCTGTTCTGCTCAAGAACCTCCGCAACACCGGAACCGATTGTGCCATAACCCATGATTGCTACCTGTATCATTGTCTCTTCCTCACTTTTCTCTGGTTTTCCCAGCCCGCTTATTCTCTGGCCAGAATCTTAACGTAATGAATGCCCTGCTGTTCTTCAATCTCTTCCACCATCTTCGACACATTTCCGGTGTTGGATTTAACTTCGACAGACAGAGTCAGCGTCGCCACGCCGTTGACGGGAATACTCTGGTGAATCGTAAGAATGTTCGCCTTATAAACTGCTACAATGTGGAGCAGATCGGAGAGGAGTCCCTGCTCATCATCCATCTGAACCACAAATGTGACTGTTTTTCCCTTTGTGTTGTCATAGAACGGAAAAATATCATCCTTGTACTTGTAAAAAGAGCTACGGCTCAAACCGACCCGCTCTGTGGCATCCTGTACCGTCAGCGCCCGTTCCGATTCGAGAAGCCTTTTCGCCTCCACAACCTTCAACAGTACTTCTGGCACCGCTTTCTGCTTTACCACAAAATACTTGCTCTTTTCTTCTGCCATCTCTGATTTCCTCCGTCGTTTGTTCGTGTAACAAGCACACTTGTGCTCATGTGGAAGATATTAGCACAAAAAGAAACAGGATGCAAGCATTTTATAACATGCACCCTGTTTTTCCGTTACATTCCGATCCACTCGTATTATCGTTTTAATCTTCTTAGTCCTCGGAAGCCGTTCTTCGATCCGGACATCCCAGGCTCAACCAGCGCAGGTATGCACTGATAAACGGATCAAGCTCTCCATCGAGAACCGCACTCACATTTCCGGTCTCCTCACCGGTACGCAGGTCCTTGACCATCGTGTACGGCTGAAGTACATAGGAACGGATCTGGCTTCCCCAGCCGTTCTCCATGACCTCTCCTCGAATATCAGAGAGTTTCTCCGCATTCTCCTGCTGTTTGAGCATATACAGCTTTGCCTTCAGCATCTGCATCGCCTTGTCCTTGTTCTGGAACTGGGAACGCTCATTCTGGCACTGTACCACGATTCCTGTCGGAAGATGCGTGATACGGATTGCAGAAGACGTCTTATTGATGTGCTGGCCACCGGCACCGCTCGAACGATAGGTATCGATTCGCAGATCATCCGGATTGATATCGACATCGAGATCCTCCTCGATATCCGGCATCACATCACAGGAAACAAACGAGGTCTGACGCTTGCCTGCCGCATTGAACGGGGAGATGCGCACAAGACGGTGCACACCTCGCTCGGACTTCAAATATCCGAACGCATTCTCTCCGTTGATCTGAATCGTCACCGACTTGATTCCTGCCTCATCGCCGTCGAGATAGTCGAGAACTTCGGTCTTGAAGCCCATCTTGTCTGCCCAACGACAGTACATGCGGTAGAGCATCCCACACCAGTCACAGGACTCGGTTCCACCCGCACCGGCATTCAGGCGCAGGATCGCATTGTAGCGATCATACTCGCCGGAAAGCAGGGTCTCCATGCGGAGCTTCTCGAGGTTGTGCTCAAGCTCGGCAAGCATCTCCTCAATCTCCGGAATCACGGATGCATCATTCTCCTCATTTCCCATCTCAATCATGACCTGGATATCCTCATACTGCTGTTCCAGCCCATGATAAAGTTCTACGGTGTCCTTGAGATTCTTGGCTTCCTGCACGAGCTTTGCAGAGCGCTCTGCGTTATCCCAGAATCCCGGCTCCTCCATAGATTTGTCTAACTCATCGATTCGTCTGACCTTGTTATCCAGGTCAAAGTGAATCCCTCACTTCCACTAATGGTTTTTCGAATGTTGATAACTTGTACTTGTACGGATCAAGCTCGACCATTGTGTCACCCACTTTCATTCTTATATTTTTTAATCAATTTTTAAAACAATTTCCAAAGCGCTTCTGGCTTTCTGATGTTCCGATTTTCTAATCTTCTAACCTTCTAATCTTCTAACGATTATTTCTTACACCAGTTTTCTTCCACAGCACTGCTTATACTTCTTACCGCTTCCGCACGGGCACGGATCATTCGGGTAAATCTTCTGCTCTTCTCTCTTCTTCGGAGCCTGAACAGCAGACTCATCACGGTTCGTTCCTGTTACCTTTGCAGCCGGCTCACGCTCAAGCTTCTGCTCAACACGGATGTGGAACAGGATGCGAACGGTCTCCTCGGTGATTGCAGCCGTCATTGCCTCGAACATCTCGTATGCGCTCATCTTGTACTCGACAACCGGATCACGCTGACCATAGGCCTGCAGACCGATTCCCTCACGAAGCTGATCCATATCGTCGATGTGGTTCATCCACTTGTTGTCGATAACCTTTAACAGAACGACACGCTCGATCTCACGCACCTGCTCGGCATCCGGGAACTGTGCTTCCTTCTCCTCGTAGAGCTTGATTGCCTCTTCCTTGAGCATATGCTTGAGCTCGTTCTTCTTGCTGACCGGATGGTTCTCCTCATTGATCGGCTGAAGCGGGATCACCGGAGTCAGCAGGTTGTTAAGCTCTGCCCAATCCCAGTCAGAGACACTCTGCTCATCAGAGATCGACATATCCACTGCATTCTCCACAATATCAGTGATCATCTTCAGAACGAGATCACGCATGTTGTCGCCGTCAAGAACTTTCCGGCGCTCTGCGTAAATGATCTCACGCTGTTCGTTGTTGACCTCATCGTACTTGAGCAGGTTCTCACGCAGACCGTAGTTGTTCGTCTCGATCTTCATCTGAGCCTTCTCGATCGCACTTGAGAGCATCTTATGCTCGATCTGCTCGCCCTCCGGAACACCGAGAGCCTCAAACATCTTCATCAGACGCTCAGAACCGAACAGACGCATCAGATCATCCTCAAGAGAGATGTAGAAACGGGACTCACCCGGATCTCCCTGACGACCGGAACGACCACGGAGCTGGTTATCGATTCGTCTCGACTCGTGACGCTCCGTACCGATTACCTTCAGTCCGCCTGCTTTTCTTGCATCTTCATCCAGCTTAATATCGGTACCACGACCTGCCATGTTCGTCGCGATCGTGACTGCTCCATGAATACCTGCATCTGCAACGATCTCTGCCTCGAGCTCATGGAACTTCGCATTCAGAACTTTATGCTGAATTCCGCGCTTCTTGAGCATCTTGCTCAAAAGCTCAGAAGTCTCGATTGTGATCGTGCCGACCAAAACCGGCTGTCCCTTTGCGTGTGCTTCCTCAACCTCTTTGACAACGGCATCGAATTTTTCTTTCTTGGTCTTATAAACTGCATCCTCGTGATCGATACGCTGTACCGGACGGTTCGTCGGGATTGCGATTGCATCCATTCCGTAAGTGTTACGGAACTCCTTCTCCTCGGTCAGAGCCGTACCGGTCATACCGGATTTCTTCTTGAACTTGTTAAAGAAGTTCTGGAAGGTGATTGTCGCAAGCGTCTTGCTCTCACGGCGAACATTTACATGCTCCTTCGCCTCGATTGCCTGATGCAGACCATCGGAATAACGACGCCCCGGCATGATACGTCCGGTAAACTCATCGACGATCAGAACCTCATCATCTTTTACAACATAGTCCTTATCGCGGTGCATCAGGTAGTTTGCACGCAGTGCGAGGATGATGTTGTGCTGGATCTCCAGATTCTCCGGATCTGCAAGGTTCTCAATATGGAAATATTCCTCGACCTTGCGCACACCTTCCTCCGTCAGGTTTACAACCTTATCCTTCTCATTGACGATGAAGTCACCGGTCTCCTCGATGTCTTCGCCCATGATCGCATTCATCTTTGTGAACTCGCCGGAAGCCTCGCCCTTCTCGAGCTGATGAGCCAGAACGTCACAGACCTCATACAGCTTCGTGGACTTACCGCTCTGACCGGAAATGATCAGCGGAGTTCTCGCCTCATCGATCAGGACAGAGTCAACCTCATCGATGATCGCATACTCAAGACCTCTTAAAACCATCTGCTCCTTGTAGATTGCCATGTTGTCACGCAGATAGTCGAAACCGAGCTCGTTGTTCGTTACATAGGTGATATCGCAGGCATATGCCTTCTTACGCTCCTCAGAGTTCATCGGGTTTAAGACGATACCAACACTCAGTCCCAAGAACTCGTGAACCTGTCCCATCCACTCCGCATCTCGCTTTGCCAGATAGTCGTTGACGGTGACAATGTGAACGCCCTTTCCTGTCAGTGCATTTAAATATGCCGGAGCGGTCGACACGAGCGTCTTACCTTCACCGGTTCTCATCTCTGCGATACGTCCCTGGTGAAGAACGATACCACCGATGAGCTGTACCGGATAATGCTCCATCTTCAGCACTCGCTTTGCAGCTTCACGGACAGTTGCAAATGCCTCCGGCAGAAGATCATCAAGAGTCTCTCCGTTTGCCAGTCGCTCTTTAAAAATACGGGTGTTGTCGCGCAACTGCTCATCCGTAAGCTCTCCCATCTTGGGCCTCAGCGCCTCAATCTTGTCCACAATCGGATAAATCATCTTGAGTTCCCGCTCGCTGTGGGTGCCAAATAATTTCTCTATGAGATTCATAAATTCTGTCTCCTAAACATTTTTCTTTCCAGCCAGACAAGATATAATCTGACCCATTTTACAGTCAATCCTAGTCATTGTAACACTAACCCTCGATTTATTCAAGTTTTCCCCCTCCACTTCACAAAAAATTAACCTCTTTTTTGATCCGTTTTCCACTCCTTTCTCCTAGTTTTCCCACTTTTCCACCAAAATAAGGCAGAAGCAAAACGGAAATGAAACAGAAAATCAAACTTTTCTTTCCAAATCTATCCCTCACTTCCGCATTTTTACAGGTTATATTTTTTCAATATTTTTTCTTATATAGAAATATTTCTATTTATATTTTTTTAAGAATAATTGTCACAACAATTTGTGTATTCTGGTTGAATTTTTCGGACTTGTGTGCTATACTGGAGTCATCTCAAAAGAAGGAGCTGATGACTATGCGTTATACTATTACAGGAAGAAACATCGATGTGACTCCGGGTCTGCGGGCAGCAGTAGAAGAAAAGATTGGAAAGCTCGATCGCTATTTTAATCCGGACACAGAGGTAATCGTCACTCTCAGCGTGCAGAAAGGCAAACAGAAAATCGAAGTTACGATCCCGGTTAAGGGAACTATGATCCGTGCGGAAGAATCCAGCAGTGATATGTACGTCTCCATCGATCTGGTAGAAGAGATCATCGAGCGTCAGATGAAAAAATATAAGAACAAACTGATCGACAAGAAGCAGAGCGCAATGGCATTCTCAGATCTGTTCATCAACGAGGAGTTTGATACCGATGACGAGATCAACATCGTGAAGACCAAACGCTTCGCAGTAAAGCCGATGGACCCGGAAGAGGCTTGTGTGCAGATGGAGCTGCTTGGTCACAGCTTCTATGTATTCCTGAATGCAGAGACCGAACAGGTTAATGTGGTATACAAGAGAAAGAATAACACCTATGGTCTGATTGAGCCGGAATTTGAGTAATCATCATTCCACTTCATCAGATTCAGAAAACCAGGTTAAAACCAGATTCCAAAAGGATTCGATTAAGATCCGGTTCGTGAAAAACTAAATTCAAGAAAAATTCGAGGAGGTGCAAGCGCACCTCCTCGTTATCGTTAGATCAGCTTTCTGACCCATATCCTTCGCTCTCCCAAACATGCCATCCCCCACGCAAAAATCAGCATCGGGATAAAGATGCAGAGCATAATATTTTTCTCCGTCAACGGCAGAGGATTGATCTTTGCCGTCCACGAGAAGAAATAAAAGAAATAAAAGTGAGACAAATACACCCACTCGCTCATCGCTCTGAGTCTCGTGAAAAGTTTCCAGTCCGGCAGACGCAAAGAGAGCGCCGACTCGGTCAGGAAAAAGGCGGTCGGGGCAGCGGAAATCACGATGTTGATATTTCCGCAGTGCGTGACCTCCTTTTTCATCACCCAGCAAAAGAAGACTGCCAGCGCAAAGGATACAAAAAACGGCAGATTTCTCTTTTTCTTCGCAAAAACAAGGCCGAGGCACACATAAAAACTTCCGTAAAAAATTCCGTTTCTCATCGTCATGCAGTGCTGTCCGTAGAGATCGATCAGGTTCTGGATCTTCTGCGGAAGCATCGCTGTAAAATACCAGTTATCGCCGAGACACCCTGCCAGAAACAGCGCACCGGTCACAATCAGCGCCGGTGTGACGTAGCGCGCGCCGAGCGACACGCACCAGACAATCAAGCATGCGGTAATCAGCGCCGGCAGATACCAGAGCTGGGCGATCGTGCTCGAGAAGAAGAACGAGCGGATATAGAAAATCACGCTCTCCTTGATCGTCGCAGTTCCGTGGTACCAGTTGTAAATATCAATCGGCCAGTAGATCACGCACCAGAGCACATAGAGTTTTAAAATTCGCCAACAGTATTTATAAACCTGTCTCCATCCGCCCTTTTTGACGGAATCTGAGCGACTGCGACTGCTTCCACTGACTCCTGATTTTCCTGTTTTCGACGGATCTGAGGTTCGATTTGCTAACTCTCTCTGAGCAGAGGATGAGGAGACTCTTCTCTGCTGTTTTCTGCGACTTCTTCCGCGTCTAGATTCCTCATTTCCACTTCCACTCTCGATTTCGTTTCGATCTCTTCCGTTTCCAATTTCCGTTTCCTTTTTCTTTCCTGATCGCTCCCCCGCGGTTCTCTCAGTCCCGCAGATTTTCCGAAACAGAAGAAATCCGGCGACGGTAAAGAAAAACGGCACTGCCAGATTGGAGAGCCACGAGCCGACGGTCAACCGCCACAGGCTCTCCTGCGCATAAAACACCTGAATCATATGGCGACCGGCGACAAGAAGGGCAAGAATAAACTTTACAACATCAACACCATAGTACTGTTTTTTCTGCTCCATGCCTCCCCCTTAATTCAAGAATGTTCCCGCTTTGCTCGGGGTTCGGTAGTTGTACGGGGAGATGATGACACCGGTCCTCGAGTTGCTCGAGTGGATAACCTTTCCATCTCCTATGTAAATCGCTACATGGGTGATCGTGCTTCCGCTTCCATAGAACAGAAGATCGCCCGGCTGAACACTCGAAATCGGGATCGTCTTGACATTCTGTGCCTGATCTCTCGAGGTTCTTCCCGTCGTGATTCCAAAGTGTGCAAAAATCGCCTGCGTGAATCCGGAACAGTCTGCTCCTGTCGTCAGGCTTGTCCCACCATACACATATTTGTTGCCGAGGAACTGTTTTGCGTAAGCGACAATCGCCGTTCTCGTCGCGGTGACAACTGCGGTGGAACCCGGTCCGCCACTGCCCTTGATCGTCGCACTGTTCTTGGAATCCGAAGTGCCTGCGGTCGTTGTACCAGAAGAAGTTGTCGTGTTCGACGGCTGTACAACAGTCGCAGACGGTTTTGTGCTTGTCCCACTGTTTGTACTTCCTGTTGATCCCGTCGTTCCCGTCAAAGGTCCGGATGCGATAGACGTACCCGAAGAACTGTTGCTGTTATTCTGTGCCGGTGCAGTCGTGTCAACCTCATCTGGTTTCGTGGCAATGATCGTCGCTCCATTGTCAGGATTTTCAGAAGACGAATTCGAGGTTGTCGGCGTTGATCCATTTGTGGAAGACTCAGCACCGGAAGGATTTGGAGCGATTGTCGTGCCATTGTTTCCGGTCTGGCTCTCCTCCGCCTCTTCCTTCGCCTCGACTCTGCGGACTTCCTCAAGTTGCGCAATTGCAGAATCTGCCTCCTGCTTTCGCTTCTCCTCTTCCGCCTTCTTTTCCTTTTCCTCCTGAAGCGTCACTGCCTGATCAAACTCCACGCGTGCCGTACAGTAGTTCTTGGAAATATAGCCGACAAGATCTTCATCGATCTCGACTTTAAAGAAATCACCCTCATCGTCGACGACGATGTACTCCGCACCCTGAGACAACAGAGTCAATGTCGTGCTCGTCAGGTTCGGCTCCGCTCTCAGTCGAAGACCATCCGCGCTGATCGTGACAAACTCTCGCCGAATCGTGCGCGCAAGCTGTTCCGCCGAATCTCCGGTCACAAAATACTGCGCCTTAATGTATCCGGTTACTGCGCCCGACTGGATTCGATACCACTTTCCACCCTCGCCCTCGACAGTCTCAAGAATCGTCGCCGCACAGTTGTTATAAATCTTTCCGACAATCGTGCTGTCCGTATTTGGATTCTCTCTGATATTTACATAATCGGATACCTGCGAGACTGCAATATTCTCATAATTTCCCTGTGATGCCACAACCGATACGGTATGCGGAGATTTCTGCACATCCGCATAAGCGGGAATCACTCCCAGAGTCATTGCACACACACAACTCAGGGTTAACATCCTGATTGTTTTTTTCATCTATTTTTTCTCCCTCTCGTCGCCCTCAAATTCAAGTATTGCAAAAATCATTTATGAAACCTCATTTATGAAGCCTTTTACAATGGTTCTATTGTGAGCTGCTCGGTCATTGAATGGCCGAGGATTCCCGCTTAGATGTCCTAACGATAGTTCCAGCGATGATTCTAGCGATGGCTCCATGCATTCAGATACCGCTCGGCACTGCTGACCGCATTCGCACCATCCGCAGTAGCCGTCACAATCTGGCGAAGCTGTTTCGTTCTCATGTCCCCCGCCACAAAAATTCCCGGCACACTCGTCTCACACGTCTCCCCGGCACACACATAGCCGTGATCCATCTGAACCAGATCTTCCACGAACGTGCTGTTCGGCTCAATTCCGACTGCCACGAAGACCCCGTTCACAGAAAGCTGCGAATGTTCCCCACTCTTCACATTGCGAAGCTGAATGTTCTCAACTCTCTGCTCCCCGCAGATCTCCTCGACCACGGTATCCCAGAGAATCGTCACATTCTCAAGCGCCAAAAGCTGTTCCCGAAGGGATCTCGCCCCGCGCAGTTCTCCTCTGCGATGAATCAGATAGACGTGACTGCACATCCGGGACAGAAAAATCGCATCCTCGATCGCGACATCTCCGCCTCCGACGACAGCGACCTCTTTTCTGCGGAAAAACGCTCCGTCACACGTCGCACAGTAGCTCACTCCGGAACCGCGAAGGCGCTCCTCACCAGGAACTCCAAGGCTCTTGTGCGTCGCCCCTGAAGCCAGAATCACGGTCTTTGCAAGGTAAGTTCCTTTCTTTCCCGTGAGCACCTTCCATGTCTTTTCAGAGTCAAAATGTGATACAATCTCTGTGACACCCGGTACTTCCACCTGTGCAGCTCGCAGATCTCTTACTCCATCCTCCGAAGCATCGATCGCCAAAAGATCCGTATCCTGCTCCTGCATCAGGCGAATTCCCACAATCTCATCGGTGACAAATTCTGCGCCGAGGTGATCCGCATGCTCCCAGAATTTCGTTCCGAGCGTAAATCCATCCACCACCGGAAATCCCGGATAGTTCTCCACCTCATACGTCGTCAGCACCTGTCCTCCGCTGACCATCTCTTTCTCAATCACAAGAGTATTCAGTCTCGCACGCTGTGCGTAAATCCCTGCGGTCAGTCCTGCCGGACCGGAACCAACAATCACCAGATCATATTTTTTTTCCATTTTTCACTCCTGTTTTATTGCTTACGTTCCGTTACAGTAAAGTAACTCTGTTGCTTCCCAATCGCATCAAAACTGCGTCACTGTGGTTCAGTATAACACAAGTTTCTTTTAAGATACAGAGAGTTACGGAAATTGTAATTGAATCGTAAAGGATTCCAGAAAGTTCGAGATTTTTCCTTGCTCATTATCCCCGAAAAACTTATAATGGAACTATCAAATTTTAAGAAAGGAAGCGTGTTTGTATGGCAAAAAAAGTAGTACTTGTAACGGGTGCTTCCCGCGGAATCGGAAAGGCGATCGCCATAAAATTTGCGAAAAAAGGATATAACGTCATCATTAACTGCGCGCATCGGGAGCGCGAGCTTCTTCAGGCGCAAAAAGAGATCTCCAGCTATCAGGTCGGTTGTACCGCCTTTCTCGGAGATATGGGAAAAATGGAAGACTGTGAAAAATTGTTTGCGCTGATCCGCAAACAGTACGGCTCCCTTGATGTTCTCGTCAACAATGCCGGTGTCGATTACATCGGACTGCTTCAGGATATGACGAGCGAGGACTGGGACCGCATCATCCGCACAAACCTGACCTCCGTCTTTAACTGTTGCAAACTGGCAATCCCGATGATGCTGTCTGCCGGTTCCGGAAAAATCGTAAACATCTCCTCCGTCTGGGGAAATGTCGGAGCTTCCTGCGAGGTTGCCTACTCCGCAACAAAGGGTGGCATCAATGCATTTACCCGCGCCCTCGCAAAAGAACTTGCACCGAGCAACATTCAGGTCAACGCTGTTGCCTGCGGAGCGATCGACACGGAGATGAATCAGTGGATGGAGGAAGACGAGATGCTCCAGCTCGTCGATGAGATCCCGGCAGGTCGCCTCGGAACCGCCGAGGAAGTCGCTGACTTTGTCTACCATCTCGGATACAAGGGTTCCTACCTGACCGGACAGGTCATCGCAATGGACGGCGGATGGATCTAATGATCTGATCCCCGTAAAATAATTTTTTTAAAATTTTTTATTTTTTTGCAACATTTTATTCTCCTCATCTGTATAACTCATGAAGGGAAATAATTCCCTTAAATAAAAAAGATGAGGAGAATTTATCATGAAAATGAACAAGAACGTAGCAAAGGTAGCAAACTGGAATAAGAACGAAAACAAGAACCTGAACGCAAATAAGAATTTCGGCAACCGCAAGATCCGCACCTGTCTCACGACTCTCGGTCTTCTGACACTCGTCTTGATGAGCGCCTGCGCAAGACACGAAACCACGACCAGGGCAGAGAAGACTTCGATCAGCGCAGAGACCTCTGCAAATGAAACTGGTCAGATGACCTCGATGCCGAACCCGTTTATCGATCACACAACCCTTGCCGACGCGCAAAATACTGCTGGATTTTCGTTCAAGATTCCGGACGAGATTCAGAGTGTCTCCGCGAATGTTTTTCGCACCCTCAATAAGGAACTGATTGAGGTGATTTATCTCAAGGACTACGATGCAAATGATGCAAACAGCGATCAGACAACGGCAAGCGCAGACGATAACACCTCTGAGCCATCCTACACAGAGATCGCGCGGATTCGCAAAGGACTCTATAATGGAAAGGACATCAGCGGAGATTACACCACTTATTCCGAGACTTCCACCGCCACGATCGGCACGCGCGAAATCACAATGAAGGGCGATAACGGTATGGTGAAAACTGCGATCTGGACAGACGGCGATTACTCCTACTCGATCAGCATGAACGGAATCTCCGTTGATGAGATCAGTGCTCTGATTGCAGAGATTGAGTAATGGATTGAGTATAGGATTAAGTCATTGATTGAGTATTGAGTCATGAAAAGATTTCATAAAAAACATTTTTAGGGGATTTGTATGAGTATACTTTCGTTGGAACTTCCCTGCTCGCCGGGCGGTTTCGATTTTTTGAGATCACTGAAAAACTTTTTATCTGCATTCCATGCAAAAATCTATGGATATGCATCCGAGAAAAAACGGCTGTCACGAAAAAATTCCGTCGCAAATAACGCCAAATACATTCTCGATACCTACGGAAATTCCATTCTGCGCCTTGCCTATTCTTACGTCCACAACATGAGCGATGCCGAGGACCTTCTTCAGGATACCCTGATCACCTACCTCGATTCCGCTCCCAACTTTGAAAATGAAGCACACGAAAAGGCATGGCTTTTAAAGGTCACGGCAAATCTTTCCAAAAACAAGATTGCTTACAACCGAATTCGCGATACCGGTGAACTTAATGAGGAGCTGATCGATGAGCAACGAGAAGATCTCTCCTTCGTCTGGGACGCTGTCAAAAATCTTCCCGACAAATACCGGGAGGCGGTTCATCTGTTTTATTACGAGGGCTACTCGACCGCAGAGATTTCAAAGATTCTCGGGCGCAAGGAGAATACAATCCGCTCAGACCTCAGACGGGCACGCGCAGAACTAAGAATGATTTTGAGGGAGGTGTATGACTTTGAGTAAATCCTACAAAAATAACTCCTACAAGGAAATCATGGATCGCATTGAAGTCACTGACGAAATGCGCAGTCGGATTCTAAACAATGTGGTACTCTCCTCGGAGAAAAAGCGCCTGCCGTTTCCTCGCACCTCGCGCTATCTGTCGGTATGCGCCAGTCTTCTGATTCTCGCAATCGGTGCACTGACGCTTCCGCAAATGATCGACCGGATCACGAACCAGATACCGATTGAAGGTGTCGGAAGTGTTCCCGGAACTGCATCGATTGAGACTTGCAAATCGATCAATGAACTTTCCCGAAGAATGGGATTTAAAGTTTTCGGACTCTATGATTTCCCATTTGAAGTGACCTCCACCGAGTACACGTCCTACTTTGATAAGCTTGCACAGATCACTTACCGCGGAGCTGACAATCAGATTGTCTACCGCCAGTCCTCAAGCGCAGAGGAGAAAGACAATTCCGGAGATTATAATTCATATTCCGATGTCATCGCAACAGATATTGACGGATTTTCACTTATCCTGAAAGGAGACAATGAAAAATACGTTCTCGCGACCTGGTATGACAACGATTTCTGTTACTCGATCAGCATGGAGGTCGGATTGGATCAAGCAGAGCTCAAGCATCTTGTAGAGCAGATTGCGACAGAATCTTCCGAAGCATCACGCAAATAAATTAGCAAAAAAATCCCGCACCGCCATCGGCTTAAGCAAAAGCCAATCGGAGTGCGGGACTTTTCTGCTTTCCCGAATGGAATTAATATTGAATTACGATTGAAACGGATATTGATCCTTCATCCAATGCTAATACTTCCGGATCGTGTCGTCCGAATCGTCGGTGTTCTCGATTTTTCGGATCGTCACATAATAGCTGTATGTCTCATTTGCCTGCACCAGCACGCGATCGCCGACTTTATGGCGCAGAATCGCCCGACCGAGCGGGGACTCAGTGCTGATCATATTGTGAATCGAACTTCCACGGATACTTGTCACGAGCTTGTAGACCTCTTCCTCGTCATCATCCTCCATGAAAAGCGTCACTGTGTTGTTCAGTCCAACCTCATCCTCGCGGGAGGCATCCGAGATCACAATCGCATTCTTGAGCAGATTCTCCAGATAACGGATTCGGCTCTCATTCTGATTCTTTTCGCGTTTTGCCGCATGGTACTCAAAATTTTCACTCAGATCGCCGTGGGAACGCGCTTCCTTGACCGCCTCAATCAGTTTCGGTCTCTCCTCAAGTTTTCTCTGGTCAATCTCCTGCTGAATTTTCTCTACGTCGTGCTGTGTCAGTTTCTCTCTCATTTTCCGTCAGATCCTTACTTATTTTCCTCTTCCAGACTGTTCATCGCCAGTTTAATGCATCCCATGATTCCCTGATCGTCGTTGAGACTTGCCGGAACGATGTAATTGTCGATGTCAGTCAGCTCTTTCGCCTGAATATATCCGTTCAGCTCTTTGAGCATCTTCTCGCGAATCATCGAGAAGAGCTGTTTCTGGTGCATAACACCACCACCTAAAATAATCTTCTGCGGGCTCAGGGTCAGAACGATTCCCATCAGAGCCTGAGCGATGTAATAACTCTCAAGATCCCAGACTTCCTCGCGGTCTGCGAGCTGAACTGCCTTTGCGCCCCATCTCTCCTCGATTGCCGGACCCGCTGCCATTCCCTCAAAGCAGGTTCCGTGATACGGGCATTTTCCCTTGTAGGTATCGCCACTGCGCGGAACCATCTTCACATGACCTGCCTCCGGATGAAGCATGCCGTGAAGCATCTTTCCATTTGTCATGATTCCGGCACCGACACCGGTTCCGATTGTAAAATAAACGGCATCGGTCAGACCCTTTGCACAGCCCCAGGTCACCTCACCCAGCAGAGAACCGTTTACATCGGTATCAAAACCGACCGGAATCTTCAGTGCGTCCTTGACTGCACCGACAATGTTGTAATTTCTCCACGGAATCTTCGGTGTGGAAGTGATGTATCCGTAAGTCTCAGAATTCTTATTCAGATCGATCGGTCCAAAGCAGGCAATTCCGATTGACGCAATCTCCTTGTCCTTGAAGTATTCCAGAATTGCCGGCATCGTCTCCTCCGGAGTCGTCGTCCGAATCGACTTCTGCTCTAAAATCTCTCCGTTTTCATTTCCGATTGCGCATACCATCTTGGTTCCACCCGCCTCAAGTGCTCCAAACAACATAGTGTTACTCTCCTTTTTTTATTTTTATTTTCCCGTTTTTATTTTTTATTCGGATTCTCATTTTATCTTAGCATTTTTATTTTGCCTTCTCAACCTTTAACTTTCGTCCCTGTTTTTCCGTTACGGGTTTTCCAAAATTTCCATCAAAATTTAGAAAAAATCTGCTTTTCAGGAAACGTGGGAGGTAATCAGCTCAAGTTTTCCTGAAAATTCCAGATTGCCACAGCCAAACGGTGCGATGAAGTGATCGCCCTTCTTAATCGGATGATTGTTCACGCTTCCCTCACCCTCAAGGACATCGACAATCAGGAAGGAGTACGGCTGTTCCATCGTCATCTTCTCTGCTGTCTCAAAATGATCCACGGTAAATAACGGACAGCTCACAAGGCGCTGACTGACGTTTCCGTCCTTCTCGACTGCCTTCTGCACGGTATTTTCTCTCTCCTGCGGGCAACGAATCACATCGAGACTCTGCTTGATATGAAGCTGTCTCGGCTTGCCATCCTGCAATCTTCCATAATCGTACAGACGATAGGTGATGTTGCTGTTCTGCTGAGTCTCAAGAATCAGCGTACCCTTGCGGATCGCATGAACCGTTCCCGCCGGAATGTAGAAGAAATCTCCTTTGTGAATCGGGATCACATTCAGAAGATCGTCCCATCTTCCCTCGTCAATCATCGCCTTCAGCTCTTCTTTCGTCTGAGCCTTGTGACCGATGACAATGTCCGCTCCCTCATCGCAGTCCACAATATACCAGCACTCGGTCTTTCCCTTTTCTCCGTTCTCATGAGAGTATGCATACTCATCATCCGGATGAACTTGAATGCTTAAATGATCTCTCGCGTCAATGAGCTTAATCAGAAGAGGAAAAACATCGCCTTTCATATTTCCAAAAAGCTCTCTGTGCCCGTCCCAGAGTTCTTTCAGCGTCTTTCCCTGATAATGACCCTCGGTCACAACACTCTGACCATCTGGATTCGCACTGATCACCCATGCCTCTCCAGTGTGATTTCCCTGTGTCTCATAACCATAAATGCTCTTTAATTTTGTTCCACCCCAAATAACTTCTTTACAATAGGGCTTCATAAATAACAGTTCACCCATGAGAAATCTCCTTTGCCATTTTTTTAACTATCTCGCTTGTCCCATCATATCACAAAACGGAGCGCAGCGAAAGAAATTTTTATGTCTGTTTTTCAAAACTTATTTTGACCAGACAAGCTCCTCATTCTGGTCATCGTAATTAAATTTTCCGTCATTCTTTTCTTCGAGTGCCTTGATCATGTGATAGGTGTACTCGTTATACGGGGTCGCGATTCCAAGTTCTTTTCCCATCCGCATCAGCGCACCGGAAAACATATCAATCTCGGTATGTCTTCCCGCCTCGATATCCTGAAGCGTGGAGTAGCGCGCCGACGGACGAACCGGTGCCCCGTGATTCGAGGAACTGTCAATCTTGCTCATATCCACACCCTTCGCCTTTGCGATTGCCTCAAGCTCCGCACGCAGACCATCGCTGATCGCCTTCATGTGCGCACTGTCGCGGTAGCATCCGACTCCGGATCCGAGAATTGCCTGCGGAAGATTGTTGCAGACATTTAAGCGGAATTTGCTCCACATTTCCTCGCGAATACAGTCGGTTGAGCGGATGTGGATTCCGGTATCTGCAAAAAGCGCCTTGACCGCCTGCACGCGCTCGCTCTCATACGGAGCAGAAACTTCCCCGAAAATGATTCCGATCGTCGTCTCCGGATCAAAATGAATACCGTCTTCTTTTCTCTGGGACGCAACCTTGATCAACGAATTCAGGATATGCGACTCCCCGATCTCCTTCGCAATCAGCTCCTCACTGTCGATTCCGTTCATCAGGCTCATCACGATTGTATTCTCACCGACAATCGTCCGGATCATTTTCATTGCCCCCGGAAGTGCCCCGTATTTGAGCGAGACAATCAGAAGATCCACACCGTGCGCCTCCTCGGGCGACCAGATATTCGGGCGGTAAACCTCCCCATTGATCGTGCATCCGTCTGCTTTGAGGCGCTCTGCGCGCTCCCCGTCTGCGACCACGCCGAGTCTGACATTTTTGTTCTCATAAAGTCCCCAAATAATATACGAGCCGACTGCCCCCGCTCCCAAAACTGCAACTGACTTTATCTCCATCTCAATCGTCGCCATCTTCTCTGAATTCGTTCCGATCACTGATATTCTCATACGTTGTTTCTCCTTTATACATATTTTCGTTTTGCATTTGCTCAATCATTCCCCTTTATGAGATTGATTATATCTTATTAGCCACTACTGTTACAACTATAGTTTATCACAACACATCAACTGCTCTGTCTATTCCCTTTTCAGGATTTCCTGCACTGTCTTCTGTGCTCCAGGCCAATCCTGCATTTCCGATTTGATCTTCTCTTAGAAATCGCCCGTACACCTTGTCCTGAATCAAAAGGGCTATTTTCCAGAACATTGCTCATCACTTATCCTCCCAAGGTTGCTCCATCTTCTTCCCATTCTTATATACCATAGCGTGGAACAGAATCATGTCGGACAGTTCATCAGCAAGTTGGATTCCTTTTCTTGCTTCTTCTGTTTTTACTCGCCCCATACTGCTATGCGGACAAAAACACTGAATATTGAAGGAATGTCCTGCGGCCACTGTGAGGCCCGCGTCAGGAAAGCACTGGAAAATGTGGATGGTGTCTGCGAGGCTGTTGTAAGCTATGAGCATAAAACCGCTGTCGTGACACTAAATAAGGATGTCTCCAACGAGATTTTGAAGCAGGTCGTTGAGAACGAAGATTATCTTGTGCTGGATATCGCGTAAAAAAGATACATTATAATTGCGGATTTTACGCATTCTGTGCAGGGCTGTGGTGGAATTGAAAAAAAGGGCGGACTTGTGTATAATGTTTTTGCGGAAGTAACGCATTTTGCGTTTTATATAGAAAGAGGTATCTTTATGGCATTAGAGAAAAATGTATTGGTCGTTGATGATGAAGCGATGATCCGTGAATCGGTTTCCGCATATATAACAAAACAGGGCTACCATGTTTTTGCCGCCGAGGATGGCAAAGAGGCGCTGGATGTCTTCCAGAAGTACCCAATCATGTTTGTGATTTTAGATTTGATGCTGCCGGGTATGTCGGGCGAAGAAGTCTGTCAGGCGATCCGCAGACAGTCAAGAGTGCCAATCATTATGCTGACAGCCAAGACGCAGGAAAATGACATACTGAATGGTCTGAACATCGGCGCAGATGACTATGTAACCAAGCCCTTTAGTATTAAACAGCTATACGCCCGTATGGAGGCTGTTCTGCGCCGGACAGTCAGTGATCTGAAGCCGCTGGCGGAGAAATTTTCATGGAATGACCACGACTTGCAAATCGACTTCGAACATAACGAAGTAAGGAAACAGGGCGGGCTTTTAAGCCTGACCCCCAGTGAGTGGAAAATCCTCTCCGCTATGGTCAAATACCCGAAAAAGGTTTTTACAAGGGATGATTTGATCGGTCTTGTGTTTGGTCCGAATTTTGATGGATATGACCGCGTGATCGACACGCATATCAAAAATCTTCGCAAGAAAGTGGAAACAGACCCCAAAAGCCCGGTTTATGTACAAACCGTTCACGGCTTAGGATATAAATTCGGAGGTGAGAAAATTTGAGGCAACATAGTCTCCGTTCTGCCCTTGCCGTCCGTTTTGCTCTTCTGGTATTAGCAGCCATTTCTTTAATCAGCATGATTTCCAACATAATGATAAGTCACGCGTTTGAGAAATACGTGAAGGAACAGCAGGAATTAGAGGCATCTGATATTGCGAAGAATATTTCCAACCAATACAGCGTTGTAAATGAAGGCTGGAATATCGACTACATTCACGGCCTGGGTATGTACGCTCTGGAAGATGGCTTTATTATCAAGTTATACAATAAGGACAAGAATATTCTTTGGGATGCGGAACACCACGATATGGCCCTCTGCCATGAGATCATGCAATCCATTACTGTTCTTATGCAGAAAGAACGGCCTAGTTTTGACGGCGATTTTGTAACACACAGATACGAGTTAAAGCAATCCGGCACTATGGTTGGATACCTTGACATCAGTTATTACAGCCCCTATTACATGAATGAAAATGCCTTTCAGTTTATCACGGCCCTGAATCGTATCCTAGTGGCAGTTGGCACCATTTCACTGATTGGTGCAGCAATTATGGGAATATTGCTGGCAAACAGCATTGTAAACCCCATCTCCAAAGTGGTGAAAATCACGCAGATGATTTCAGATGGTGACTACGATACAAGATTTCAGGGGGACATCCGTACAAAAGAATTGCATGAACTGGCCCAAGCAGTCAATCAAATGGCGGAATCCTTAGAAGAACAGGAAATCTTGCGGAAACGGTTGATTTCGGATGTGACCCATGAACTGCGGACACCGGTTGCGAATATATCGTCCTATGTGGAAATGATGAACGACGGGATTATGGAACCAACACCGGAGCGACTGCAAAATTGCTTTAATGAATTACAAAGGCTTTCCGGTCTGATTGATGATTTGGAGCGGCTGCGTCAGGTTGAAAATGAAAATCTGGTGCTTGACAAATCCGACGTGGACTTACGGGAGTTGGCTCAAACAGTCATAGAAAATTTTGAACTGAAACTTCGGGAAAAGCATTTGAATGGACAGGTCACAGGTGCAGCCGCTATTGTACCCATAGACAGAAACCGAATGCAGCAGGTCATCACAAATCTGGTGTCCAATGCGATTAAGTATTCAAATGACGGCGGTACGGTTCGTATCGTCATTGAAGACACGGATGACAGCGCTATGATTCATGTTGAAGATAGTGGAATAGGAATACCGCAGGCAGATTTGAAACGAATTTTTGAACGGTTTTATCGAACAGATAAATCCCGAAACCGAAAGACCGGTGGTGCGGGTGTTGGACTGGCAATTGCAAAAAACATCGTACAAGCCCATAAAGGAAAAATAAGGGTCGAGAGCGAGGAAGGAAAAGGAAGCCGCTTTACGGTTGTCTTACCCAAAATCAGTGCAATATGAATATGAAACAAAATCCACATAAAAACCACAAACCTGCTTGGTAAACTACGGTATAACAAGCAAGGAGGAACAATCTGATGGATAAAACAATCCGATTGCATATTGGCGGTATGACCTGCGTGAACTGCCAGAATAAAATTGAGAAAACATTAAATCACACAGAGGGTGTTATAAACGCCATTGTGAGCTATAACAATGCCACGGCTGACATTGTTTACAACGAGGAAGCGATTTCTCTAAAAGAGATTATCACTGCTATCGAGAAGCTTGGCTATGAGGTAATTCGAAGAAAAAAGACTGCCGGGTCGAACATCGCGAATACCGTCTGTATGCTGGTGATCATCGTTTCGCTGTATGTCATGCTGCAGTCAATGGGGATTCTAAATCTGTTGGTGCCTAGCCAGCTTGCGGATACAAAAATGGGATACGGGATGCTCTTTGTGATCGGCCTGATTACCTCCGTCCACTGCATTGCCATGTGCGGTGGCATCAATCTTTCGCAGTGCATCCCGCAGGTGACACAGGGTGAAGCAGACAATACCAGCAAGATGGCTACATTCTGTCCGGCTCTGGCCTACAATATGGGACGTGTTCTGTCCTATACGGCAGTCGGTTTCGTCCTTGGTTTGGTCGGCTTTCTGATGGGTGGTGGTACTGATGTCGGGTTTTCAATACTCTTGCAAGGAATATTGAAAATCATCGCGGGTCTGTTCATGGTGATTATGGGCATCAATATGCTGGGGCTTTTCCCGTGGCTCCGCAAATTTACCATCCGTATGCCGAAGTCTCTCGTCCGGAAGGTAGGGAATCAAAAAGCAAAAGCCTCCCGTCCCTTCCTTGTTGGTATATTGAACGGTTTTATGCCCTGTGGTCCGCTGCAATCCATGTGGATTGTAGCTCTTGCAGCCGGCAATCCGTTTGCCGGTGCGCTCTCCATGTTTCTGTTCAGCTTGGGTACTGTGCCGTTCATGCTGGGTCTTGGCTCCATCGTTTCTGTCCTTGGCAGAAGATTCACAGATCAGGTTATGAGGATCGGTGCTGTGCTGGTCGTTGTCCTTGGGCTGGCGATGCTCTCACAAGGAGGCTCTCTAAGCGGCTGGATTTCTCCCGATCTGCTGCTCGTTCTGATAATAGCCTTTTGCATTGTCGGGGTACTGTTTAGTATTCCTGTTGAAAACAGAGCAGTCAAAAGTTTGGTGAAAGCCGTCTTTCCGGTTATTGTGGTCGGTGCCTATGCTCTGTGGATCTTTCAAGGAAGATTGGTACAAAACAGTTCAGCCGCAGAAAACAATGCAGAAGTCGTTGATGGTGTGCAGGTGGTCAGCAGCACCTTACAGGCTGGCCGATATCCCAACATTACAGTACAGGCTGGCGTCCCGGTAAAATGGGTGATTGATGCACCGGATGGGAGTATAAACGGATGCAACAATAGAATTTTGATTTCAGATTACGGCATTGAGTACACATTCCATACGGGTGAAAATGTCATTGAATTTACGCCTGTCAATGTCGGCACGGTTCGTTATAGCTGCTGGATGGGTATGATTCGTGGCAACATTTTTGTTATGGACGGAACCGGGGATGATATTGCAGCTTCCAGCACTGAAGTCAGTGTCCCGACCCCTGCCGGATATACGATCCCCACAGAAACATTAGCAATCGCCTTGCCCACTACAGACGAATCCGGGAACGAGATTCAAGAGGTCAGTATCGAACTAACGGATAATGGATTCTCCCCGGCAGTCATTGTGGTACAGCGTGATTTGCCGGTGTACTGGAATATCGAAAACAGCCTCACAGATGCAGAAAACGGAACAAATTTGTTGGCCCCTTACTATTCCACGCAGCTAGCTTTAGGTTCCGGAGATAATCTCCTCAGTTTGTATCCATCAGAGAGTTTTGATGTATCGACCGGCGACAACCGTTTTTACTGCTATGTCAAAGTAGTAGATGATCTGTCTGTTGTGGATGAATCCACTGTCCAAGAAGAAGTTAATGCTTATGAGCCTCTAATCTATCCATCGGAGGTTTTTGAGAGTTCTGGAATGTCATGCTGCAGTCAATGATATCCCGAGATCAGCAATCTGAATATGCCGGTGGTACAGAAAATGTGAAACATACCGCTCGCTCTAACCTTCTCAGCGTTCCATGCAGCCAGATTGGGGCCAGCAATACCCCGTTGGTTTCCCAACGAGGCTTGTGATGCTTGCAGATCGACAAAATGCTTTTTAGATTTTCTTCGCAATCATAGACAGCTCCGAAATAATGCTCAGAAGATCATTTTTGACTTCCTCTTTGCTTGGCTCGCTGCCCATCAAAATATAATCCGTGCTGACATGGAGGATGCAGGACAGTTCGATCAGCAAGTCAATGGAGCAGCTGCGCTCACCGTTCTCCATGCAGCTGACATGCTGCTTACTTGCCAGTCCCAGACAAACCGCCAGTTCCTCCTGCGTAATGCCACGGGAAGTGCGAACATCGTGAAGTCTCTTACCAAACTCTTTTGCGTCAAAATACATACGTTTCTCCTTCCGCACAGCCGGTACAGAACCGGACCGACGGAAGGTCAAAAAAGAAGCCGCATGACGGTGAAAAAAATCCTGTGCCGATAAAACAGAACATGGGCATCCCATAATTATGTCTCATGCGGCATTCGGAAAACTTCGCCTGTCAGCGGCTCCACAGCACAGCTATGACTTATAAAATTGTGTTAATATGATTATTTATTGTCATCTCAACCATTCAAAGACGAATAGTAGAGCTGCAATCTCCGTAATCTTCTCATCTCCAAAACATTGAAAACGGTCTCGCGTCCGCAGGCCTTGCATTTGGTCTGCACATGTCCTCTGGTATCCTCAAAGACGATGATTGAATTGTGTCGGCAATAAGGGCACCTGACAGTCCTAGGCTTTTGCGAAGCGATTGCATCCTTTGCCCGGATGATTTTAATCTGCATTTCCGCAGATGGTTCCGATACTCTGATATTCCTGCTCATGGCCACACCTCCAATGGATCACGATATTCATAATCCTTTTTCCGGTTCAGATAGCCCAGTTGTTCCAAGCGGATAGCAGCTGCCGATCTCGAAACGCCAAAGACACCACAGAAAGTATCTATCTTCACCTGGTCTTTGTCGTAAAAACGCCATCCATAACAGGTCAGAGGCTTTCCGCTGTTGATGAACCAAATCGCCCGATCCACTTCTGACTGGGGCATCAGGATGGCAGCTCCCAGCGAATTGGCCTGCCACTCGTTCCAATCTTCCTGCGTTCTCAGAACGCGGGAACCTTTTTTCCTCACTTCCGGTCTCTTATGGCAGGCTATCTTTCGGTCATCGGCATCCAGCTGAAACAATATCTGGTGAGCGCACTCATGTGCCAGCGTAAATCTGCGTTTTCCGCAGAGTTTCCGAATATTCTCTGGTTCAATGAAACTCTTGTCCAGAACCACATCATTAGTTTTCAGGAAGATGCTCCTCTGACTTCCATCAACCTCTATCTGATATTCTGTATCCACATACGCGGTCAGACCATAGATGCTTCCGTCCGAGGACAACTTTTGAAATGACACCTTCAGGTTCAGATAATCGGATGCAAACTGGTCAATGGGTGTCGGAAGCGCAAATCTTGCCGGATCATCTGCTTCGCTGCCGAAAAAGGACTTTTGAAAATCTCTTATCACTGCAACAGCGATTTCTTCTATTTTTTTCTGTGAAAGGATCATAGGCACTGCTCCTTTGCCTCAACGAACCATTTTTCATCTTCGTTGAACAGAAAACTCTCATGCCCACCGATCATGACCGTATAACGAATTCCGCAGCCGCCCACTTTCGTGGAAGAAGCTCGGCACTTATGCTTCAATCGGTCGATCTCATACACCCGTCCGTCAATCCATCGAATTAGGCGCGGGCGAATATTTCCCTCTGCATCCACATCTAAGTTCACAGGTACATATACTTTTCTACATTTCTGTTCCGACATATTCTACGCTCCTCCTCTGTAAACCGGCGAATGTGTTGACTTCTTTTAGCAAAGAACTCACCAGATTCTACCGGTGCTGTATTAACCAATCATTCCTGTCGGCATAACCAAATCCACTTTTCGCTCTGTCGGCATCTTGCTTTTCTGAAAAAGTACCCCATTTTTAATCGCATCTTTCCCGAATCGGAATCGAATCTGCTCAATCGCTGCGTCCAGCCGTTCCTGGCGATCCAGTGATTTCACGTCGGTGAATAGGTCGTATTGTATCGGACAATCCTCTTCAAACAGGTTGATTGCCCGAACCGTCACTGAACGAATCGGATGCTCCCACTGATAGTTCTTTGCAAACAGTGCAAATGCGGTTTTCGCCAGATAGGTAGGGCTTTGTGTCGGAATACCAATCCGGCACTGCCACTCTTTCGTGTAAAGCTCGTTGTTGCGGATGGAAATCGCTATTCCGCCAGCTTTCTTTTTATGTGCTCGCAGCTTGGTTCCGATCTCCTGCACCAGTTCCAGCATGACACACCAGACTTCGGCGTTATTCTCCAAATCCTGCATGGTCGTTATTCCGTGCCCAATGCTCTTTACTGGGGAGACATAATCGGAACGCATAACCGGCGAATCATCCAGTCCATTGGCATATTTCTTAATCGCCAGTCCATTCTTTCCAAGGCGGCACTTCAAGAAATCATCCGATGTTGCAGCAAGCTCTCCAATGGTATGAATCCCATAACCGGACAGAACCTTCTCGGTCGCTCTGCCGACTCCAAGCAAGTCAGAGGCGGGAAGACACCAAATCTTCTCCTGGAACGAATCTGCTTCGATGCAGGTAATCGCATCCGGCTTTTTCATATCCGACCCAAGCTTGGCAAAAATCTTATTGAAGCTCACTCCTGCGGAAATCGTAAGTCCCAATTCAAACTTAACCGTTCTGCGAATCTCATCTGCGATTTCAAATCCGGTTCCCATGCAGCCGCTTCCGGTCACATCCAGCCAGCATTCGTCCATCCCATACGGCTCGATCTGATCGGTATAGCGACCGTATATCCCACGAGCCAGCTTTGAAAACTTCATATATTGCTCATAGTGCGGCTCCACGATCACAAGATCCTGGCACTTCTGCTTTGCTTGCCAGATTGCCTCTCCCGTGGAAACGCCAAACGCCTTTGCTGCATAGTTCTTCGCAAGTACGATGCCATGCCGTTCCTCCACAGAACCGCACACTGCCACCGGCTTGTTCTTCAGTTCCGGGTTCAGCATACACTCGACAGAGGCATAGAAGTTATTCATATCACAATGAAGAATCACCCTTTGCATCCCGTATTCCTCCTCTCCGTTCGTGAAAGCACGAACAACTTTTCACGAACGCATTGACACACAGCATTTCTTGTGATACTATAATTACACGAATTGTATTTCGTGTTTCCATCGTCATTATAGCAAGCACAGTTTTTCGTGTCAATAGATTTTTATGAAAAAGTGTTCGTGTTCGTAATCAAAAAAGAAAGAGGTATTCCTATGGTCTTCAAAGAAAGGTTGAAAGAAAAAAGAACAGAAGCCAATTTAACTCAGGTAGAACTTGCAGAGAAGGCCGGTGTAACCGCCCGCACAATTCAGAATTATGAGCTTGGCAGCCGTAAACCATCCAATATGGTTACGATCCAGAAGATCGCGGATGCGCTGAATACTACTACTGAGTATTTGCTGGGAAGCAGCGGCACCTATGTTGTAGAAGCCCATGAAAAAGGCGGCGCAAAAGCAGCGAAAGATATTGAAGAACTGGTCAGCGAAGTGACCGGTATGTTCGCTGGCGGCGAATTAAGCGAGGATGCCATCGAAGGAGCATATAAAGCTCTGACCGATGCCTACTGGATTGCCAAAGAGAACAATAAAAAATACGCCCCGAAAACGAGGCGTAAAAAAACCGATCAGTGATATTTATCGTACACACTTTTCGCTATACTGTAAACTGGAGGTGGTATGATGAATGCGGAACAGCTTTCACGGGTCGGTGAGAAACTGGTAAAACGCTGCGGTTCCAGAGACCCTTTTGAAATTGCAAGGCAGCTTGGTATCAATGTCATGCTTTGCGAAAATTTCGGTTCCCTGAAGGGAATGTACCGGGTGATTAAGCGAAATCGCTTTATTTTCCTGAATAACAGTCTGGATGAAAATATGCTGCGCATCGTGTGCGCACATGAATTAGGGCATGATCAGCTTCACCGGAATATGGCGAAAACCACCCCGATTCATGAGTTCATGCTCTACGATATGAAATCCAAACCGGAATATGAAGCGAACATCGTAGCAGCAGAGATTCTGATGGACAGCGATGAAGTCCTTCGTTACATCTATGAGTATGGATACACAGCCGAGCAGATCGCCAGTGCGATGTCCACCGACATCAATCTGGTTGCGCTGAAGGTAGCGCACCTGGCTACACTTGGCTATAATCTGCACGCGCTGGAACACAAGAGCAACTTTTTGAAATAACGTACCTTTGAGGAGTCTGGACTGGCTCCTCTTTTTTGTTGCACAAATTGTGCAGGCGGTGCTTGCACAATTATCAACCTAACATCTGCATTCCATACAATCTCGATATTGTCCTCCTGTTGTTCTGCATTATGCTTTCTCCGTGCATTTTCGTATTATTTATTCTGCCATCTGACTTCGCCCTTGGACAGAAGCGGATAACAGATCAGCTGATCTGAATCCAGATTTTCCGCATGCATGTCAACCGCTGTGATCTGATGATTATCATAAGTCGTATAATAATAAATACCTTTTGCTGTATTACAACAGGACGTGTATATCGTGATCTCATATTTGCCTTCTGTCACCTCACAGCATCCACGCTGCTGATCTACGGATCCTAAGATATGGAAGAACTGGCTTACACTCTCATCCTCTTCTTCACCGGAGATCGAATTTAATTTTGTAAAGGCAACTTTCACAAATCTTGACTGGCTGGAAAGATCTCCAGGTATTCCCATTCCACCCATTCCTCTGCTATATGCATCAAGCTGTAATACTCCTGCAAAAGTACTCTCCGGCTGTTTTCTGGATACTCCGGCATAATTATTCAGTGCAAACATCTGACTCGGGAATGGTGGATTATTGGTAAGCACTCCTACCGGATTATCATATACATGCAGCCCATCTTTCATAGACTCAACAACGATACAGGAGTCTTTGTCTGCAATGATCCAGTGAAGCTGTGCTGTCGGCAGCTGTTCACTGAATGCTGTGCCTGTCAGTCTCATTGCTGCCAGCTTCTCTCTCGCCTCTGCTACAGTAGCACACTGTGTAAGGATCCATGGGATGAACTCGAACTGTGCCACCTGGCTGACTTCTGTTTCATCTTCCGGCAAAGCTTCTTCATATGCCGCATTGCCGACAAAATTAAGACCTGCCATTCCAAGGCCTTTTTCATTAACAGCATCATAATAAAGCGGATAACCTCCTGCAACAAATGCCATTCCGATCAAAGCATAATGGCTTTTTATCTTCCCGGCAAACCGGAAATCAAATTCGTAATTTCTTGGCGTTATCGTGATCTGTTCCCCATAGGAAAATTCATAATCAAGCGTTCTGCCCATATAAAAATCTTTTGTTTTGTAAGTTGCTGCTGTACACATATCGAACACCTCTTCTTTCTGCTATAATAGTCCTGCAAACAATCTCATAAACAACTGTCCGAGCCATAAATATGCACTCCGTCCTGTGCGGTACTTTTCGGTCACTTCCCTGCATTCATTCGAGGATTTTTCTTTACACAATAACTCCATATAATTACCGGAATCAGACAAAGCCGAAAAAAGAAAGAAGATTAGGAACCGTAATAATTCTATTCAAATTTTCTTCCTTATTCACTTCACTCTGCATGTACGGTCACCTCACTTTCCTTTTTTTTAGGCATAAACCAATAAAATATAACACAAAATGCTAAAGCAAACACAACACCAAAAACATTTTGACTCACTCTAAGACTAACCGCTCCTTGTAGTCCATATGTCTCTGCAGCAATGGCTAAAGCACCAAATGTGTTAAATACTGCCTGCCAGCCATATTGTGCTGAAAATCCTACACCGATTCCACCAAGAATTCCTATATATGCATAGATTGACGAAGGAAGCAGAAAATATAATACTGTAAAACATATAACACCTGCAATATTTCCGACAATCCTTTTACGGACTCTGTAGTGCATATCTTCCATAGACGGCAAAATCACGGACATGGCCGCAATACCAGCCCACATTGCACGTGGCATATTACAAAGTTCTGCAATGCAAAGGACAATCGGTACGCATAAAATCTGACATATCTGCCATTTTGTTCTGGAAGAAGTGATATCAAATTCTTGTATCAGATCTTTCAGATTTCTTTTATAAGTTCTGTTTTTATGATTTCGATAAAATACGAAGCAGGTAAGTGCTGCACCTAAAGCCAGTCCGACTAATCGCATCTGATAGCTTTTTCCCGTAACATCATAACCATATAGCAGCAGATACCCAAGAACCAATGTAGATTGATTAAACATGGATGGATTATGGCATCCGAACAGAATCAACACAGCCAGTGCCGCAATATTTAACAGCATTCCCAATACCGGTGAAAACTGATTTGCTAAATGCGGACATACAGTCATAATTACAAAGAACAAAGCCAAAAGCATCGTAGATTGTCCGGTGTGAATCCCCAGATCCGCATTCCTAAACACCATGAGACATAATAAGACTACTACACCTACAATGCTGTTCTCATTTCCAAATAGGATGCTGAAAATACTAACAAAGAAAAAACAAAATGCCATTGTAGCAGCTATCTTCACCAGATATACCCACATATGATATAGTTTTTCTTTTAGTGTTTCACTCTTTTTCAACAGGTTTTTAGAACCTGCCTGATTTAACTGCAACTCCTGATAAAATGTCATATAAATCCTCCCATCTTCTAATTTATCTTAAAACTAGATAATCTCATCTTTCTGCTTTGGCAGCTCTATAACAAATCTGCATCCACCATATTCACGGTTTTCTGCTTTGATTGTTCCTCCGGCACTATCTACAATCCGTTTTACAAGTGCAAGACCTAGGCCATTTCCTTCTGCTTTATGAGATCCATCTACCTGATAGAACTTGTCAAATATTCTGGATTTTACATCATCCTCTATTCCTGGTCCTTCATCTTCCAGAATGAACTTAACAGAATCCTGTTCTTGTTTCAGAAACATCGTAATTGTCCCCTTTGAAGGGCTGAACTTAATCGCATTATCTAAAAGATTTATCCAGATATGCATAAAAAGTCCTTCATTCGCAGTATATTTAACTTCCTCCAATTCTACCTGAAAACCAATTTCTTTTTCTGTCCATTTTGTTTCCAATGAAAGAACTGCCTGGCGGATCTGTTCATCCAGACGATATTCTGTTTTTTTCATTGGTATATTCTGATTCTCTAACTTGGATAACAGCAAAATATTACCAACCAATCCGGAAAGTCTTTGGGTGTTAAATAAGATTTTTTCTACATATTCCTCTTGATCCGGAGACAGTTCTTCTCCCTGAAGCAGCATTGTATATCCTTCAATGGCATTAATCGGGGTCTTAAACTCATGAGAAACATCAGATACAAAATCCATCTGCAGCACCTCTGTTGCACGAAGTTCTTTTGTCATAACGTTAAAACTTTGATAAGATTCTCCAACTTCTGCTATACGGCTATTCGTTTCCAAATGCTGTTCAAAATCTCCCCGAGAAACTTCCTTCATTGCTTTACTAAGTCTTGTAATTGGTTCCAGTAACTTTGCATTAATAAAGGAAGTGATCAGCCCTGCAATCAATGTATTGAAAATCAAAAGCCAGCCAAGCACAGGTATGCTGCCCGGCAGATTAAAAAAATGATTCAAAAAAGCAAATAATAAAGCAGATATGACTGTTGAAAATACAAGTGCCAGCCAGATTGCACCAGTCAGACAGGATCGGATCCGCAATCCTTTTTCTTTCTTTTGTTCCATTATTTTTTCACCACCTTGTATCCAATTCCACGCATTGTTACGATTTCAAAATCAGGGTTATCTTTAAAACGCTCTCTGATTCTTCCTATATGTACCTCTATCGTATGTGGGTCTGCCTCCGTCTCGTATCCCCATACTTCATCCATCAACTGTTGTTTTGTAAATATTCTGCCTGGCGAAGCTGCAAGCTTATATAAAAGCAGGAATTCTTTTTTAGGCAAAACAAGACTTTCCTTATCAGTTGTAACCGTCATTGCATCATAATCAAACTCTGTTGAACCGATCACAATTTTGTGTTCATTCAGTATCTGTGCACGGCGAAGCAGTGCTCCGACTCTTAAAACCATTTCATTCACATTTACCGGTTTTACCATATAATCGTCACTTCCCGAAAGAAATCCCTGGCGCATATCATCAAAGGAACCTTTCGCAGTGATCATAAGCACTGGTATCTGATATCCTGCTGAGCGAAGTTCTGACACCAGTTCATAGCCATCCATAACCGGCATCATAATATCAGAAATGATCAGATCAATATATTCCTTAACCAATACTTCTAATGCCTGTGCTCCATCCGATGCACTTTTGACTTGATATCCATTCTTCTCAAGCACTTTTTGGAATAGCTGGCTTAATTCTTTATCATCTTCTACAATCAATATTTGAAACACGTTTTCCTTCCTCCTTATTAAAACAGATACCTTGCCCATCCAAGCAGATGCTGTACCAAAAATATTTTTCTCTGACGTTTCTTTGTTAATTCGATTGGCTCTACATGATATGGATCACGATAGGTTCCATCTTCCAATACCTGGCGGGACACTCTTTCATATTCCATCATGCCCTCTTCCAACTGTTTATTAATATCTTTACTGCGAATTACAAGCATCAGTTCCGTATCCAGATATGCACTTCTCATGTCCATATTAAAGGAACCGATTACAGACAGATCATCGTCAATCAGAATACTTTTTCCGTGGTATGAATAACCGCCTTCATATTCCCAGATATTAATTCCTGTACTTAAGATTCTATTTCTGTTTTTCGCATAATCGGCAGCCCCAAATGGATTCCCATTATTCGCAACTGAATTTGTCATGATAGAAAAATCTGAAACGTTCTCTGCAATCTCCTCCCATGTGTTATACATCATATCATTACAGATAATATATGGCGTGTGGATCTTCACACGATTTTTTGCATTTTTCATCAATTCTCCTAACTGATACCACACTACTGGTTCTTTGGAACCTGTGTGAATAGGATTTGACACTAATGCAATCTTTTCTGTCTCAAAAGTTTCGTCCGTGTAATCGGTATCGCAGATTCTTTCCTTATTCTCTTCAAAATATCTCTGATAGCCGTTCTGCAGCTCTAAAACTGCGTTCTTTACAGATTTTCTATTTGCCAGTTTTTTATTGTCATGAAAATAATCACTGTCTTCTTGTTCCCATATCGTTTCAAAATACTCTAACAACTGGTTAACTGAATTTTCTTTCTCAGGTTCATCGCAAACCACTAACACGTCTCTGTCATAGTTCTTATGTCCCGGAAAATCACCCAGGAAATAATTGTATGTATTTCTTCCCCCAAGAATATATCTCTTTCCATCTGCAATCAAATATTTATCATGCATTCTACCCATCATTTTCCACGGTTTCAACGGATTGGCCTTATTATACAGTTTAATTTCAACATTCTCATGGGAAGATAATCCATAGAAATACGGATTTCCTTCCATATCAATCCAGCTCTCCATTCCATCTACTAACAGACGAATATGTACACCTCTGTCTGCCGCATCATGCAGTGCTCCTAAGATCAATTTTCCACTTTCATCGGATTGAAATGCAAAAGTAGAAAGAATAATTTCCTTTTTTGCATTCTTGATCAAACGCACTCTTTGTAAAAGCGCTTCTGGATTCTTTTCTATGATTACTGCCCGTTCTGTATTTTCACTGCATTCGTTCCATGACCCATTTTTTGTTTCTTTTTTGGTTGTATTGGACACTTCCGGCTGCTTTTTATATGCAACGCAGATTCCGAGCAATTCATAAAAAGCCACACATAAAAAAATTGCCAGTATAACAAGAAGGATTTTACATATTTTATGCTTTTTCATTGTACATCACCTGATTCCTTTTTATTTCTTATTCTTATTCATTAGCAATACAATACAATGGAAAACTCAATTTAACCTCAACAAGGTTTGTTTTTTCATCCATGCAAAATCTTCTTTGTACAACAGACTGTTAGATATAGCAAAAACGGCCTTTCAAAAACAGTTAACTTCTAAATCAACTGTTTTTTGAAAGGTCGTTTCATCAGATTCTTATAGCAATCCAGCAAATAATCTCATAAATAATTGTCCCAGTCGCAAATATGCACTTCGTCCGGTTTGATATTGTTCTGTCACATCACGACATTCTCCCATCGTTCTTATCAGATCATTTTTTATTTCCACAACTGCCTGACAATCTGCCATAAAACAGCCGTTTTCAAAATGGTGATATAAACTTCGATAATCCAAATTAATTGTTCCACAAGTTGCCATACAGTCATCTGCCACACTCATTTTTGCATGACAGAAACCAGGAGTCCACTCATAAACACGAACACCATGTTTAACTAATCCATGATAAAAAGAACGAGTTACATTATAAATGAATTTTTTATCAGGGATACCAGGTGTGATAATTCTTACGTCTACCCCTCGCTTAGCAGCCAGACATAACGCATGCGTCATTTCATCTGTTATGATTAGATATGGAGTCATAAACCAACAATATTTTTCAGCTTTATTTATCATACTGATATAAACTTCTTCTCCGACCTGCTCATTATCCATAGGACTGTCTGCATAAGGCTGAACAAAACCTGTTTGCTGTGCTTTATAATCGTAATGAATAATGTATTTACTAAAATCAGTATCATTCGTAGCTTTTTCACTAACAGCATTCCACATTTCTAAAAATGTCACTGTAAGCGACTGAACAGCATCTCCTTCTAAACGAATACCTGTATCTTTCCACTGTCCATACGGGTGTGTGTAATTAAAATATTCGTTTGCTAGATTATATCCACCTGTAAATCCGACTTTTCCATCAATAACTGTTATTTTTCTATGATCACGATTGTTCAAAAACAGATTTAAACCTGGCATAAACGGATTGAATACACGGCAATGAATTCCTATTGCCTCCATTTTTTTCACAAAATCTGTGTTAATAAAGCCTATAGAACCCATATCATCGTAGAATACTCTAACTTCCACACCTGCTTTTACTCGCTCTTCCAGAACATCTTGAATCTTATGCCATGCTTCAGCGTCTTCTATCGCATGATATTCCATAAAGATAAACTTTTGTGCTTTCTCCAAATCCTTAAGCTGTGCCTCTAATCCTTTCACTGCTTCATCAAAATACACAATATCCGTATTCTGATAGATTGGATACTGCGAATTTCTTTGTATATAACTTGCAATATTTCCTGCCTTCGGAATCGTTTCGTTTATTCTGTTTAAGCACTCCTGATTATCGGAAAGCATTGGTAACAATTTGCTATCAATTTCTGCATATCGCTCACGCATTTTATGTGTGCCGCCATTCAAACCAATCAACAAATACAGGCCTACACCCATAATTGGGAAAATTAGAATTAAGATGACCCAAGGCATTTTCATAGAGGATGTCTTATCTGATGCATACAATCCCAAAACTAAAATTCCACTTAAAATCCTTGTAAATAGATTTATGATTTCTGCATATTCATTTAAGCGTGTTACAATAGTAATAATAAAAACTACTTCTAGAAGAATGCAGACTATGGAAAAACACAGGCGTTTTACCCCATTTTTTGTTTTTGCTTTGCCCTCTAAAGTATCTTGTTTCATATATATTCCGCCTTCCTACTTGCTCAGTTTTCTCCCTAAATTTCGTGGAACATACCAATTTTGTCTTTTATTCTCTGCATTTCATTATCTGCTTCAATGATAGCTTTTGCAGAATGAAGTAATTCTTCACTTATCTCATCATAGCCAGGCATTTCTTCAATTCCTTTTTTATAGCGAAGTTGATGTTCCAATGTTGCCCAGAAATCCATACCATTGGTTCGAATCTGTAATTCTACACGCATAGGTGTTTTACCCTTAGCAAAAAATACTGGTATTTCAACAATCATATGATAGCTTCGATAACCATTCGATTTGGGATTTTTTATATAATCTTTTATTTCAATAACTTTAATATCATCCTGTTGGGTAATCAAATCTGATATCATATAAATATCATCAATAAACGCACAAACTATTCGAACGCCTGCTACATCATTGAGATATGTCTGTATATTTTCTGTTGTAAATTCATATCCCATCTTCTGCAGTTTATTATAAATACTATTGGGTTTCTTAATTCTTGTCTTTATAAAAGAAATAGGATTTCGATTGTTCTCAACTGAAAATTCATCATCCAAAACCTCAAGTTTAGTTTGTATCTCCCGAATAGCACAACGATACATCATCATTAAATTATAAAATTTTGTAGCATTATTTAAAAACTGTAGTGATTCCGGACTGTTCATCCTGAGTTTTTTTACTTCATCCTTTGTCATGGAACTTTCCTTTCTACCTCATCCCTGATTTCAAAACATTATTTATACACGGTGCCGCCATGAACTTCTTCGTTATGTAAGGCTTTATATCTGCCAGACCTGCGACATAGAGGCTTTCTTTCGAGTATCAGTCATAACAATTCCTCCTTCCTACTAATTATTGTCATTATCCCTTGCTGTATTTAACCAGCAATATATCTAAGAACTTTACCCAGGCAATCTCTGCTGTTATCCGTAGACACCTGTTGATTGCTTCCTGGTGCGCTAAGAGGCATCGCTCCCCACATAAAATGCTGATTATAATAATCTAAAAGAATCTTCTCGTATGTACCTGCTGCTGAAGTTGAACTTTCTCCAGAGGAAAGCCATCTCCAATTTCCTATTGCTTGATAAACGAAGCTGTCAATAACTATTCCTGACAAATGGTAGCTTCTAAAATAGTTATCTCGCACATATCGTAGATGCTTGCAAGTGTCAAAAAGCAGTCCATTACTGCTTATATTTTTGTTTTTCATGGCATCCTGTTCTGCTTTTGGATTAGTTGAACGCCAATTCCCACCCATATTTGTATCTGGATATCTGTATGAGCCATCCCAATTTTTGAATGCCGGCAGAATTTCAAAGAACATTCCATCTGAAAAATTGATCTTCACAACCTGTCCATCTGCTCTTACTTCACTTCTTGGATACCGAACAAGAATAGCCTGTCTAACTACTTGCAGAAGACGAGATTGACCATTCCCATAAACAGAGTTGAACTGGTTGTAATATGATTCCGGCAAGGACATCAAAATATCAATATCACTTGTATCTATCGCAGTTCCCCTTCCATAGGAGCCAACATATATACTATTTTGTCTATCGCTTGTTATATTCCAAAACTCACGGTTCATTGCTGATGTTACAGTGCAATATCTTTTTGAAATAAGAGAACGGCTGTCAGCTGATATTACTTCTTCATTTCTTTGAACATACAAACTCAATGTATTCATCCCCCATTTACTCATTTTTTCCTCAAATGCGCCGGAAGCATCCTGTTTAATTCCTCCTGCGTAAAGAATTGCTCTTCATTTGTTTTAAGCGCAGCTTGGGCGGCAGCATAACTTTTCCCATCAGTTAAAGGTGCAGCACAGTAAATTTCCGAACTTTCATCCAACAGTTCATCTCTTTTGCGCACTATTTCTTCAATACTAATTTCGTCAAAGTCTGTCAAAAGTGACAGATATTTTTCTCTTACCTTCCACAGCTTATTTGCAGTCTTAATATGATCGGTTTTTTCAGTGGAAATGTCCTTATCCTTCAGATAGCTTGTTAGTGCAAGAAGTGCTGTTGAACATAGTCCACCAGCCCATAACAGTATCTGTTCATTTGAAATGAGCACTCCCAAAAAGCCGCCTGTTGATATTGCTGATAACCCAATCTGTCCCCATTTTATCCAAAAATTACGCTTACTCAACCGATCAGCCATCTTAAAATGACATGTATAGGTATATACAAGTTTTCCATATTCTTCTTGTATTTGAGAATATAATTTTTCACGGTAATCCAGCGAACTTTTCTCCATTGGCGCATTTCCTCCGTACCTTTAGTATTACTCTACCCCCAACGCCTTAAACACCGCATCTTCCGCGCTGCTGTAGAAAATCAGATTAAAACTGCCCACCAGCTCCGGCGGCACGGTGCCAAGGTCTGCTGCGCTGGTAATCGGAAGCAGCACTTTCTTTGCTCCGCTATCGAGACACACCTGCAAACTATTGGCAAGCTCGTCCACTTTCAGAATCGTGCCGCTGATGCTGATTTCTCCCAGCACGGCAAGTGTACTGACTGTAGGCCGTCCAAGAGCGATGCTGCATAGTGCAATCAATGTAGGCAATGCCAGCTTTCCGGTCATGCCAATGCCCTGCAAATCCTGATAGTTGATGATGTAATCCCGCATCGTAGTACTGATGCTGCCACTGATGCGATTTCCGTTAGCTTTCAGGAAATTGAACGCCGTATTCGTGGATTCCTTGCAGTCACGGTCGCTGCCAAGGCCAGTACGTTCAAATTTTCCGTTGCCAGGCAGCATCTGGCTTTCGAGGCGGAATACACCGATCATACCGGACTTACCCTGACTTACGGTATATACCTGTCCAGGATTGCAGATACCATCAGGAATGAGTTTGCCGCCGCCCTGCTCTGGCACTGAAACAAATTTTTCTTCAAAGGTATCAAGATCAATATAGCTGAAGTTCACATCATAGAATTCCATTCCACCCAGTTTTTTCAGCTGCTCCTTGACGCGACGGCGCATTTCCAGCGCAAATACAAGAATTTCTTCAATCTGTTCCTTCGTGAACTCCCCATCCGGATATAGCAATTTCACATAGCCGCCTACGATCTTGCGGACAGCAATCGTATCGCGCTGGTTCAGGTTCTTTCCAAGGCGGAAATACTTATCCAACGCATCACCATACTGTTCTTTCCGCAGTTCTCGGATAAACTCTGCCAAGTAATCCGTGATAAAGCCGTAATCATTGGTAAAATGCTCCGGACGGAACTTCGGAATCTCCCAGCCTGGAATGTAGCAATGCAGACGGTCAAGAAAGGCGGTGTCCGTTCCCATCTCCGGCGGGAACGGGTCAAACAGAGAGGAAGTCTTAAGCAACACATCCACGCTCTGATTGATGTTTCCTACAAAGACCATAGAAGCCGATGCTGCCTTTTCCTCTTTGCCGCGGGCAAAGGAGCCGGAAGCCATATAGTCTTTCATAATTTGAATGCCGTCTTTGTCCTTAAACTTGATTCCGGCAACCTCATCAAAGGCAACGCAGTCCCATAAGCCTACCAAACCTACGGTTTTGCGCCCCATATTGTAAAACAAATTTGCAACGGTCGTCTGACCACCGGATACCAGGATACTGTTCGGGCTGATTTCTTTATAGATATGGGACTTGCCTGTGCTGCGCGGCCCCAATTCACAGAGATTGAAGTTGTTCTCCACCAACGGCAGCATACGCGCAAGCAGCAGCCACTTTTCCCGATTGTTCAACTGTTCCGGCTCATATCCGCAGGAACGCAGCATAACATCCATCCACTCTTTCTGTGTGAATGCCTTGCGTCCCTCTCGAACTTCTTCAATGTCGATATGGGGCATCTGAATCGGAGTCAGCTTATGGATGCTAATGGGAGAGATATCCTTCTGCTTTTTCTGTTTAGAGGAAATCGGCTGTCCATCTATATCCGTGATTCCAAAGCTACTGTCTCCCTCAGATTCATATTCCAGCTGCACGATGCACCAGATACCGCCACAAAGCAGCCGGTCATATTTTTCTGGATAATCATCCGTAATCGGCACATTGGTGAGACCAAGGTTAGAGAACTCTGCAAAAAAGCAATCCTTTTTGATGTCCAGATGCACGGTCACCATATCAATAATGGTATGGCTCCCGTTCTTGCGCAGTTGTGAGAGAATTTTCTGAGCCTCATCCGGGCGGACAAAATTATCTGCCAGAATTCGTTTTACATTCTGAACGCCCTGCTCAATGATTGTCTCATCGTCTGAACTACAATACTGACCCAGCAGGAACTCCAGCACATAGACCGGAACATTTGCTCCTTCTTTTATTTTCTTTGTCAGGTCTTTGCGGACGATCCGACCGTCAAAGTTGCTGCGCAGCTTCCGGCGCAGTTCTTCACGGGTATCATCTGCCGCCATATCCATCATTTCCATACGGAATTCCTGCCTCCTCTATATCAGAATCCGAATCCAAAGTCATCTGCAAAGGCAATGTCCATGATGACAGGCTGCCTCCACTGCTCCAGACCGCTTTCTTCGTCGTAAACCACAAGGTAATACTGCTTGTCCTTGTCGTATTTCTTATTCTTGAATGTGAAACGCATCCGGAAGATACGCTTCTGTGCATTTTCCTCGCGACTGTCCGCCACATAGCTGTTTTCGTTCGAGATTTTCTCATTGTCTTCCGAGAGGAAGAAAATGCGGTATTTTGCAGCTTTTACAGTATCGCTGACTGCATCCGACTGGATAAAGTCCATGGAAGTGATCAGGTTCGTAATCTTATGGACAATGCTGACCAGAGCAATCTCTGCATTCTTTGTTTCCATGTGACCGCGCTCCATCTTAAACTCCAGCACCGGTACCAGCATTTCCTGCGGTGAGGAACCGCCATGCACATAGTTAGCACCGCCTCCGGCCACCTTAAAGACATTGCTGCTGACAGGATAAGACACCACCTTGCTGTCCTCATTCCCCAGAACGCGTCCCATGCTCATATGGTCGATGCCGTCATCTTCCAGTGCCGCCTTGGACACAATAAATCTGCGATTAACAAATGCTTTTTCCGCGCTTTTCCCAGAAATCTTGTCACTTTCTGTCAGCTTATCACGTTTGTAAATAAAGCCATGATCGGCAGTGACGATAAAATGATAGGTGTTGCCGCTGACAGAGATTCGATGAATCAAATCCACAATTTCCTGAACGGCTTCCTCACACGCATGAAACACCTCATCCTCGGTATTTGCCTTGTCTCCACGCGCGTCGATCTGATTATGGTATACATAGATGATCTGACGTTTTGTCAGCACATCTCGCAGCTCTGCCACTTTCAGATTTTTGATATCATCGAACTGTACACAGACACTATCCGGGTTATAGCTTTGCAGCACCTGCTGCCGACCTGCCAGATTATCGCAAAGGATACCATCTACCAGCACCTGGAAGTCATCCGTCATCTCCAGTGTTTTATGCGGTAAAAGTGCTGCCATACCGAGCCTTGTATAAGACGGCAGGACACTTAGTTGTACGGAAAGTTTTGCCGTGCATTTCGGGTCATCCTGCATTCGGGCAAACAATTCCTGTCCGACCTCGTAACGCATGGCATCCGAAATGATGACCACGGTGCGTTCCTTGGTATAGCGCAGGTTGGCATTGTAAAACTCCCGCTGCAACGGAATTGCCGAAAATGCGGCATCCTGCTGGATTCCAGCATTCCATGCTGGGAGCAGACAAGCCAGATATTCGTTCGTGTAGATATTTTCCACCAGCTCCCGAAGCGACTCAAAGCTTTCCGTGCTCTCCAGCTGGTCGTAATAATAGTAGAATTTCCGATACTGCTGATCCATATTGTAATCCGCAGCAAGATATCGGTCGATGATTGGCTTTAAGCCATCTGCGGCATGGTAATCCGCTTCCTTCACCATGCTGTATGCACTGGAAAGCATCTGATAGGTTTTCCCGGTCTTTCTGCCAAAGTGCATTTTAGCCCGTTTTTCACAGAGTTCCGGAATGGTAAATCCGTTTACGATTGCACCGATATCTTCCGAAACAAGTCTGCCAATGAGCCACTTTACCAGCACCTGATCCACGGCAAGGAAAGTGTCGCACTCCACCAAATCGTCCACTCGCATTCCTGCAAATGCCGAAAGAACATTCAGCCCTTTGGCAACGTGCGCCGACAGAGCGTCGTATTTGTCCCGGTACAGGACGCTGTTCATCAGGCTATCGAGAAATGCGATGATATTGCCGGACTTGTAGGAGACAAAGCTCTTCCATGCTGCCGGAAGCTCTGCCTGCACATATCGCCCAGTATAAGTAACGAACAATGTTACCAGCAGCCGTTCCAAACTCGGTTTTGTATCGGTGTATCCGAAATGCTGCTCACAGAGCTGCCAGAATGCAGACAGCAGGTCGTATTTTTCAAACTCCTGCAAGAAAGCATTGTCCACCAGCTCGCCATCTGTCAACACGATGCGCACGACTTCCTCAAAAGAGCAGGTACGCGCCTTGCAGACTGCACTTAGCAGACCGACAAGGATATTTTCTTCATTGAAGTTTTCGATTTCCAAATCATAGAACCGCTGAGTGCGCTCTTTGTTGGCGAAAAACTTGATGTGCTTCTCAATAACCGGCTTGTACTTTTCCTCAATACCCAGGTCAACCGACAGCAAGGAGGCTCGGTCAGCAAAGAACCGTCTGGAATACAGCATTGTGTCTTCCAGATGGTTGTCCCTTACATCCGGTTTAGGAAACGGTGCATAGATCAGATAATTCGTGATCTTATCCACACGCTCCAGAAAATACTTTGTATAGAACTGGTTATCCGGCTGGAGATGGTAGATCTTCGCATTCTGAAGCTCCACCGTCTCCATATCCTCGGCAAATTCTGCCTTGTCATCGTACCAGAAAACCAGTTTCCGGGTCTCCCCAGTAAATTCCGCATTCAGGCGGTCTATAATTTGTTTCAGGTTCAATTCTGCCATATCAATTTCCTTTACTTGATAGATTCCGCCCTTTGGGGAATATCATACAGGCAGTTACGCCTTGATCCGGTTGTTGCCTGTGATGCTGCTAATATAATCGTCAATATCCTGCACGATGCAATGGTCCCCCATTGTGTGCAGTGATTCAAAATACTTTGTGATATACCCATAGATGCCATACTCTTCAAAAGTCTTTGCTACATCTGCACCAGAAAGCCCTTTGAAATGACGGTACCGCTCCATGCAATAAATCAAAAAATTGGATTCTTTGCTCATCACTCACGCCTCCTCCGGGTAATCATAGGAGCCTGTCAGAAGTTCATCTTGATACATGGTATACAGCGTCATCGGGCTGTAGTGCCACAATTTCGATTTTTCATCCGAAAGCTCCTGATAGAGCTTGGACTGATAAAAGCGGGAAATCGCTTTTTCATCATCCACATTGCTGTTTTTTGTAATCTGTTCGATGATGGGCGGCACAATGATTGCAAGCATTGCGCTGAACTGATCTTCGTTCATACAAGCTCCCTCCCTTCAAAATGCAAGTATTGCAGAGACTTCTCAGTTGCAAACACCAGCTGGTTGAACAATTTCCGAATCTTGAGTGCCGCCAGTGTCTGTTCCTTATCCAACACTCCAGTCATATACAGGGTAATGGTGCGGTACACATCATCATTTGCCACAGCACCATAAATCAGGTCATGCTGCTTTCCCTGATAGGTTCCCTGACGGTTCTCGGCTACAAAATCCAGCCACGCTTCATCTGGGCTGTCAAAGCGCAGCAAACTGCACTCCTTGAAAGCCACAGCTTCCTCTACGGAATAAATATTGAGCGTAGCGGCTCCTGTTTTGCGGCGGTCAGTGACCTTTTGAGCGAAGTTCACTGCCTGATCGCGGTTAGTGGTGGTGTAAAATCCAAAACCGAAGTCCAGATAGCGATTTTGCCGGATAAGTTTCGGCTGTTCTACGATAACATTGCTTCCGTGGTACAAAATCATTGCAAACACCTCCTGTTCTTCTTATTTCTTTTCTTTCACCATCTCGGCTGTCGCCTCGATGTCGGCACTCGTCAAGGTGCGACTCGTGCAAGCACAGTCACACTTTTCCTCGTTGCTTCGCCATGATGTTCTTGCTGTCCGCCAGCACCTCATAGAACTTACCATCCTGCGCAGTCTGAAGCTTACGGTAGTTGACCTTTACGCCGTCATCAAGGTCAAGCTCGATACGGGAAAGTGCCAGATGGCTGATCTTCTCATCATATTCTCGGCATTCCTTCAGCTGCTTGGCAAGTTTATCCTTACGCTTGGAGGCTGCTGCCACCTCGCGGGCATTCCCGCTGTGATCCATCATATCCTGCATCCGGTTAATTTCGGATTCGTACACACGCTGCATCTTGTGCAGGTAGTCGATACGCAGGTTACCGATAGTATCCGGCGTATAGCGGTGCAGGTAAACCAGTGCCTTGAAGCCGTTCTGCTTGCCACTGTCAAACAGCCAGTAGATCGGACGCTTGCCTGAACCGGTGACAGAGTATGTCTGGCAGTGATCCTTGAAGAAGTCGTTCAGGAAGTAGTTGCGGATGATCTCCCGGCTGGTGCTGCCCTTATTGCCAAGGGCTTTTGCGATGTAATCAAGGTTTGCTTCCAACGTATCAGCACCATACACCACTTTCAGCCAGTCGCACAGGCGGGATACAATATCATCGTCCAGATATTCTTCATCAGTGATGGGGATAACATTGTCGGCATCCGGGATAAAGCTCTGATATTTGCTGCTATCCCACTTGCCGCCTGCATAGGCCAATCCTTCCACATCCAGTGAGTAGCGACCAAACATACAGCCCACAGCATAGCTGAGCAGGCTCTTGATGTCCCGCTGCAAATCCGCCTTGCGCACGGTCACATCTTTATCTTCCACTTCCGGAGTCAACTCATCCTGCAAGCCGTAAATGTCAATAAAAATGCGGTTCAGCTCTTCCTCGTTGGCTTTCAGCTGGTTAAAGCGGTCTTCGCATTCTAATTGCCACTGGGCAAAGGCTTCGGAAATCGCGGAAACGTTACGGAGTAAGGGATGTTTCTTAAAGTCCCAAGAAACCTCAAAAGAGTCCCACTCTGCGTTACTGCCATCAATGCAATGTTTAACACGCTCTACTATACTATCCAAAGAATCCGACTCTATCAGTGGCAACTTCCTAAGATATCCAGATTCAAATCCCATCGAAGGTGAGAGAATCTTTAACAGTGAAGCGGCTATTTTGGAGTTCATAAATCCAAGTAAATAGTATTTTGTCTTTTCATTATTGCAAAACAGTCCATATCCACTGTTAGAATACAAAAATCCTACCGGGCAAAATCTAAATGAAGTCTTCTCTGTTCCAATAACAGTCCAAGTCAATGCAGAACTGAATATATAGTCCAGATTATAGTTATGTGAACGTATCCTACCCGTCTTTTCATCTTTGAAATTCTGAATTTCAAACCCATCATTTTCCCAGTTTACTACTGTATCATTATTACCGTACCATTTTCTCTGTTCCCCTCCCTTAGCAAACGGGAACCATTTCTTTCGGCTCTCAACAGCTTCTTTTCTTGACGAGATATTAATTCCAAATTTGTTACGGTTCACCTCAAACCAAAGTCGAATGAATCTATCATTATTTGCGGTTGCCATACCAACGCGAGGTTCCGAAACATCACCAACTAAATGTGACTTTTTAAATGCCGACAAAACAACATCTGACGCCCAGTATGCAGTATAAGGTGTCCCTTGAATTTCTCTTAGTTGTTCATTTGTTTTATTAAAACGGTGTTCACCAGAAATAAACATAGCAGCTTTTGCTGCTTCATTTTTTCCGCCAACTAATCCTGAATTATTCACGGAGCAATCTCTAACCTGAAAATTGCACCACGAATCAAAAAAATGATCCATGCAGCCATAA
>JAJEPU010000028.1 GCA_020686985.1 Brotaphodocola catenula
GGACTGTGTTTATAAGGGATGGGATTGAAATCACAACCGATTTCGATCCCATTTTGACATAAAGCAGGGCTACCGCCCAGCAAAAATATTTGCTAATGCGACAGCCCCTTTTTGGGCTTTTTTAGAACCTTTTAGAATTTTGGATGATGGAATCTGTGCCTGTTCGTATGATCGAAAGATTCACCGGAACATATTTGTGATCTCATGAAAGAGTGCGATGTCGCTCTGCTTGATCTTGATGTTGGAGACGAGTTCTTCGCCCTCAGGTGTTGTCACCTTGAATTCGATCACGGTTCCCTCTTTGATTCCACGTTTGCTGACTGCGGAGAGAAAGAGCGGGAAACGTGGATGATTGGATTTAAAACGTTCCCAGGCAGATTTTAACTGAAGAAGTTTTAATGGATTGATTGGACTCATTTGTATAAAAAGCTCCTTTTAAATTTAATAGCTTATATTATATCCGGATTTAAGAGAATTCACAATCTTTTTACTTCGCTCAAAACTATAATATTGTTGCAATAAGAGTGGTGAATAAGATATAATCAATCTAAAATATTTACTCCCGAAAAAATCATGTGAGGAGGCTATAAAATATAATGAAAATAAGTCGACTTCCACAATATATTTATATAGAGTGGGTAAAACATGGCTTGAATAAACATGGAAATTACTGTAAATTCCAAAATAGAGCGTTACCTCTTTCTTCACAGATTGAATGTGAAAATGGTGCTCAGTACAAGATTGAAGGACTGATTTTGAAACATAGATGCAGTTTAAGACTCAGAAAGGGCAGTGCCTTAAATATAGGCAAGAATGTCTCATTTAATAATAATTGTACATTAACCTGCCGTGGCAAGATTTCTATTGGAGACGATACAAACATTGGACCTAATTGTGCAATATTTGATCATGATCACGATTATAGGTCAAGCGACAGAAAGGGCAATTTCAAAGTCGGATCAATCACGATTGGGAAAAATGTTTGGATTGGAGCTAATGTTACAATATTAAAAGATAGTGTGATAGGGGATAATTGTGTTGTTGGAGCTGGCAGTGTTGTAAAGGGTAAATACCGTGAGAATACGGTCATTGCAGGAAATCCGGCGGTGGAAAAGAAAGTAATCGAATAACAAATAATAGAAACCAGGTGATTGTTGAGATTGCCTTGGGGAGAAAAGAGGAACGTGTATGGAAAAGAGAGGATGTGGCATGCTACTTCCGGTAGCGAGCCTTCCGTCAAAGTATGGAATCGGAGCATTTTCAAAAGAAGCCTATGAGTTTGTCGATAAACTTGTGAAGGTGGGACAGCAGTACTGGCAGATCTTGCCGTTGGGACCGACGGGCTATGGGGATTCTCCGTATCAGGCATTTGGTGCGTTCGCAGGAAATCCATACTTTATTGACTTAGAGCAGTTGATTGAAGCTGGTCTGCTGACCGAAGAGGAATGCCAGATGGCAGACTTCGGAAGTGATGACCGCGATATCGATTATGGAAAGATTTACGAGAATCGATTCCCGCTTCTGAAGAAAGCGTTTTTGCGCTGGGAGGAACAGCAGAAGAAGGCAGGGCTGGATGAGAAAGAAATCCGGAAGTACTTAAAGAAACAACTCCGTGCAGAGACGAGAGATTACTGTTTCTATATGGCGCTGAAGAATCAGTTCGGAGGAAAGAGCTTCAGCGAGTGGGACAAGGATATTCGTACCCGCGAGGATGATGCGCTCAAGCATTATAAGAAAGAGCTGGGAGAAGAGATTGCATTCTATGAGTTCCAGCAGATGATTTTTGAGAAGCAGTGGAAGGCACTCAAGACTTATGCAAATGAGCGTGGAATCCGCATCATCGGAGATATTCCGATCTATGTGGCATCGGACAGCGCAGACAGCTGGGCGCATCCGGAGCTTTTCCAGTTCGATGAGGACTGTCGCCCGACCGCGGTTGCAGGATGCCCGCCGGATGCTTTTTCTGCAACCGGACAGCTTTGGGGCAATCCGCTCTATCGGTGGGATTATCATAAAAAGACGGGATATTCCTGGTGGATGGATCGCATGGAGTACAGTTTTGAACTTTATGATGTCGTTCGTGTCGACCATTTCCGTGGATTTGATGCCTATTATTCGATTCCGGCGGGATCAAAGACCGCAGAGTTTGGTCACTGGGAGGACGGCCCGGGATATAACCTTTTCAAGAAGATGAAAGAACGTTTTGGAACTCTTGATATCATTGCCGAGGATCTTGGATTTTTGACTCCATCGGTATTTAAACTTGTGGAAAAGACGGGATTTCCGGGAATGAAGGTTCTGGAATTTGCCTTCGACGGAGGTCCGGGAAATCAGTACCTGCCACATCACTATGAGAAGAACTGTGTGGTGTATACAGGAACGCATGACAACATGACGCTTCAGGGCTGGTATCATGAGCTGAGCCCGGAGACGAAAAAATTTGCGGTAAATTATCTCGGAAATGAGCGGACTCCTCAGGGGGAGATCCACTGGGATTACATTCGCCTTGCGCTCGCAAGTACAGCTCGCCTTGCCGTGATTCCGGTTCAGGATTATCTCGGACTTGGAAACCGTGCGAGAATCAATGAGCCGTCCACACTCGGAAAGAACTGGCGTTGGAGAATGAAGACGGGAGATCTGACGGAGGAGATTCTTGAGCGGTGCAGACAGATGGCGGAGCAGTACAGCCGTGTGCCGGAGGATAAGCAGGAAGATGAGCCGGAAAAAGATTTAGAGAAAATGTGAGCATCAAGTGAAAAACACTGTATAAAAATAATGCCCAAAACAAAATAAGGAAATCAAAATAGATAAAATAAAATGAGCAAAGAAAAAGCTGTCCGTTTCGGTTCCCTTGCGAAACCAAAATAGACAGCTTTTTTTATTCGTTGAAATCATCCCAACGGGAAAGGATTTTAATCTTAATCTTACTGGAGATCAAGAACAAGTCCATCCTCGGATTCTTCCTCGCTCGAAGATTCCGTCGTTGTTTTATCTGTGTCGGTGATAGAACGTTCACTGATGGATGTTGTAGACTCTGTCTTGTCTGAATCAGAGATCACAGCGTCATTCTGATCGGTCCCTCCGGGAAGAATCGTCTCAGTCTCGCCTTCACCGATCTGGTGAAGCGGGCCATCTGAGGACTCCAAAGATTCTGCCATTCCGCTTTTGTGAATCATATAACTGCGCTGAACTTCATTTCCTGCCTTGTCCAGAGCGGTGATCTGAATTCCATTGCTTCCCACCTTGTAGGAGATGATGCCGGAGGAACGGTCAAAGACAAGCGGTTCAATCGACTGTCCGTCAGCGTTTACAGCCTTGATCGAGTCAAAGTTGACTCCGGACTGGCTGTCGTTGACATTCAGGGTCAGAATGTCTTTGTCGAACTTCGGAGAGTCGAAGGTCGGCGGAACATCGTCGAGAACGTTGACATGGTCGAAAAACTGTCCGAACATTCCGTTGATATTTGTGATGTCAGCCTCCACAGAACCATTTTTGTTGACGGTCACGACATAGGAACGCTTGGATTCCTGAGTCATCTCAAGCGGAGTTCCATCGAGCGTTACCTCAAGAGATTTTACTGGGAACAGGGAGGTAACCTGAACCCGAACCTGAGTAGTCAGATAGTCCTGTGTGTCTGCGACTTCAATCGTAAGTTTTGGGGAAGTCGTCACACAGTAAAAAAGAATTCCGTTAAAAATCAGAAACGGAAGGACATAAAAAAGCAGTACATGCCGAAACCCATCGGATCTTCTCCGGGTATGGCTGGACTGCCGACTGGATTGATTCTGATATGATCCCATAGAACACTCCTTATTTCCAGGCTGATGCCTTGATTTCTGCACATAAGCATAACAGAAAAACAGGGCTTTTACAAGAAAAGATTTTCTTACAATCATTCTTTTCAGTCACAATCAGGTATGATATAATGAGCGCAAAAGAAAAAATTAAAATTATCATTCATAAAAGAAAACGGGGGCGTGTCAGGGCGGGCTGACCGGTGTGAAAGGAAGTACGATGATCGAGAGAGCAGCGGAATTTGCGACAGAGGCACATGAGGGTGTGATGAGAAAAGGAAGCAAAGTTCCTTACATCTATCATCCGATGGAGGTAGCGCTGATTGTAGCGCTTTTGACGACGGATGAGGAAGTGATCTCAGCGGCATATCTGCATGATGTGCTGGAAGATACAGAAGTGACTCCTGAAGAACTGGAGGAGGCTTTTGGACCGAGAGTGAGAAGTTTGGTAGAATCAGAGAGTGAGAACAAGGAATTGACCTGGAAAGAGCGAAAGGGAGCGACGATTGAGCGTTTGAAGACGGCATCGTTAGAGACAAAGATTCTTACGCTAGGGGACAAGTTGAGTAATATGCGTTCGACTGCCCGTGATTATATGGTGGAGGGTGAGAACATCTGGCAGCGCTTTCATGAGACGAGACCGGAGTGTCATCGCTGGTATCTTGAAGGGATTTTGGAAGGCTTGAAAGAGCTTGAGAATACCTCAGCATATCAGGAACTTGTGCGCCTCTACCACTTTGTCTATGAGGGCAAGTGGGGACTGATGACGCCGGAAAAGAAAGAATGATGGAGGAGAGGAAAAAGAACGATGGAACCACGCGAATATGTAGTAGAACAGATAGATGGAGATTATGCGCATTTGAGAAGAACGGATGCACAGGAGGAAGAACTCAAGCTGGTGGCGCGCGCCCTGCTTCCGGATGGGATTATGGAGGGAAGCCGTCTTCATTATGAGATGCTGGAATATACGTTGGCATAAGCCAAGACAGCGCAGATGTCCCTCCATTTGTTATCGTATAGATAGGGGGACAAAAGTGATTAACTGATTATCGAAAATTTTATTCTTTATATTTTATTTTGGGAAAAAGTCTGATGCGAGAGTCTAATAGGATTCCGCATGCAGGCTTTTTTTGCGTCATATGATGTAAGAGTCTGAACCGAAAAGGAAAGGGATGGCGTGGCAGGATGGGTGAATGGTATCGGTATTCGGGGAAGGAAGTGTGCAGACAATTTCAGGTATCGGAGCATGGACTGAGCAAAAAACAGGCGGAAAAGCGCCTTGTACAGATTGGTGAAAACTGCCTGAGCGGGCAGAGAGAGAAGAAAGTCTGGCAGGTTTTTGCGGAACAGTTTGCGGATCTGCTTGTATGGATTCTTCTTGGTGCGGGGATAATTTCTGCACTGTCAGGAGATTTTGAGAGTACGGCAGTGATCGGGGCAGTGTTGATTTTGAATGCAGTCCTGGGAACGGTTCAGCATGAAAAGGCGAGAAAGTCTTTGGAGAGTCTCAGAGCGATGTCTGTACCGTCTGCCCATGTTCTGCGGGACGGAACTGTCATCGAAATTCCATCGCGTGCCATTGTTCCGGGGGATCTGCTGATCTTGTCTGCGGGAGATTTGGTCTCAGCAGACGGTCGGGTTTTGGAGTCGCATGGTCTTCGGGTGAATGAGAGTGCATTGACCGGTGAGGCGGAGAGTGCCTGTAAGCAGGAGCAGGTTATTTTGGCAGGTATTTCCGAGCGCAACCGCACAGATGATAAGATTAGAGATTATAATCATCTCGCAGAGCACTCAGGAGATTACCAAGAAGATGGATCAATCGGAATCGGGGATCAGACCAATATGGTATTTTCGGGATCGCTTGTGACAGCGGGGCGGGGAATCGCAGTTGTGACGGCGACCGGAATGAAGACGGAAATTGGAAAGATTGCCGGAATGATGAATGAGACGCAGGAGAAGGAGACTCCTCTTGAACTTTCAATGGAGCGTTTCGGGAGTCGGCTGGCGGGAGGAATTCTGATTATCTGTGCGCTGATCTTTGTGTTGAGTCTGTACCGAAGGATGCCTGTTCTCGAGGCGTTGATGTTTGCTGTAGCTCTTGCCGTTGCCGCGATTCCGGAGGCACTCGGCTCGATTGTGACGATTGTGCAGGCGATGGGAACACAACAGATGGCGAAAGAGCATGCGATCATCAAGGATTTGAAAGCGGTGGAGAGCCTTGGCTGTGTGTCGGTGATCTGTTCGGATAAGACGGGGACGCTGACGCGCAACCAGATGCATGTGGAAGAATTTTGGAGCGGTGGGCGAGGTGTGAAGAACGGGGCAGAGAGTGAGAGCATGCTTCTTTTAGCTTCTGTTCTGAACAATGACGGTCATGGCGAAATCGGTGATCCGATGGAGAAGGCACTTTTGAAAAATGCGGGGCAGGCAGGAATCGCAGTGGAGAAATTGCAGAGGGAATACCCGCGCGTGGATGAGATTCCGTTTGATTCGAGGCGAAAGAGGATGACGACTCTGCATGCTTGCCCGGATGGAGCGGAACTTTTGATTGTGAAAGGAGCGTGGGAGGTGGTGATTGAACTCTGCACGGAGATTCAGACCCCGACGGGAGTTCGAACAATGGATGCAGGGTGGCGAAGGCAGATTGCACAGGAGACAGCAAGTTGGGCGAAAAATGGATTTCGCATTCTGGCATTTGCATTTCGCAAGAGTAAGGAGAGGGAGGCGAGCCGAGAAAGAGGATTAAGATATGGTGAGAAATTAGAGCGAATTGATAGTAGGGACAGGGTAGATAAGAAAAATCTGATATTTCTTGGGATGGTGGCATTTTTAGATCCTCCGCGTGCGGAATCTCAGATGGCGGTTGCGACGGCAAAGCGGGCAGGAATCCGGACGATTATGATTACGGGAGATCACAAAGGCACGGCGGAGGCGATTGCAGAGAAAGTCGGAATTAAAGATCCCAACCGAAACGACCAAACTGTAACGGGAGCGGAACTTGATCGGATGACAGAGGAAGAGCTGATGGGAAAACTTGAGCGAATCTCGGTTTATGCGAGAGTGTCGCCGGAACACAAGATTCGGATTGTGAGAGCATGGCAGGAGCGGGGAAAGATCGTGGCAATGACGGGGGATGGAGTCAATGATGCGCCTGCGCTTCGAATGGCAGACATAGGAATTGCGATGGGAAATGGCGGGACTCAGGTGTCGCGGGATGCATCGTCGATGATTTTGACTGACGATAACTTTGCGACGATTGTGAAGGCAGTGGCAAACGGGAGAAATGTCTACCGGAATATCCGCCATGCGATTGAATTTCTGCTGTCGGGAAACATGGCGGGGATTCTTTGTGTATTGTATACATCAATCCTTGCTCTCCCTGTTCCATTTGAACCGGTTCACCTGCTTTTCATCAATCTGGTGACGGATTCGCTTCCGGCAATTGCGATTGGAATGGAAGCGCAGGAGGAGGGACTTCTCGATCTGCCTCCCCGAAATCCGAAGGAGAGCATTGTCACACGGAAACTTGCACTTGAGATTCTGTTTCAGGGTGGGCTTATCGCGTGCAGTACGATGATGGCGTATGCGGTTGGAATTCACGACAATGCGACGACGGCGAGCACGATGGCGTTTGCATCGCTGACACTTGCCCGCCTTTTTCACGGATTCAACTGTCGGAGCCGCCATTCGCTGTGCCGGATCGGAATTCTCAGCAATCTGTGGACTGTGCTTGCGCTGGTTGCCGGAACCGCGCTTCTCGGAGCCGTATTGTTTTTGCCGAATTTACAATCGCTGTTTGAGACCGCAGATTTGAATGTAAGGCAGACCACAGCTCTGTTTCTGATTGCACTTTTGCCGACGATCGTGATTCAGGGCGGAAAGATTCTGCGCGAAGCTCTCGAATAAAAGGCGATTCGTTCCCCTACCCGCCTTGATACCTTGTCTTGCAAGTGGCTTGTTACGGAATGTGCATGTGCATTGCGGAATTTACGGAACAAAGCGGTAACCGAGTCCGCGCACAGTCACGATGTGGCGGGGTTTCTGTTTGTCGTCCTCAATTTTACTGCGCAGACGGTTGATATAGACCATAATCGCATTGTCATCCACAATCACAGAATTCCCCCAGACCTGCTCGTAAATCATTTCTTTTGTGAAGACCTGATTGGGGTGGCGCAGGAAGAGCAGAAGGATTGCACTTTCCCGCGCGGAGAGAGTCAGTTCCTCTCCGTTTCGGTAAAAACGCATCGTGGAAGAGTGGTAGGAAAATGGACCGCACTCAAGCACATCGGAGTGGTTCAGGATGAGGTCTTTGTTGCGCCGGATCAGAGCCTTGACTTTTGCGCCGAGCACGAGAGGGCGAAATGGCTTTGTAATATAGTCATCGGCACCAATCGAGAGACCGTAGAGGGAGTCATAGTCCTCGCTGCGCCCGCTGACAATGATAACAGGAGTTTTGATTCCCTGATTGCGCATCTGTTTGATGACCTCAAATCCCTCCATATCTCCGAGCATGACATCGAGAAGAACCAGCGCGTAGCTGCTGCTGTTTCTTGCGAGCAGGGAGAGGGCAGAGACACCGCAGTCTGCGACGTCGGTGTCGAGATCGTTGCTGTGCATGACTTTTTCAAGCAATTTGCAGATTGCCGGATCATCGTCGACAATCAGTACTTTATCATTCATAAAAATCCCCTCTTTTCGTTTCCGATTTTCCGATCGTTTCCGTTCACACGTTGTGCAGACAATAGCGGGAGTTTTGGTTCCTGTACACGGAATTCGTTGCAGTTTGTGCAATGCGTGAACCGCAACGAGTTTGGTGAGAACGTTTGGACATTTTGTAAGAAATATTATAATATTAACAAAGAAGTGAGTCAATATAGGATGGGGTAAACGGGCCGACGCAAAAAATTTTGTGTTCCGGTTTATGCATTGTGCAAACGGGAATGGATTTTACTGATAAAAAAGATGAAGTGATGGGGAGCGTGTGAACTCAAATACAATAAAAAATCAAAGTGAGAGAAAAAACGGGAAAATAAAAACGGGAAGATAAAAAACGAGAAAATAAAAAATGAGAGAATAAAAGAACGAAAGAATAAGAAATGCGAGACAATAGGAAGACAAAAATTGGAGAAAGCGAGGAAGAATGAAAAGAAAAAATGAGAGAAAAAAAGCAGAGCGAGAAAAATCAACGAGATGCACAGACGAGAAATCAGGAGGAAAAGAAGCAGGAGAAAAATTTCCAGAAAAACCATATTCCGAAAATCACGGTGCTTCTATTTGTGGTTGCAGTTTTGCTGGTGATCCTGATCGGAAAGCAGAGCTGGAATGAATACCGGGATTCGATCATCGATAATCAGAAAAAGCAATTACTTCTGACGGTTCAGGGACTTTGCGACAGCATGGAAGAATTCATGGCTTCTTATGTAGATGATCTTGAGGGATTATGCATCCTGTCAGAGAAAAACTGGGATCAGAAAGAGGACAGGAATGGAGTGCAGAATAAAGAAGTTGCGGATTGGAGTTGTTTAGAGGAATATGTGGACACCCATGAGAGGCGAGTTGCCGATGTAGTCGCAGAGGATCTTGACGGAAATGTGATTGAGAGCGTTCACGGGTCGGAGATTGAGACGATTTACTCAAAGAGTCAGATTGATGACCATCAGACGCTGATTCAGGCAAAGCTCACAAATGGCAATATGGAACTGATTCTTCAGAGAGAGATCCCAGAAAAAGGAAAACTGTCGCTGATTCTCAACACAGAGCGGTACTTTGAGACGATGATGGAGGGACTTCGCGTCGGCAAAAATGGATATGTGCTTTTGAAGGATTCCAGGGGAGTCATTTTGCTCCACCCGGAGCGGGAGCAGTGGGGAATCGATGTGATTCAGGACAGAGAAAAACTCTATCCCGGACTTGATTTGAGTAGTCTTCAGAAACTCATAAACAAACAGAACCAGGGAGAGGAGGGCGTCGACGACTACTATTCTTACTGGTGGATGGAGCCAAATCAGCCTCGTGTGCGGAAAATCTGTGCGTACTCACCGATGTATATCGGGGAAGATTTTCTCGTGCTGAGTGCAGTTATGGACTACGATGAGGTCTACATCCCTGTTGCAGTCGGAGTTGTGCGCCTGATCACGATTTTCGTCATTTTCTTTGGAATCCTGATTGTGATGGGAATTGTACTCGGAGGGATGTTCATGCAGAGCAAGAAGGATTCGGAGCGGATCGCCTATCTGACGGAACTCAATGGAATTCTCGAAAAAATGCATCAGAGCGAGGAAAGAATCGCTCACCAGCAACGTCTTCAGATCATGGGAACGATGACCGGAGGAATTGCGCATGAGTTCAACAACCTGTTGACCCCGATTATGGGATATGCAGATCTTCTGATGATGGATCTGCCGGAGGACTCGGAGAGTTTCAGCAATGCGTATGAGATCTATGAGGCATCGGTTAAGGCGAAGGAGATCATTCAGCAGATTTCTTCTCTGAGCCGTAAAAATATGGAGACCGTTTATAAGAATGCGAGTGGCGACCATGTTTTGCGCAGGGCGCTCAAGATGGTGACTTCCGTCTGTCCGGACAATGTCACAATTGAGACAGATCTGAATGTTGGACAGGTCTGTATTCTCTGCAATGAGACGCAAATGAATCAGGTGATCTTAAATATTTGTGTCAATGCGATCCAGGCGATCGGGCATCGGGAGGACGGAAAACTCCGTGTAACTGCGCGGGTTGCCGACCGGGAGGAACTCACGAAAGTTGTGACAGATGAGATTCCGGAGACCTGGGAGAGATATGTGAAGGTAGATATTTCGGATAATGGATGTGGAATGAGTGACGAGGTGCTTCGTCAGATTTTTGATCCATTTTTCACGACGAAGAAAGGGGGAAAGGGAACGGGACTTGGACTCGCACTCGTGGAACAGATTATCGGCTCACACAAAGGTTATATTCAGGCGGAGAGTGTGCCGGAGCAGGGAAGTACGTTTCATATTTGGTTTCCGATCAATGAGCAGAAAGAAGAGATGGATTTGTCTGGACAGAAAAACGGGGATGGACAGGTAAAATCAGGAAGTGCTCAGATTCGGATTCTTGTGATTGACGACAATGCGAAAGTTCTTCAGATTTTGAAGCGAGATGCCGATCGTCAAAATGCTGATCTGAGCGGAAGCATGACATTTATGCAGGCGAGACAAAAACTTGAGGAGCAGATGTTTGATCTTCTTGTTGTTGATCAGGAGGTAGAGGGGCAGAGTGCGCTTGACTTCTGCATGGCGATTCAGGGACAGGAACCGGATCTGATCAAGATTGTGATGGCAGATCATGTGACGAAGGAGCTGATTGAGGCGCGAGAGCGCGGAATCATTCAGGCGTATTTAGACAAGCCGGTTTCTGTGGTGGAGATTTTAAATACCTCGATTCGGATTCGCTCAGAGGCAGAAAAAGGAAAAGGCAGAATCTAATGAGATGACAAAACATATTCCAAAGATAAGCATTATTGTACCAGTTTACAATGCAGAACAATATCTGGAGTGGTTGTACGGGGCATTAAATAAAGAAAATGCAAAATTGGCTGTATGTAAGTTTGCACAGATAGACGAAACAGCTGAGCCTACATTTGAGCTATTTTGGGAATCACCTAAAATTGAGAGAGATTGCTTTTTGTTGACTACTGCACGACTGTATCACCACTTCAAACTACTGCAAAAAAGGGCTGCCACTCAGCAAAAATATTTGCTGATGTGACAACCCTTTTTATTATTTCATAGGAAATTGCGTCCTATGAAATAATAAATGCCCCGCAAGGGTGCAAATCACCAGTAGCGCTTGTTATGCACCGACCGCAGTGGAACGAAGATGCGCACTCGGCGCAGGAGTAGATGGTTGCTTTTTTATTCATCCTCACTGAAACGACTCCGCAAAAATCGTTTCAATGAGGATGAAGTCAGGAATAATTCAGAATAATCCGAAATCGGAATTAGCCGAAGTATCTCTTTAACAGACCCTCGAATGCCTTGCCGTGTCTAGCCTCGTCACGAGCCATCTCATGAACGGTGTCATGGATTGCATCGAGATTTGCAGCCTTGGCGCGCTTAGCCAGATCTACCTTACCCTCGGTTGCGCCGTTCTCAGCGTCAACACGCATCTGAAGGTTCTTCTTGGTGCTGTCGGTAACAACCTCGCCTAACAGCTCTGCAAACTTAGCAGCGTGCTCAGCTTCCTCATATGCAGCCTTCTCATAGTACAGACCGATCTCCGGATAGCCCTCTCTGTGAGCAACTCTTGCCATTGCCAGATACATACCAACCTCAGAGCACTCACCCTCGAAGTTTGCTCTCAGATCCTTCAGGATATCTTCGCTCACACCCTGAGCAACGCCAACTACATGCTCAGCAGCCCAGGTCTTCTCACCGCTCTGCTCTTTGAACTTGGAAGCAGGAGCCTTACATACCGGGCAGAACTCCGGTGCATTCTCGCCTTCGTATACATAACCACATACCGTACAAACCCATTTCTTCATAACCCAATTCTCCTTTTCTATAAAAATAAATTTTATTGATTCGTTTTAACTGACTCTTGTGACTTTGTGACTCTTACTATCATTAAATGTGAATGAAGTCTTTGCTGCAATCATTCTGTTGTTCCGCAAAAGGTTTGGAATCCTGAACTTTGGAAGATGATGATTTCGTCAATAAATTGGAAATTCAGATCTTTAAGTTTCTTCAAGTTCTTAAATCAAAAACAGTAATGATTACTGATATTAAGATACCATATCTTATTGAGAATGTCAAGCCTATTTGAGAAAAAAATCAAATAATTTTGCGAATTATTTGATTGCAAAATGATTGCGCCAATAAGCAAATTTCTTAGTGCATTCTTAGTGCAGATTCTGCTTTAAACAGACTCCGCAGGTTCCGTAAAAATATACGGTGTGGCTGTCAATCTTTCCGTCTGTAACTGCATTTGCCATGTCATTTAAGTTGGAGAGCGGAGACATCGCAAGGTCCTGGACGGCTCCGCAGGAGTAGCAGACAAAATGGTAGTGAGGAGAGGTGTCGGCATCGAAATGATCCTTTCCGTCTCCACAGGTGAGCTTCTGGATCTCTCCGAGCTCCACTAAGAGATTCAAGTTGCGGTAAACGGTTCCGAGACTGATATTCGGGAATTCCTCACGGATGCTGGAATAAACGGCATCTGCTGTGGGGTGATCCTTTCTTCCCATCAAACAGGCCTTGATGGACTCGCGCTGACGGCTATATTTCAGTACTTTCATAAAAAACTCCCTTTCTTTTATGAGGTTTGAATGTCGCCCAGAGGGAAGCCTTCCCTCTAAGCGGAATCATATTTAGTTGTCAAGTTTCATTGAGTTGTCGCTGTTGTTGTATAAAGATAAAAATAATAACGATTCCTATATTTGATATAATCATAAAAGAAAGAGAAAAGAAAGTCAAGAAGTGGATAAAATTCTGTCAGAAAATAATTGTGTTAAATCGTCTCTTTTGCAATTTGGATGAATTCTTTTGTTGCCTGAGACATATAATGCCCTTTGTGGTAGCCGATTGCGAGAACACCGTGCGCCTTCGGGTAATCGAGGGAATAAAAATTCACGGGCATTCCGTTTTCTGCGTTCGAGGACAGTTCCCTGTAGCTCGAGATAAACATCTTAGGGTAGAAGGTGATTCCCATTCCCTTGAACGCAAGCGCGAGAACGGTCTCGATGTTTTCCGTCTCAAGGACAATATTCGGGGAGACCTCTGCCTCCTCAAACATCTCATCTGCAAGGGTGCGCACGCGGTTTCCCTTGTTGATTAAGAGGAACGGACAGCGACTCAAGAGTTTCAAGTCAATGTGCTTGGAGAGCTGTTCTTTGATTTCCTGAAGCTGTCCCGGAAATGCTTTTTCGAGAACAGCATCGGGAACGGCGAGAAGAATCTCTTCCTCGCAGATCGGAACAGTCTCGACATTCTCCACTTTGATCGGGAGCATATCGATCAGCAGGTCGATGTTGCCGTGCAGAAGATCATCCGCAAGTTCAGAGGAATTGCCCTCCTCGAGTCGCAGTTCAATATTCGGAAATCGCTCCTTGTATACAGGAAGAATCTCCGGGAGAATCACACGACCGCGGGTGTGGGAGAGACCGATTGTCAGCTGACCGACAGAGAAATCCTTAATATCGGAGAGTTCGCGGTAGGTCTCATCGCGCAATTCAAGAAGCTGGCGAGCCTTTGCCTGGAGTGCGTGACCGGCATAAGTCAGAGTCAATGGGGTAGTGCGGTTGAAGAGAACCACATCAAATTCTTTTTCCATATTGGAAATGTGATTGCTCAGGGACTGCTGGGAGATGAAGAGCCGTTTGGCGGCCTTTGTAAAATTCAGCTCCTCAGAAGCCACAAGAAAATATTCCAGATTCAGGAAATTAATCATTTGCCGGACCTCCTGCAGTCAGCATTTTTGCGAGACATGGAATGTAGGAGGCAGCCTTCTCGAGAGAGGTGTTCACGACAAGTTCCTCCGGGAAATCGACTTCCTTTAAGAGATCGTAAGCACGGCTGTGGTTGCCGACATCTGCCTCGCAGTGCGCATCGCTGTCAAGGACGATCGACGTCTTGTGCTTTTTGCAGAGCTCCAACATCGTCAGATAGTTTTCATGCGCATTTTTTCGGTTGCTCTGCGGGTGCAGGGAGCTGGAATTGACCTCCAAAAGCACATGCTCCTCCTTTGCGGCGCAGACAAGAGTCTCGTAATCAACCGGGAAACGGCCATCGTCCGGATGACCGATAATCTGAACAGACGGATGTTTCATCGCTCCGAGGTAGGCAGAGGTATTCTGAGCCACGGTTCCGCTTGTGAAGCATGGATCGTGAATGCTGGCGATACCGAAGTCGAGGCCTCTTAAGAAGCGCGGTTCCAGGTCGACACTTCCGAGATAATCAATGATATTTAACTCGCATCCGAGCATCAGGCGAACGCCGTAAAGTTCTCTCGGAACGACCTTAAAGTTGATAAAATAAAATGGATGGCAGGCTCCCGGAATTCCCGGCGCGTGCTCCGTGACACCCAAGAGACTGAGTCCCTTGTCAGAAGCAGAGCGAACCATCTCGTAAAGAGTGTTGTATGCATGACCACTGACGATTGTGTGGCTGTGCAGGTCCATGATGTCTTTCATAAAAATGTCCTCATTGTATTTTAGTTTGTTTCATTTGGCGAAATGTTATGCAAATGTTTTACATTTATGTATGTTTTCCCATTCGTTCATTATAGCATATTTTTACACATAAAACTATGGAAAAAAGGGCAAAAATGTGGTAAAGTCAACATAGTGTTACTGTATGTAAGTAGGTACTTTTGGAACCGAAAGTGCTGTACAAGAACGAAATGGTCGCGGGAATTTGCCGTATTCAAATGCGAAGCCACGGCAAATTTCGTTGCTGGTCATGCAAATATGAGCAGTAACAACATAGTTGCCGATGTTTAAATCGGCGAGGAAAGAGGAGGACTTGACTTATGAGCGAAGAAGTAAAAGAGACGATGGAGGATTACGCCAGCGAGCTGGAGGCATCCTATAAAGAGTTTGATCAGCGTCGGAATAGTCGTTATGAGGAACAGGATGGTCCGGATGCAGAAAAGTGGGCAGAGCTGGCTCAGATGATGGAAGACAAGACTGTAACCACCGTGAAGGTAAAGGAAGCTGTCAAAGGCGGACTGGTTGCTTATATCAATGATGTACAGGGATTCATCCCGGCATCTCAGGTTTCTACTCATTATGTAGAGAAATTGGAAGACTGTGTCGGTCAGCATCTCGATGTTGTTCCGATCACTGTTGACCCGGAGAAGAAGAGACTCGTTCTCTCCGCAAGAGCTGTCATGAGAGAAAAAGAGGCAGCTGAGCGCGCAGAGAAGATGGCAGGCATTCAGGTTGGCGAGATTGTAGAGGGAACCGTAGATTCTCTGAAAGATTACGGCGCATTCGTAAATCTGGACAACGGACTGAGCGGACTGATTCACGTTTCCCAGATCAGCAAGCAGAGAGTGAAGAGTCCGGCTGCTGTTCTCAAGGAAGGCGAGAAGGTAAAGGCAAAGATCATCGCACTCAAGGATGGCAAGATCAGCTTAAGCATCAAGGCTCTCGATGAGGATGTGGAAGTGGCAGAAGAGACCAATACCTATGATTACAAGGAGAACGGTGAGGCAACAACCGGTCTTGGCGCACTGCTGAAAGGCCTGAAACTTTAGAGTGCAGCTGAATTCACCTGATAGGATCATCTGCACTCTGGGATTCCGGTCCGGCAGGCTCTTATGTACAAAAAGAAAGCAAATGCAAAAATCATGCATTTAGAAAAAAGAAGGAGGGATAGGTAAGATGAATATCCCCGATGCATACAGCCAGTTGGACCAGTGGAACTCGGTAATGTTTCTGTATGATTCGGCGCTCAAGGCGATCAACACAAAGATAGAGATTTTGAATGGAGAGTTTGTCCATATTTACGGGCACACTCCGATCGAACATATCAAGTCGCGCCTGAAAACGCCGGAGAGTATTGTCAAAAAACTGAAAGGCGATGGTCACGAGGTCACGATTGAAAATATGGTGGAAAAACTCAGTGACATCGCCGGAATCCGGATTATCTGTTCGTTCACTCAGGATATTTATAAGATTGCGGACATGATTGCGAGACAGAAGGATGTGACTGTTCTCTATGTGAAGGATTACATCAAACAGCCCAAACCGAACGGATACAAGAGTTATCATATGGTTGTGACGATTCCGATTTATCTGACGGAGGGACCGGTGGAGACGAAGGTGGAGATCCAGATTCGCACAGTCGCAATGGATTTCTGGGCAAGTCTGGAACACAAGATTTATTATAAGTTTGAGGGCAATGCTCCTGATTTTCTCGAGGCGGAGCTGAAAGCATGCGCCGACATGGTGGATATGCTTGATGCGAAGATGTTCTCTCTGAACCAGTCCATTTTGGCACTGGGACAGGATGGACTGGAAAATGTGCAGGAACAGAAAGATAAATAAAGGATATAGAGTTGGGAGTAAAAATTGTGCTGTCTCATATTAGTTTCATATATTTTCTGCAAAAATGAAGCAGGATAACTGCGGGATGTTTGCGGGATAGGGTATGACACAGCACAGGAGAAACAGACATAAGATGAAGACACTGGCAAAAGACACCTGGCAGATCGCCTGTCAGAACTGGAAAAATATTCTTTTGTTCGAGCTTCTGTACCGTATGGTGACGATGCCGGCTTATTTACGGCTGATCAGCCGTGGGGTGCGTCTGGCCCTTGAGAAAGCCGGATACAGCTATCTCACAGCAGGGAATATCGGAGGATTTTTTCTTTGTCCGTGGACGATTCTGATTTTGATTGGAATTGTGGCGGTGGGAATGCTTCTGGTTGTTCTGGAGATAGCCGGACTCATTACTGCATTTCAGGGGTCAGCCTATTATCAGAAGCTGACCCCTTTGCATATTTTATGGGGCGGAATGGAAAAAACCGCGACAGAGATCTGGAAGAAAAACTGGAAACTGGCAGTCATAACTTCTGTTCAGGTTGTGCTGATGAATCTCTTTTTTGTTTTAAGGATTCTGACGCACACAAAACCGTTGAATTTTGTGCTCAAAGAGATCATGAACGAGCCGTGGGTGGCATTTTTTCTTGTGGTTCTTCTGATTGTCCTGATCGTGGCGGTCTATCCGGCGATGTTTGTGCCGTATGGATGTATGATTGAGCAGAAAGCCTTTTCGGACAGCCTGCACCGGAGTCATGTTCTGACCCGTCATCGGAAACGGTTTGTCGCCGGACTCATGATTCTGTGTGAGATCTGCGTCTGCGCAGTCTCGATTCTCGCCTATCTCGTGGGAGTTGTGATTGCAGCGGTTCTTGTGAATTTTTATGCGGATCAGACGCTTGCGATGGCAGTCCTTCTGCGCGTCGCAGATCGGATTGAGCTGGCGGTTCTCTTTGCGGGAAGCATTCTGGCGGTTGTGGGCTGTTATGCCTCGCTTTCGGTCTGCTATTACCAGTACGGGACGAGGCATCTCCATGAAGAACGATGGGATTTTCGCTATCCGGCACGGGGGACACCAAAACGGCGCAGAATTGTGATGGTGATGGCGATTTTGGCATCGATTGGCGTATTTTCGATCTGGGATATGGTGCGGACGGGTCCGACCGTGACCGATCGACTGCTGACTCAGGTGGAGATCACGGCGCACCGCGGAAGTTCCAAAAATGCTCCGGAAAATACGATGTCAGCGATTCAGATGGCAATGGAAGAGATGGCGGACAGCGCGGAGATCGATGTTCAGCTCACTTCGGATGGAGTGGTTGTTCTCGGTCACGATGCAAGCCTGAAGCGTGTGGCGGGAGTCAATCGCCCGATCAGTTCGATGACCTGGGAGCAGATTCAGAAACTGGATGTCGGCTCGTGGTTTTCGGATTCCTATGCGGGGGAGCAGATTCCATCACTTGAGGAAGTGCTTGAGGCCTGCCATGGAAAAATGCACCTGAACATTGAAATCAAAAATGTGGGGGCAGACAGCGATCTTCCCGCCCGCGTTGTAAATCTGATTAAGAGTGCGGGAATGGAAGAGCAGTGTGTGGTCACCTCGACAAGTCTGAGTTATTTGAAGGCGGTCAAGGAGATTGATCCCCAGATTGTGACGGGATATATCATCTCGGCGGCATACGGCAATTTCTATTCGAGCGATGCCCTTGATTTCATCAGTTTGCGAAGCAGTTTTGTTGATCGGCATCTCGTGGAAAATGTTCATGCACAGGGCAAGGGCGTTTTTGCGTGGACGGTCAACAACAAGAGCGAGATGGAGAGATTGATGATGCTCGGCGTGGATGGAATCATCACAGACCGCCCGGTTCTTGCAAGGGAGATTGTTTACCGGGAAGAAGCGACAGAGACACTCTTTGAGTATCTGCGGATGGTGTTCCGGTAGGCAAAGAATTATCAGCAAATGAAAACAAATGAAATAAAAAACAGAACGATAAATAACAATAGAGAAAAAAGAAAAGAGAACAAAAGATGCGTACAGTGGTACAGCGTGTGACCCATGCCAGTGTAAAAGTGGATGGTCAGACAATCGGAGAGATCGGAAAGGGATTTCTGATCTTGCTTGGCGTCGCAGAGGAAGATGACGAAGCCATCGCAGATAAGATGGCAGACAAGATCTGCTATCTGAGAATTTTTGAAGATGAAAATGGAAAAACGAATCTCTCACTCGCTGATGTCAGCGGGGAGATTCTTGTAGTCAGCCAGTTTACGCTGTATGCGGACTGCAAAAAGGGCAACCGCCCGAGTTTTGTAAAGGCAGGAAATCCAGAAAAGGCAAACCGCCTTTATGAGTATTTCATGAAACGCTGTCAGACTCATGTGCAGACGGTTGAACATGGACAGTTCGGAGCCGATATGAAGGTGGAACTGCTCAATGACGGCCCGTTTACGCTGATGCTTGACAGTAAAGAATTATAACTCAGAGTGGATGTCCCCCTCCTCTTTAGGTGGGGTATCACAAGTCTTCTCAGGAGGGGGACAATCCCCTTCTGAGTTATACGCTCCGCGAGGGTGCGCAGTAATTCTGATGGGAAGATGTCAGCAAAGCTGACCAGAATTACGCGCCAAGTCTCTGCGAGCGTCGACTTGAATTCATAAATTTACTGAGTAAAAAAGGAGTGTATATCATGGCAGAGATGGAAAAAGAGAAGAGTGCCGGACAGTTGCTCGAGGAGGAACTGATGTGGAAATTCCCGCATATCGGCAAGGAAGCACCGGAGCAGAATGAGGAGGCAAATGCATTCTGCGAGGGATACAAGGCATTTTTGAATGCAGGAAAGACCGAGCGCGAGTGCGTTCTTGGCGCGCTGAAACTGCTCAAAGAGGCTGGATACGAGGAACTCGATGAGAAGAAATCTTACGCACCGGGCGATAAGGTTTACTATGTGAACCGAAAGAAAGCGATTCTGATGACGACATTTGGAAAACGTCCGGTCAGCGACGGTGTCCGCATCAACGTGGCTCATATCGATTCTCCGCGTCTCGACTTAAAGCCGAATCCGCTTTATGAGAAGAGCGATATCGCTTACTTTAAGACCCATTATTACGGCGGAATCCGCAAGTACCAGTGGGGAACGACTCCGCTTGCGATGCACGGTGTTGTTGTGAAGAAAAACGGAGAAGAAGTGACGGTTTGCATCGGTGAGGAAGAGGGCGATCCGGTATTCTGCGTCAGCGATCTTCTTCCGCATCTGGCAGGAAAGCAGAATGAGCGCAAGCTGTCTGAGGGACTTCGCGGAGAGGAGCTCAATGTCATCGTCGGCTCGATTCCGTTTGTGGATGACAAGGTGAAAGAACCGGTAAAACTGCTCGCTCTCAAACTTCTGAATGAGAAATATGGCATCACGGAGGCAGATTTCTTCCGCGCAGAGATCGAGATGGTTCCGGCACAGAAGGCAGTCGATGTCGGATTTGACAGAAGCCTTGTCGGCGCTTACGGACAGGATGACAAGGTCTGCGGATATACGGCTCTGATGGCAGAGATCGAAGCGAAAGATCCGGAGTACACGACCGTCACGATTCTTTCCGACAAGGAGGAGATCGGTTCAGAGGGAAATACCGGAATGAATTCCGATTACTTTAAGCACTATGTAGAGAGACTCGCAGATATGGCAGGAGTTCCGGTCAGAGATGTCTTCACCCGTTCTCTGTGCCTGTCTTCCGATGTCAATGCAGCTTACGATCCGACATTCTCCGATGTATTTGAGGCAAACAACGCAAGCTACATCAACAAGGGCTGTGTACTGACGAAGTACACCGGCGCAAGAGGAAAGTCCTCCTCCAACGATGCAAGCGCAGAGACGATGGCAAAAGTTATCCGCATCATGGAAGAGAACGGCGTTTACTGGCAGACCGGCGAGCTCGGCGCAGTCGATGCAGGTGGTGGCGGTACGATCGCAAAGTACATCGCTCATCTCGACATTGATGTAGTAGATCTCGGCGTGCCGATCGTGTCGATGCATGCTCCGTTTGAGCTGGCAGCAAAGCTGGATATTTATAATACGTACAAGGCATTTAAAGCATTCTACAAGTAAGAAGATCGTGCAAGAGATAAGAGAAGCAATACTAAGAAAAGCGATAAAAGAAAGACGATAGAAGAAATCTACAAAAAATATACGAAAAAGGAATCCGACATAAAGGTCTGTGTCGGATTCCTTTTTATATCTGTTATCCTCTTTGGAATCATTTAACTTGCTGTAAAATCTAAAATCCCATATAATGAAGAATATAAATATACGATTAGAGATTCAACTAAATATAACATTACTGAGATAGTATTTGTGTAGAAAAATTATCTTAAACGGTTGGCAGAAAGGAGCGGTAGCATTGAAAAAATTGAATCTGCCGGTGGGGATTTCTGATTTTGAAAAGATTCGTGAAAATGGATATTACTATGTAGATAAAAGTGGTTTGATTTCGGAGTTGTTGGAGAGGGAGACTGCGGAGGTGACGCTGATTACGCGCCCGCGGAGATTTGGCAAGACATTGGGAATGAGCATGCTTGCCAATTTTTTTGATATTCGCAAAGACAGCAGTGGATTATTTGATGGTTTGGAAATCACGAAAAATAAAACGTTGTGTGAGCGCTGGATGAATCAGTGTCCTACGATTTTATTTTCTCTGAAAGATATTGATGGATTGACTTTTTTAAACGCATATAATCAAATGCAGATGCAGATTGCGAATCTATATAAAGAATATACTTATCTGCTTGACTCTGATGAGATTGATCCAGATGATAAAAATCTTTTTCTTCAAATAAAAGCGGGAAATGCAAATGAAACTCAAATTAGCCGTTCGTTGAATCTTTTGATGCGGATGATGCACCGATATTATAAAAAACAGGTTGTCTTGCTGTTGGATGAATATGATGTTCCGATTGCAAAGGCGAGCAGTAATGGGTATTACGCGCAAATGATGGAGATCGTAAAAACGATGATGAGTACGTCACTAAAAGATAATCTGTCTCTTCGATTTGCGGTGATTACAGGATGTCTGAAAATTGCCAAGGAGAGTGTATTTACCGGAACGAATAATTTTGTCTCTGATACGATCACGGATTCCAAGCTGAATGAATATTTTGGCTTTACGCAAGAGGAAGTCGCGCAGATTTTAAGCGATGCGGATGCAGTGGAAAAACGAGATTGTATCAAAGAATGGTATGACGGATATCATTTTGGAGATTTTGATGTATATTGTCCCTGGGATGTGATGAATTATCTGTTTGATATTCAGAAAAATTCAAATATGCAACCGGCAAGTTACTGGAGAAATACAAGTGATAATGCGATTATTCGCTCTTTTATTGACTATGCGGGAAGCAGTATTACAAAAAAGATGGAGACTCTGTTGGCGGGTGGATCGATTCTTCAACGTGTAGATGAAAATCTGACATATGATTATCTCCATTCTTCCGAGGAGAATCTGTGGAGTGTGCTGTATCTGACCGGATATCTAACAAAAGTCAGAAAGATGAAAGATAGAAGTGGGCTGTCTAATGAAATATTTGAACTGAAAATTCCAAATAAGGAGATCCGGGAGATTTTTGAAACCACGGTGATGAAGTGGTTTGACGACAATGCAAAAAGCTGGGATCGGGGAAATCTGTTTCATGCAGTGTGGAGCGAGGATGACAAGGTTCTTACACAGGAAATGAGCAAATTGCTTCGCAAGACGATCAGTTATCATGATTATAAGGAGGACTTTTATCACGCATTTCTGGCAGGAATTTTTGCGGGAGCGGGATACGAGGTGGAATCAAACAAGGAGCATGGAGAAGGTCGAAGCGATGTGGTTGTGTATGACTCGGTGAATGGTCGTGTCGCAATTTTTGAAGCAAAATATTCCAAGACGTTGCAGGATATGACGGAGGATTGCAAGAGGGCGATCCGTCAGATTTCCGATCGGATGTATGCGAAAGACTTTCAGGATGATTATGACCAGATCTGCTGTTACGGGATTTCTTTTTATAAAAAACGTTGCATGGTGATGTGTGCAGAGGGAGAGCAGGTGGATTTTCCCGAATCTGAATAATTTATGAATTCCGGCAAATCGCTTTTTAAATTCTGGCGGATATGCTATACTTGAGGGGCACATATTTGACTGTGTAATTTTTTTGACAAAGAAAAGGGCAGAATAATCATGAGAAAACATGTAAAACTGGTGCTTTGCGGTCTGGCAGTTGCAATGCTGGCAGCGGGCTGTTCCAAAAAAGATGATACGGCAAAAGAGAAGACGGCGACGGAGTCTGACAGCAGTGCTTCTACTGAGACCGAGGCAGAGATCACGGACAAGGGCGAGGTGACAAAGCTCGGAAACTATAAGGGCGTGGAAGTAAAGCGTGAGTCCACCGAAGTTACGGATGAGGAAGTGGATCAGAAGATTCAGAGTATCCTCGATGCAAATCCGGAGTATGTGGAGATCACCGATCGTCCGGCACAAAACGGCGATACCGTTGACATCGACTATGTGGGAATGAAGGACGGAGTTGCATTTGATGGCGGTACGGCTCAGGGATACAAGCTGGAGCTTGGTTCCGGTACGTTTATCGACGGCTTTGAGGATGGTCTGGTTGGCGCATCTGTTGGTCAGGAGCTCAGCCTGAATCTGACGTTCCCGGAGAATTATGGCAACAGCGATCTGGCTGGTCAGGCAGTTGTATTTGATGTGACTGTGAATGCAATCGAGGAGAAGAAGGATGCAGTTCTCGATGATAATTTCGTTCAGAGAGTATCCGATTTCAAGACCGTAGATGAGTTCCGTGCAGACAACCTTGCAGAGCTTCAGGAGCAGAAGGAGAAGGAAGCAGATCAGCAGGTTGAGGAAGATGCGTTCATGGCAGCTCTGAATGACTGTGAGTTTGATCTGAATGAGGCAGCTGTGGATCAGCAGTACAACAACCAGCTCAACTATTATGAGAGCATGATGCAGGCTTACGGCATGACTTTAGAGAGCTATGCAAGCCTGTATGGCATGACTGAGGATGACTTCAAGGCTCAGCTCAGAACATCTGCTGAGAATGCAATCAAACAGCAGTTGATGGCTGAGGCGATTGCAGAGAAAGAGGGTCTTCAGGTAGAGGATGCCGATAAGGAGGCAGTCGCAAACCAGTACGGTATGGATGTTGCAACCCTTGAGCAGAGCTATGGCGAAGAGGCAGTGAACCAGACTGCAATGATGTACAAGGTAATTGATTTCATCAAGGACAATGCAGTTGTAAAATAAAGTGCAAAAATAGCTATGATAACTATTAAACAATCGCAAAAAAGAAATAATAGCAACACGTAGGCAGTGAAAAAAGAAAGTAAATGTAAGGAAAGAATGAGTAGAAAAGCACTGTTTTTTGATATTGATGGAACATTGATGAGCGAGGTGACGAGGGAGGTGCCGGAGAGCGCAAAAGAAGCACTCCGGCGCACCCGCGCATGCGGAAATCTGGTATTTGTCAATACCGGGCGCTCTTACAGCGAGCTTGGAAAGATCATGCAGATGGTCGAGCCGGACGGATGGCTGTGCGGATGCGGAACCTATATTGAGGTTGATGGGAAGCCTTTATATCACCGAGTCATGCCGGAGGAACAGCGCCGGATGATCTGTCAGGCGATTGAGGATGCCGATATGGATGGACTCATGGAGGGCAAGGAAGGCTGTTATGTGCCGAGTCCGGACTCTCGTTTTGCGGAGGGACGACGGATTCGCGAGAGTATTCACTTTGCACTTCGCTCGATGAACTGGGGTGAGTCCTGCGGGGATGTGGAGAAATTCTGTGTGCTTGCGGATGAGAAGAGTGATCGGGCAGGATTTTTCCGAAAACTCGGTCTGGACATCGATGTGATTGATCGCGGAAATGGATTTTATGAGTGTGTGCCGGCAGGTCACTCCAAGGCCAATGCGATTGACCGGATTCTCGAAGCCTATGGTCTGACGCTTGAGGACGCCTATGTGTTTGGAGACAGCACGAATGATCTTTCGATGTTTGAGCATGTTCCAAATGCGATCATGATGGGCAAGCATAGTCCACAGCTTGAGCCGTATGCGAGCTTCTGCACGAAGACGGTTGAGCAGGACGGAATCTGGTATGCGATGGAGCATCTTGGGCTGTTGGAGTAAATCGCACAGAAGAAAAATCGAAAAACGATAAAGTAAAAAACGAGAAACGAGAACGCTACTGTTGTCCGTCAGCCCGGGGGAACCGGCAGTGCAGACTGGAGTAGCGTTTTTCGTTTTCACAGAGAAAAACTTATTTAAATGTCCGATATTCGGACATTAGAGATAAAAATGTGATTTGGAGAAGTTGGGTGTTGCAGGTGTGAACTTGAAGTCTGCCTGAAAAATTACGGGAATGAGAGGATAGGTAAGCGTATGAAACTTCGTATTGGGACGAGAAAAAGCCGTCTGGCGATGGTACAGACGGAGATGGTAAAGCAAAAACTGGAAGAATGTTTTCCGGATCTGGAAATTGAAGTCATTCCGATGAGCACAAAGGGAGACAAGATTCTCGATCGTTCGCTGACGAGCTTTGGAGGAAAGGGTGTGTTCACAAAAGAGCTGGAGGAGGCACTGCTGAGAAATGAGATCGATCTTGCTGTGCACTCCGCAAAGGACATGCCGATGGAATTTCCTAAGGGACTTGCGATGGGCGCTGTGCTTACGCGCGCGGAGGCATCGGATGTGCTTGTGACGAGAAGTGGAATCCCAGCGAGAGAACTTCCGGCCGGAAGTGTGATCGGAACAAGCAGTCTGCGCCGTCAGATTGAGATTCGCAGTCTGAATCCACAGGTCTTTACAAAGATGCTCCGCGGAAATGTGCAGACCCGTCTTGAAAAACTCAGAAACGGGGAGTACGACGGAATTCTTCTTGCGGCTGCCGGACTTGAGCGACTTGAGCTTCAGAATCCGGAAGATCTGCATCTGGAATATCTCGACAAGGAACTCTTTATTCCGGCTGCGGGGCAGGGAATTCTGGCACTTGAGATCCGCGATGGAGAACTTGGTGAGATCATGCAGGCGATCCACTCACCGGAGGCAGCAATACAGCTTCGCGCAGAGCGAGAGTTTCTGACGATTCTCGGCGGAAGCTGTAATGCGCCGTGTGGAGCGTACTGCCGGAAAGAGGACGACAAGCTTGTGATGACGGTTATGTATGCGCGAGACGGTGTGCATCCGGTATTCCGCAGAGGTGGAGTGGAGCTTCCGGAAATTGCGACGAGTGCGGAGGGTCTTGAGTGTGGACTCGAGATTGCAGAAAAGCTCGCGGACAGTCTTGCGATTCAGGTGCGTTTCCGTCCGGTCTATCTCGTCGGCGCAGGCCCGGGAGATGCGGGACTTTTCACGAGAAAGGGGCTTGAGTGTGTCCGCAATGCTGACGTGATTGTCTATGACAACCTGATCTCGGGATCGATTCTCAATGAAGCCCGCCTTGACGCAGAACTGATCTATGCGGGAAAACGCTCCGGTCAGCACTCGATGAAGCAGGAGGAGATCAGCCAGCTCCTCGTACAGCTCGCGATGACCGGCAAGTCAGTCGTTCGTCTGAAAGGTGGAGATCCGTATATCTTTGGACGCGGTGGAGAGGAGGCACTTGAGCTGACGAGACATGGAATTCCGTTTGAGATCGTTCCGGGAATCTCCTCTTCGTACAGCGTGCCCGCCTATGCCGGAATTCCGGTGACGCACCGCAAGCTCGCTTCTTCCTTCCATGTGATTACCGGTCATGAGGGTGTAGGAAAGGCGCAGGAATCCTTAAATTATGAGGTTTTGGCGAAAGAGGAGGGAACGCTCGTCTTCCTGATGGGACTGCGCCATCTCGGTGAGATTTCCCGTCGTCTGATTGAGGGCGGAAAGCCGGCAGACACGCCGTCTGCGGTTATCCAGAACGGAACAACGGCAAATCAGAAAGTAGCATTTTCTGATCTCGCCCACATTGCAGAGGAGGCAGAGCGCTGTGGAATCCAGACGCCAGCGATCACGGTTGTCGGACCGGTCGTTGGTCTTGAGAAAAAGCTTTCGTGGTTCGGATCTGGTCGTCCGCTTTCCGGAAAGCGTGTGCTTGTGACCGGAACGCGCTATATCTCACAGGAGCTTGAGGACGAGCTTCGCCCGCTTGGAGCAGAGACAATCGCCGTCAGCCTGATTGAGAGCCGTCTTCTCGACAATGCACAGGTTCGCCGGGCGCTCGACAATATGGGAAGCTATCAGTGGCTTGTATTTACGAGCAGTAACGGTGTCGACCTCTTTTTTGAGGCGATGCGCCGTGCAGACCGCGATCTGCGCTGTCTGATGCATTTGAAATTTGCGGCAATCGGAAGAAAGACCGAGTCGGCGCTCAAAGAGCATGGATTCCGCTGCGACTTTGTTCCGGAGAATTTCTCTGGAACGGATCTCGCGAGAGAGTGGATTCCGACGCTGAACGGGGATGAGAGAGTTCTTTTAATGCGTGCGAAAGAGGGATCTGAGGTTCTGCCGAGAAAGCTCAAAGAAGCAGGCATCGATTTTGACGATGTCCCGCTCTATGAGACTTGGGTCGACACGAGAAGAAAAGAAGAACTCAATCGCATCATCCATCAGGTTGACTATGTGGCAGTCGCAAGCAGTTCTGCGGCGCGCGCACTCTGCAACATGCTCGAGGAAAAAGAGTTTGACGCGAAAATTATCTCGATCGGACCGTACACGACAAGAACCGTGCGCGAGATGGGACTTCCGGTCTATGCGGATGCTGTCGAGTACACAGCATCCGGCATTGCGTCAGTGATTCTTGCAGACACCGAGGAGGAGCACTATGCTCCGGTTGAGAAGATCAAGTCGGACCGCGTTGTCAAGGACAGTGAGCTTTACCGGGAGGCGATTCGCAGTCGGGAAGAACAGGCATCGGATCAGGAGACTCAGGCTCAGAAGAATGCGGATAACGCAGAGGACACGAACAAGCAGGAGGGACAGGAGTCAGAGACACCGACGGCATATTTTCCGCTGTTCTTTAACCTGAATGGTGCTGATGTTCTGATCGTGGGTGCAGGAAAGATCGCGTCGCGCCGAGCGTCTGTGCTTGCAGACTTTGGCGCGGAGGTGACGGTGATTGCGCCGGAGGGCTGTACTGCGATGAGACAGCTTGAGACAGAGGGGAAGATTCTCTGGAAACATCGCCCGTTTACGCTGTCTGACCTTGACGGAAGAAAGATGGCACTTGCGATAACCGATGATGCATCTCTGAATATGAGAATTGCAAAGCAGGGAAAAGAAAAAGGCATTCTTGTGAACAATGCCGGAGATAAAGAGCAGTGCGATTTCTACTTCCCGGGAATTGCGAGAGAGGGAAGTCTCGTTGCCGGTGTGACTGCATCGGGAGCAGACCATCACCTTGCGAGAACGGTAACAGAGAAACTCAAGGAGTGGATGGAGACGCAGAAGAGCGAGAAATAGAGATCGTTTTTCCGAAATAAGTTTCTGTTCTGCCGGTATTCGATCACGGCAGACGGTCATATCCGGAGACTGACCGTCTGCCCAAAGTGAGCGTGTGTGAGCAAAGATTTGAGAATGTATGGGGAAAGATGCAATTGTCACTGGATGGTGGATTCAGATTCTTTTTGGCATTTTTCAATGTACTCGTCTGCGGTCATGAGTTCAGTGTGCAGGGGAGCAAAGTAGGAGATGATCTTTTCTGTTTCCTGTCTTGACTCCTGACTCAGACCGGCAACGCCATCTGTCAAATAGATTACCTTGCATCCCTCATCGATTGCGGACAGAACGGTAGAGAGGACACAGCACTCAGCGACGACGCCGGAAATCACAACATTTCTGGCATGGTGCGCCATCTCCTTTACCTCTGGAATTGCAAATGAGGAATAGACACTCTTTGTCAGAAGCGGATATTTCTCAGTCCACGGGAGAAAATCCGCGATCATCTCGTTTGCAAATGGATCGGCGTTGACATTGGCATTGACTTTATTGTACTCTTTCCAGATTCCCACGGGATATTCCGGGGCGAGATAGCGGGTGAAGACAACATTCGGGCAGACATCCGCATTTAAGACGCGCAGGATCGAGGCAGTGGCGGAGTCCATGCCCTCGCATGCCCATTCCTGTCCTTTTGTATACACATTTTGCATATCGATGACAAGAAAGAGATCTGTATTTTTTTCCATAAAAATCCCTCCAAAATAGATATTTAAAACACACGTTGTTACACAAAAAATTACACGAAAAACAATCTCCTGAAAATAAGTATAAGGGGAGAAAATGGGGCTGACAAGGAGAAAAATAATTATCGTTAAAATAATAACAATGCGAGCTTAAAAACCTCCCTTTTCATTGACTTTTTTCAGATACAATGCTATCGTAAACGTAAATTGTTTCTATATTTTGGGAAAAGTTTTGGGAATAATTCAGAAAATCAAAAAAACTTGCCAAAACATAAATAGAAGCAGAAAGGGGGAATGGAAACATGGGGAACACAGGAAACACAGAGACACAAAAGCGTATGCCACACATCCAGATTCCAGAGAATCTCGGGATTGCGTATGCAGTTCTTCCGGGAGATCCGGCTCGTGCAGAGCGTGCGTCGAAGTATCTGGAAAATGTGGAATTTCTTGCATTTAACCGGGAGTACAAGAGTTATCGCGGAACCTGGCATGGTATTCCGGTTCTTGTGATGTCGACCGGCATGGGTGGTCCGTCCACAGCGATTGCGGTGGAGGAATTAAAGAAAGCCGGAGTGAAAGCGATGATTCGGATCGGAAGCTGTGGAGCACTTCAGCCGGAGGCAAAAGTCGGCGATCTGGTGCTTGTGGAGGCCACGGTGCGCGATGAGGGAACTTCCCTCGGATATGCTCCGTTAAGCTATCCGGCTGTCGCAGATTTTGAACTCCTCTCGGCATGCAAAGAGAGTGCGAAAAAGCAGGGATTTTCATGGCATATGGGAATTGGAAGAAGCCATGATTGTCTGTATCGCGACGAGAATCCGCAGATCTATGAGGAGTGGGCACGTCGGGGAGTCATGGCATCCGACATGGAGACAGCGTCTCTGTATGTAGTCGGAAGGGTCCGTGGAGTAAAGACAGCATCGATTCTGAATGTCGTTGCAGGATGCAAGAGTGATGTCGCGGAGGATATCGGGCGCTATGCGGATGGGGAAAAACTGACTGCGCTCGGCGAGGAGCATGAAATCCTGACGGCGTTTGAGGCATTTGAGTGTCTGGAGCATGCCAAACATGAAGTCGATAAGTAAGTAGTAGGTAGTAAGTGGTAAATAAGCGTAAGAAATTAAAGAAATTAGAGTAAGAAAATCAGAGTAAGAAAATTGAAATGCAAAAATGGGAAGGGACGGGTGAATATGAACAATCTGTTTAAAACGAAATTTGATGCGGTTACGATCGTTCTGATTCCGGCATGCATCGGAATCAACTATTTAGGAAAACTGTTTGCAAGTGTGCTGAAATTGCCACTGTGGCTGGACTCCATCGGAACCTGTATCGGTGGTTGTCTTGGCGGTCCGCTGATCGGTGCGATCTGTGGTGCGGCAAACAACCTGATTTATGGTTTTTCAGCCGGTGATAACATTACGTTGGTTTATGCGCTCACAAGTTTGGGAATCGGTGTTGCGGTCGGAATTATGGCGCGTCTTGGATTTATGAAGTCATTCCCGAAGGCAATTTTGACTGCATGTGTGGCCGGTCTGACGGCTGTTGCAATCTCGACTCCGTTAAATGTTATTTTCTGGGGTGGTACAACCGGAAATGTCTGGGGCGATGCCGTTTTTGCAGTAACGCAGGCTTCCAATATGCCGGTTATGCTCGGCTCTCTGCTCGATGAGGTTGTTGTGGATGTTCCGGACAAGCTGATCACTCTGATCGTTGTATTCTTTATTTTAAAGGGACTTCCGAAGAAGCTGACCAACCTTTACGAGGCAGATTCCGAGATTAAGACGCTGGATTAAAAGTTATTAAAAGCTATTGAAAGCTATTAAAAGTTGGACAAAATCTAGCATTCCGAATCGATAATCGATCAAAACAGTTAAAAAATTTAGGAAATAAAAAATGAAAAGTATAAGCCTTTTTGTGGACAACGGGACGTATCTGACAAAGATTCATCCCTTTACAAAATTGATGTACATTGCCACCGCGATCAGCATTCCGCTGATCACGGGTCGGCTCTGGATGTTTGGTGTTCTGATTGCCGTCAGTCTGTGTATTCTGGCGAGCGGAAAGATTCTAAGAAAAACGGTTCCGCTGATTGCATTTTCTTTCACGATTCTGTTGACCATTTTCCTGATTCACGGACTTTTCAACCAGAAAAATACAAATGTGCTGTTTCGGATCGGACCGCTCAAGTTCTACCAGGAGGGTATGCTCTATGCACTGCGAATCGGGCTGAACATTTTAAATATGCTTCTCTCTTTTGCGGTCTTTGTGCTCTCCACAAAGCCGTCCGAGCTTGTCGATGAGCTTGAAAAACGGGGCTTCTCTCCGCGGTTCGGATATATCGTCACCTCTGTTTTCCAGATCATTCCGCAGATGATGGGAACGATGAATACGATCATGGATGCACAGCGCAGTCGTGGACTCGAGACGGAGGGAAATCTGCGCACCCGTGCGAAAGCCTTTCTTCCGCTGATCTCACCGGTTGTCATGAGTTCTCTGATCAACACGAGAGAGCGTGCAATTGCGCTTGAGGTGCGTGGCTTCGGTGCAAACCGAAAGAAAACCTGGCTTCAGGACAGACCGAAACATAAGGGGGATCGGGAGATCACGATTCTTCTCGGTATTCTGATTCTGGTAGCCGTGATTTGGAGGGTTATGGAATGTCTGTGATAACAGTGGAAAATCTGCGGTATCAGTATCCGCACGCAGAGAAACTCGCTCTGGATGGAATCACTTTTTCTGTGGAAAGAGGAGAATTCATCGGAATTATCGGGGAAAACGGAGCCGGAAAGAGCACGCTCAGTCAGGCACTGATTGGACTTGTTCCCCAGTTTTATAAAGGTGCTTACGGTGGAAAAGTCATCGTCAATGGCAAGGAAGCGGGGAATACACCGGTTGCGCAGATGTGTGGAAATGTCGGACTCGTGTTCCAGAATCCGTTTAATCAGCTTTCGGGTGCAAAGGATACGGTGTACGATGAGGTTGCATTCGGTATGCAGAATCTCGGCGTGCCGAGGGAGGAGATGCACAAGCGTGCCGAAGAGGCGCTGAAACTGCTCGATATCTGGCAGTATCGCGAACGAAATCCGTTTGATTTGTCAGGTGGTCAGATGCAACGTGTTGCAATCGCGAGTGTGCTCGTCATGAGACCGGATGTGATAGTGCTTGATGAGCCGACTTCCCAGCTTGATCCGGAGGGAAGCGAGGAAGTTTTCCGTGCGGTTGAGAAGTTGACAAAGTCGGGGATCACGATTCTGATGATAGAGCAGAAGATCGAGAAACTGGCGGCATATTGCAGTCGGATTTTGCTTCTGCATCAGGGGAAGCAGATCGCATTTGATACGCCACAGAAGATTTTTTCGATGGAAAATCTTGAGGATTATGGTGTTCAGGCACCGGCATTTACAAGAATCTGCCGTGCAGAGAATGTCACGCTTCCGGATGGCACATATCCGGTGACGGTTGAGGAAGCGGTTGGAGTGATGCAGGCGAAACATGCATTAGATGCATCGAGTGAATTGAGTGGATCGAATGGATTAGATGGGTCGAACAGCGCAGACGATGCCGTGAAGAGGAGCATGGAAATGTTTCGGATTGAGCATCTTGACTTCTCGTATCTTGAAAATGTTCCGATTCTCAAAGATCTGAATCTTCACCTTGATGGCAGACCGACGGCGATCATCGGGCAGAATGGAGCCGGAAAGACGACGCTTGTCAAACTGCTCAAGGGACTTTTAAAGCCGGTGTCTGGAAATATTTATTTCCGCGGGGAGGACATGGCGGGAAAAACCGTTGCAATGCTTGCCGGAAATGTCGGCTATGTATTTCAGAATCCGGATGATCAGATTTTCAAGTACAACGTTCTCGATGAGGTGATGTTCGGACCGCTGAATATCGGAATGGACCCGGAGCGCGCAAAGAGCGAGGCGAAAAAGGCGCTTGAGCTGACCGGGCTTGCCGGAAAAGAGGGGGAGAATCCCTACGATCTCGAGATGTATGAGAGAAAGATGACGGCGATCGCGTCCGTGCTTGCGATGGACACGGATGTGCTGATTCTCGATGAGCCGACGATCGCGCAGGACTGGCGCGGACGACGGATTATCGGGTCGATCATCCGCAGTCTGACGGAGCGCGGAAAACTTGTGATTGCGATTCTTCATGATATGGATTTCGTCGCAGAGAATTTCGAGCGCGTGATTGTCATGGCGCATGGAACGGTGCTTGCAGATGGAAGAGCAGAGGAAGTCTTTGAGCAGGAGGAGGCGCTTAAAAAAGCGTGTCTCCAGAAGCCGTATGTGATGCAGCTTTGCAGTCGGCTTGGGTATGAGAAGCCGTATCTGACGGTCGAGGAACTGCTGAGCGATAGAGGTATTGAGAAATAAAAATATCTCACAGTATCTCAGACAGCTCCAATGGCGAATAAAGTCCTGCAAACGCGCTCTCGCTCCGGGTTCAACGCAATGGTGCATAAGGTCGCAGACTACGCGACCTAAACACCAGCGTTTCACACGGGTTTGCATGGACTTATTCGCCTTGTCGCTGTGCCAGGTGTATCAAATCATTCAAGTCGACGCTCGCGGAAATTTGGCGCGTAATTCTGGTTAGCTTTGTTGAAATCTTCTAATCAGAATCATTGTGTATTAGTTATAGAAAATGAAACGTGCTGGTGGGAGAAATCCTGCCAGCTTTTTTTGTGAAAATTTTTTTGCACATGAAAAAAGTGCAGGGTCAGGTGAAAAATGAATGGCGACTTTTTGGGGGAGTCGTGGTACGATAAGATTAGATTTTTATGGGAAAGTTTATAGAAATATGAAAGGGAGATTTTGCAAAATCCATTATCGTTTGTGCAACGCATGAACAGTAATAGCGATAAGGCTGAATGAAAAAGAAGGGAGACAGGGAACGTTATGGAAAAACAATTTTGTCTGAAACTGAATGGAAAATGTCGTCCGGAATCGGTCGTGCAGGGGGACAAGTATCGTTTTACGGTGCTGACTTCCCAGATGCTTCGTATGGAGTATTCGGAGACCGGAGAGTTTGAGGATCGCCCGACTCAGATCGTGTGGAACCGTGATTTTGAGACCCCGAAATTTACGGTGAGGGATCAGGAGAATTGTCTTGAGATCGATACCGAGTATTTTCATCTTGTGTATGATAAGAAGGAGTTCAGCCCGAACCACCTCTATATTGATGTGAAGTATGCGTTCACGAACTACGGCGGAAGATGGTATTACGGAAGAACTGACTATGGTGATCCGGCGAGAGAGCATAATTTGAAAGGAACGGCGAGAACGCTTGACCGCTGTGACGGTGAGTGGTATGTAGGCTCCGGTCCGCTTGAGCGCATGCGCACGACGGGGGGAAAGACGAACCGTGAGGATGGAGATGTCGATCTCGGCATGGGCCTTTGCGATACGAGCGGACGTACGTTCTTTGATGACAGCGAGTCCCTGATCATGGAGGAGGACGGCTGGGTAACGCCGAGAAAGAAAGGCTGTGTCGATGTGTATTTCCTCGGATACGGGCGTGATTATTTCCATGCGATTCATGATTTTTACCGCCTGTCGGGTGCTGTGCCGATGCTTCCGAAATATGTGCTCGGAAACTGGTGGAGCCGTTACTGGAAGTACACCGAGGAGACATATCGCGAGCTTCTTGAGCGTTTTGAGAGAGAGCATGTGCCGTTCTCTGTCGTTGTCATGGATATGGACTGGCATCTTGTCGACATTCCGGAGAAATTCGGAAAGGGTTGGACGGGCTATACCTGGAACAACGAATGCTTCCCGGACCCGGAGGGCTTTATGGCATGGCTTCATGAGCACGGCTACCGCGTGACGCTGAATCTTCATCCGGCGGACGGTGTGCGCGCGTTTGAGGAGGCATATCCGGAGATGGCAAAGGCGATGGGCGTTGATCCGGAGTCGGAGTATCCGGTTCGCTTTGATTTCACAAATCAGGAATTTATCCGCGCCTACTTCCATTTCCTGCATCATCCGAACGAGGAGAACGGAGTTGATTTCTGGTGGATGGACTGGCAACAGGGTAAGATCTCGGCAGTCGAGGGAATGGACCCGATCTGGATGCTGAACCACTATCATCACTTTGATCTGACGAGAACCGGAAAGCGTGGAGTTATGCTGTCGCGTTACAGTGGTCTCGGCAGTCATCGCTACCCGATTGGATTTTCGGGCGATACGCATGTGACGTGGAATGCACTTCAGTATCAGCCATACTTTACGGCGACAGCATCGAACGTCGGTTACACCTGGTGGAGCCATGACATCGGCGGTCACATGAACGGAATCAAGGATAATGAGCTGTATGTGCGCTGGATTCAGTTTGGTGTCTTCTCCCCGATCAACCGCCTTCACAGCAATAGCAACCCGTTCTGCGGAAAAGAGCCGTGGCGTTATCCGAAGCCGTATGATGATCTTGCAAGAGAATCATTGCGTCTGCGTCATCGCCTTCTGCCGTACATCTATACGATGAACGCACAGTGCCATGAAAAGATGGTTCCGGTTGTTGTTCCGGCCTACTACTACTATCCGATGGAGGAGGGAAGTTACGTCTGCCGAAATGAGTATTTCTTCGGAACAGAACTTCTCGTTCAGCCGATGGTTCATCCGACCGATCACGAGACCGGATACACGACGGAGAAATCATGGATTCCGGCTGGAAACTGGTATGATTTTGACAATGGTGCAGTTCGCCACGGAGGTCCGAAGGGACATTACACGACGATTAGCAGACCCATTGACCGTCAGGGCGTTCTCGCAAAGGCGGGCGCGATTGTTCCGATGGCACCGGATACCGGGGATAATTGCATCGATAATCCGGAGACGCTTGAGATTCTTGTTTTCCCGGGACAGGACAACACCTACACGCTGTTTGAGGATGGCGGAGAAGGATTTGACTATGAGAATGGTGTGTGCTTAAGAACAGAGATTTCCTTAAGCTGGAAGGATGAGGCAGTGACACTTGAAGTTCGTCCGTCGGGAGATCTCTCGGTTGTGCCTAAGAAACGCCGCTATGTTCTTCGTCTGCGTGGATTTGCAAAGATAGAGCTGACTGCTTCGAGTGAGGCGATGGAGAGCGAGTATGATTCCGAGACGAGAACGCTGACACTGACGACAGAGCTTTTGGAGGCAGGAAGAAGTGTGAGTGTGACGCTTCCGGGAGCAGACGATTGCACTGCAAAAGAATCGCGTGAGAGGTTGAACGAAAGAGTCTTTGAGTTCCTTGATCAGGTTCAGGGAAGCATCGTGAAGAAGAAAAATGTCTACCAGTACTTTGCAGGAGACTACACGAAAGAAGAAATTCTGGCATCTCTTACGGGTCTTGAGCTTCCGGAGAGCTGGAAGGCTGTGCTGACCGAGATGCTGATCGGCTAAATTTTAATCACAAAACGCAGAAAACTGGTGAAAAAATTACATACAGAAAATAATTCATAAAAGCGAGCAAAAATTGAAAAAAAACCGCCATTCCTTTTGTCGAAAGATTTTTCTATAATAGGCACATAGAAAAACGGTGGAAACAAAAAGTTCCCGGAATCTGAAACGAATACGATCTGAAACAGATAAATCAGATTTGGAAGAAATAAAATCTGAGATGAGAGAGTTCAGATTCCGGGAGCGAAAATGACAGGAGGAAGTTGGTATGAAAAAACATCTGGCACTGGCAATGGCAACTCTGACGGCAGTGAGCGCACTGACCGGTTGTGTGGGAGCAAGCGCAGGAAAATCGGCGGTAGCACCGGAGACGAAACAGGAAGTAGCGAAGTCGTCCGCAGAGAACGGCGGATCAGAGTCGGCTGAGGCATCAGACGGAAGCGTATCCGGAGAGATTACCGTGATGGTAAACAGTACGTTCACGGGAATGGACGATCCGGCGATCATGAGAGCGGCGAAGGCATTTGAGGAGCAGAACCCGGGCACGAAGGTCACGATTGAGGGACTGGCAGGTCAGGAGCTGATCAGCAAGTTCACGACGACTGCAATGGCAGGTTCCGGACCGGATGTCGTGGCACTCGACAACTCCGGCTGGCCGATTGATCTGGCAGCAATGGGACTGATCATGCCACTCGATGACAAGATCGAAGCATCGGACAACAAGTATCTTCAGGGACCGCTCGAGTCGGGACTCTATGAGGGAAATTACTATTCCGTTCCGTGGTATTACAACAACACCGGACTCTATTATAATAAGAGAATCCTGACCGAGATCGGAAAGGACAGCGCACCGACGACCTGGGATGAGCTTGAGGAGGATATCAAACTTGCAACAGAGAAGGGATATTCCGGAATTTCCACCCGTCTTGATGGATACGCACTCTTCAACATCTTCTTTGAGAATGGAAACGATGTGATCGATACAACCGGAGAGAAGCCGGTCGTAACCGTCAACAACGAGTCTGGTAAAGAAGCATTCTCATTCTGGACTGGTCTTCACACGAAGTATCACGCATTCCCGGAGGGCATGAAGGATGCAACCGACTGGGCAACCGCATACACGACGTTCGTCTCTGATGACTGTCTCTTCTTTGTCTGCGGTGACTGGGCTTATGTGAATATCCAGAAGGGCAACCCGGATATGGAATTTGGTCTGGCTCCGATGCCGAAGGGAAGCGTACAGGCTGTCTGCCTTGGCGGATACAATATGGCAATCAATGCAAACACCGCAAATCCGGATCTTGCATGGGCATTTGTTGACTACCTGACGAGCAAGGAATGTGACTATGTCATGACGGAGCAGGGAAGAATTCCTGGAAGAAGTGATGTAGATTACACCCCGATTCTGGAGATGAATCCGGAGTATCAGGTCTTCATCGACGAGTCTGCTTACACCGTTCCGAGACCGCGCGTAAAGAATGCCGCTTCTGTTGATCAGAAGGTTGTAGATGCGTTCAAGAAAGTGTTCTTCGATCAGAAGACTTCTGAGGAAGCACTGAATGAGCTGGAAGCAGAACTGAATGACTTTGTCAACGAAAACTACTAGAACGGTTAAGAATGATAGAGGCGCTTTTATGAGAGAGAAGACAAAGAAACGAAGACCTGATGAGTACTCGTTTCAGAGAAATATTCACGGTTATCTGCTGATTGCACCGGCAATCCTCGCAATCCTGCTTCTCAGCGTTTACCCGCTTTTGCAGGGAATCTGGATCAGCTTGCTGAACTATGATATGACAAAGGCGAATGCCCCGAATTTCGGGACATTCGCCGGACTCAAGAACTATCTCGTTGTGTTTGCAAATTCCAAGTATCGCAATGCGGTGATGAACTCAGTTGTGTGGACACTTGTGAACATCGTGATCCAGCTTGCACTTGCGATGGGAGTAGCGCTGATTCTCAATGAGAAGCTCAAGGGACGCGGTGTATTCCGTACAATGGCACTTCTGCCGTGGGCGATCCCGGCAGCGATCAGTGCACTGACATTCAGCGCACTCTACGATACGAAAATTGGTGTCTTCAATGCAATTCTGATTCGCTTCGGAATCCTGAAGGAGGGATATTCTTTTCTCGGAAATGTCACGAGCGCGATGCCGGCGGTTATCGTCGCAAATGTGTGGAAGAGCACGCCGTTTCTGATGATCTTTATTCTTGCAGCCCTTCAGGGCGTATCTTACGATATGTATGAGAGCGGAGCGATTGACGGAGCAGGAAAGCTGAAACGCTTCCTCTACATCACGCTTCCAAACATCAAGGAGCCGATGGCAGTTGCGGTTATTTTGAATCTGATTTCCATCTTTAACAACTTCAATGCAATCTGGCTTCTGACAAAGGGAGGTCCGCTTGACAGCACTGAAATTATGTATACATATGCATACCGTCAGGCGTTTGTGGACCACAAGTTTGGATATGCAGCGGCGACTTCCGTTGTGATTTTCATCGTGATTGCGATTCTGACTGTGATCTATGTAAAGATGATTTCCTCAGATCGGGAAGGCAGGAGGTAGAGAGATGAAGCGGACAAAGGGTGAGTGGACGTTTCTGTATGTGATGGCATCATTGATTGCTCTGTGCTCGGTATTGCCATTTATCTGGGTTCTGATGACCTCTGTAAAGTCGCCGGAGCAGATTTATGATATGAATCAGATCATACCGAAATACGTTACATTTGACAATTTTAAGCGAGTTTTGTTTCAGTCGAATTTCGTGCGCTACTTTTTAAACAGCGCGTATATTTCCGTTGTCGTGACTGTGATCTCGATGATTTTAGCAGTCATGGCGGCATATGGATTCTGCCGTTACAACATTGTCGGAGCGGAGAAAATGAAGCTGAGTATCCTGTTCACAAAAATGTTTCCGGGCGTGTTGCTTTCCATTCCCTACTATGTTATCATGAAAAATATGGGACTGGTTGATACGCATACCGGTCTGATCATCATCAACTGCTCGTTCGTTCTTCCGTTTGCGGTCTGGAATATGTGTACGTTTTTCCTCCAGATTCCGTGGGAGATCGAGGAGTCGGCGCTGATTGACGGATGTAGCAGATTTCAGTCGTTTATCAAGGTGATTTTCCCGATGGCAAAACCGGGTATCTCCGCGACGACGCTGTATTGCTTCCTGATGTCCTGGGATGAGTTCATGTATGCAAATACGTTCATCAATTCCACGTTGAAAAAGACCGTTCAGGTTGGTATTCGCGATTACATCGGAGAGTACTCGACCGACTGGGGACCGCTGATGGCATCTGTTATCCTGAGCCTGATTCCGGTTATCGTCTTCTTCGTCTTCGTTCAGGACAACCTCGTAGGTGGTCTGTCTGCCGGAGCCGTTAAGGGATGAGATTTTTGCAAGAGAACATCCCATCCGAGGATAGATGTTTTCAGTCAGAGCTTTTGATCGGGGTGGCAAAGAAAAACGATTGAGCAGACCAGTGGATTTACAGACAGAATAAGTAGACCGAATAGATTGACGTTTCAGGAGACAGTTAGAGATGAGAGAGAGGAAGGTTGCGCCGAGCATCTGGCGCAGTATGGTTCAGAGTGTGACGCTTTACATTCTGCTGCCCCTCTTTCTCGCTCTGACTGTCCTTTGTTTTTTGTTGAAGAAAAAGACGGACTCCGGGATTGAGGAAGCGATGCAGATGATGTTTGCGCAGAATGTGCAGGAGATTGACAGTGCGATTCTGCTTTCAAATTATGCGAGCAGTACGATGATTACCTACATGGAGAACAGCCGGTTTTTGAAGAATTATTATAATGCGAAAAATGAGTATGCGAAAAATCGCGCGGTCGGACAGATCGAGGGGATGATCCTCAATACGAATGTCTCGACCCTTGGAAGCATTGAGGCGGAGCTGATGATTTTTATGAACGACGGAAAAAAGATCAGTTCCACAAGGATCGCTGAGATTCCGGAAAAATATCAGGAGACTGCCTGGTATCAAAACATGCAAAAGAGTGGTCAGATTCCGTACTGGGACAGTGCGATGACGCCGTACTTTGATTACAAGGATAATCGAAGATATGTGAGCTTTGGGCGCGCACTCGTGCGCTATCGTGGAAATGCGCTCGGCTATGCGCTTGTGCGGATTCCGAGAGATGTCTTTTTCGGAAAGGCGAAGAATTCGTCCGATTCGGTTTATCGAGGCGGAACGGTCTTCATGTGTGACCAGAACGGCAGAATTGTCACATCCGGTCCCGAGGAACTCTCGCCGGAGATCGCGGAGAAAACGATCGAGGTTTGGAGAAAATCCGGTGAAAAGCAGGGGAAAATCGGCAATGCCTATGTGCTCTCATCAGATCTGACTTCGAGCAACAATCAGGTCGTTTACGTCGGAGATTATCATGAAATTTTTGCACAGAGTGAGCAGATTCAGCTGGTCGTGATTCTGTTTATGGCAGGTGCAGGCATTGCTCTTGTCACAATCATGTTGATGATCAGCCGGTACATCACAAACCCGATTCTCTTCTTTGCGCGACAGGTTGACTGGATTGAGCAGAACGATCCGAAGAAGCTGACACTCGAGGAAAATCGTTTCCTTGAGACGCAGGCTCTTGAGAACGGGATGATCCGCGCACAGAGCAGAATCGCAAAGCTGATGGAGGACGTGAGACGGGAAGCGGTGATGAAGGAGAAGGCGAGATTCGATGCGCTCAAGGCACAGATCAATCCTCATTTTCTGTTTAATACGCTGAATGCGATCCGCTGGAAGGCTTCGATGAATCACGATGAGGAGGTCGCAGATGTGCTGTCGGAGCTTGGCGTTCTTCTGAGCGAGACGTATAAGAGCGATGAGGAGATGGAGAGCATTGGAAATGCAGTGCGCATCCTGAATGCCTATGTAAAAATCATGCAGATCCGCTTTGGAAACAAGGTTCAGTTCTTTTTCTCAATTCCGGAAAATATCCGAAAGTACCAGATTCCGCGTTTCTGTCTCCAGCCGCTTGTCGAGAATTCGTTTATTCACGGAATGTCTCATGTGGAGTGCGGTGTAATTGCGCTTCGCGGGGAAATGCAGGGTACAGATATTGTGCTGACGCTGATTGATAATGGCGAGGGACTCCGGGGAAAAACGCTTGATTTAAACCGCGAAGAGCCGGGAAAACGGGGACTGACCGGAATCGGTCTTCCTAATATTCACAAGAGACTGACCGGGTTGTTCGGAGCGGGCTACGGCCTTGCGATCGACACAGAGATCGAGAGCGGATTCCGGGTTTCGCTACGGATTCCGGCGATTGAGGAAAAGGGGGATGAAAATGAAAGCGCTGATTGTTGAGGATGAGCTTCTCGCGAGAGTTGGAATGCGTTCCCTGCTTCCGTGGGAGGAGCTTGGAATCGCACTTCTTGAGGATGCGTGCGACGGCAGGGAGGCTCTGCAACAGATTGAGAGTGGTCATCCGGATCTGATGTTTCTGGATTTGAATATTCCGGAGATCAGCGGTCTGGAACTCTTAAAAATCATCCGCAGTCGTCATCTCTCGGTGAAGACGATTGTTGTCAGCTGTTACGATGATTTTGACACCGTGAAGGAGGCGATGAAACTTGGGGCAGTCGACTACATCCGAAAATTCGGACTCTCGAAGGAGGAGCTTCTCGCCTCTCTCAAACATCTGAGAGACTCGTTTCCTGAGATGGAAGTTGAGGAGAAATCTGTACCAGAACAGAAATCCGCTGCCCAGACCGGCTATGAGATGCGAAAGCGGGTTCGCAACATACCTGAAGAATTCCAGAGCGGATGCTGTCTGAGTTTCTATATGGTGTGGAAATATGCGGAAGAGATGACGGACATGAAGCTGATCGAGACAGTCGCCACCCAGTATTATCAGGGACTCGGGAGGCATACGCTCGCCCTGATGTGGGAGGGCAAACTCCTTGTTTTGATCCGTGAGGGGACGGAGAAAGCGGAGGTTGAATCGCTTAAACGGCAGATTGAACTTTTCATCACAAACCGGTGTTATATCGGAATTACGCCGTACAGCGACCGGGATCATGAGACCGGATTTTTTACCCGTCTTGCGGACAGCATCGAGGCGTATGGATTTTATGGAAATCGGGAAGAGATCGTTGACCTCGAGACTCCATTTACGTTTGAAAAACATCAGACTCTCGGCGGAGCGGAATATATGGAGCGCCTTGAGCGCGCAATCCAGAAAATGTCACTCGAAGAGATGGACAAAAACATCTCCGAGCTTTTTGATGAGATCGAGACGGCAGAAAATTATCCAGTGCCGTACATCAAACGGCTGATGATTGAGATTCTGAGCCGGTTTTCAGATAAGTCCGCCCAGCTTGGCGGGTCGATTGATGAACTTGAGGTCGCAGACAGCAGACGCCATTATCGGAAGATTGTGAACATGGCAAACCTTGAAGATCTTCGCATCTGGTGGAAAGAGTTTACGAAACAATTTGCCGGGACGTATTTTACGAGACAGAAAAAATCAGAGTCCGACATCATTGAGATGGCGCTCAATTACATTGAACAGAATTTAAGCTCTCCGATTCAGCTTACCGATGTTGCGCGCTGTATCGGCGTGTCGGAGCCGTATCTGAGTTCCTTTTTCAAGCGCGTGATGAACGAGAACTTTATCCCGTATGTAAATCGCCAGAAAATCCGACGTGCAAAACAGTTGCTTGCGGAGGGAAAGATGGTCTATCAGGTCTCCGATCTGCTAGGCTATGAAAACAGCACCTATTTTTCAAAAGTATTTAAGAAAGTCGAGGGCATGACCCCGGAGCAATACAGAAAGAGCCTGTGAGAATATTTTCTCAAGGGCTCTTTTAATATGCCGTGAGCAAGACCCCCACATCTAAACAAATGTGTAGGTGGTGGGATGAATTGCGGGATACATGGCGTTGACTTTTATTTTTGATTGCATTATAATTTTCTTATCATTCAGTCGTAACTGGCATAATAGGTATTTATTATGAATCTTGATACGAATAAGCATTCAGTATTTTTACTAAATTATCATTTGATTATGTGCATTAAGTATCGCAATAAAGTGACTGATAATCCGATTTCGAGTCGTTTAAAGGAAATCTTTGAATATATAGCACCGAATTATCATGTCGAATTAGAAGAGTGGAACCATGAGCTTGATCATGTTCACATTTTGTTTCGAGGACAGCCAAATACCGAAATCAGTAAATTTATCCTGAATTATTCACGGCAACGCCGTGAACGTGGCTGAAAGCCACATAGTTATTGTATTTTAATTGCATATTGTTTTTTCACTTATTAGGTGAATGAAAAAAGAGCATCCGTTTGTGGTAGAATTAAGGT
>JAJEPU010000029.1 GCA_020686985.1 Brotaphodocola catenula
TCAAATGCTATGATAAAGGCTTTAAAACAACTGGCTTGCCAGCGCGTCTACCATTTATAAAGTTGTAAACTGGTGTAATGTTTTATCAATGTATCCAATTTTTTTTTCGTGATATGCTACTGGCAATAAAATCTGATAATTCTGCCCAATTCGGCTCTCATTTATATGTCTACTTGGCACATACTTAAAAAATATATCTGTTCTCATAATATAGATACCCGGACAAAATACAACATTTTTACTGAATAATAAATCTTCAAAAAAATTATCTTTTTCAGGTTTAATTCTTTGTAAACGCTTTATAACATTTCCACTCTCATCTACATAATCAGCCCAAGACATTGCCAATGGAATATCTGGATGTTGTTCCATGTATTTCACCTTTTCGCTAATATTGTTTCGATACAATTCGTCATCTGAATCTGGCCAAATAAAGTATTTTCCTTGAATATATGGAAAGCCCAAATTCATAGCCTTTGCTTGTCCACCATTCTCCTGCTTTAAATACACAAAACGAATGTTTCTTTCTTCAAATTTCTCCTTATACTTATAGACAATATTTTCAGTTCTATCAGTTGAGCCATCATTAATAAAAATCACTTCATAATTTTCATAATCCTGTTCCAAAATTGAGATAAAAAATGCATCTAAATATTTTTCAGAATTATATGACGGAGTAATAATACTCACTAACGGTTCCACTTTAACACCTCCACTCAAATCTAAAACTTCCATTTAATAGTTCTTTTACTGACCATATAAGAAGAATCCGCTACTTTTATATTTGAAACCAACAGGATAATAATAATCAAAACAATTAGCTGGCATGGATAATATAATGTATTTCCAGTAAAACTATAAACTCCAAACAAAATAATCCAATAAATCAAAAGTATATTCCAAAAAACAGGCTTTTCTTTAACTGCAGATATTGTCTTAAACAGCATCAAGATAATAAGTAATGTCATTAATAGAAAACCAACGATTCCAGTTTCTGCCAAAAGCTGAATGTATACATTGTGTGCCTGATAATTCCAACGTTCTCCATAATATCGAAATCCTCGATAAAAGGCATAATCATTAAACGATAAAAATCCTTTTCCAAACAATGGGTTTTGCCGAAACATTTCCATTGCATAATTCCAAAACACTTCTCTACCGGAAAGTACGTCTCCTTCACTATTCACAATGCGATTGATGATTAAAGACGCACCAGGAACCAGTACATATGCACCTATAATAAATATAGTAATTCCTAAACCAACACCTGCCAATTTTATAAATTTATTGTTTTTGGAAAAAAGTATAACATAAATTAGCAAAACTGCTATTGGTATAATAAAAAGCGTCCTTTTTCCCGTCATCATTAGCGCTACCATTACAATAAGACTCTGAATAATATATTTATGTGATTTATGACAGATATATTCTGCAAAAATCATCCCTAGTCCTAAATTGCAGATAAATGCCGCATATGCCTTTTCAAAAGCGAGACCTGCGATTGCTCCGCCTGATGTAAGCGCACGCATAGTTTCATCTCCGAATGACGCAAATCCAAACAATCTATGAAAAATATCCGGCGATGCCGCTTCTAAAAACATAGAAAAAATAAATATCCAAAATAAAGCCCTGAAGATTTTCAATAAATAGCGATAAAATATTTCTGAAAACCTAAAAAGGACAATACTTATGCCCGAAATAAAGTATATACTATAATCTATAGATCCATCAGAACTAGAAAACCAAATGCAACCGACAAGTAGAATTGAAACAAATGCAACATATAGACCTATAAACTTATTCATTTTTACTGTATAATCTTTTTTTGAAACGAACAACACAAAACACAAAACGATTATGAAGAGCGATAGGTGTTTTGTGTACATCATCAACTTGTTATTGGTAGAAAAAATAACCAGATTAATAAGTAAAGCAATTATTATTTCTAATGTTTTAGTACCAGTTAAATTAGAATGACCTTCCATCTTCATTCAAAACCCTCTCAAAATACTGCTTTGTTTTTATATATTGTTTTCTGATCTGATCATCGGCAAAATTAAAATCTCTACTAACATTTAATCTACAATCCTCTAATGTTTTCACCTTACATTCATCTAACCCTGTTAAACATAACAAAGATTCGACTCTATCATTAGGCTTAAAATCTTTTTGTAATGCTTCCACATAAAAATCTTTATGAAAAATAACAGAGAAGGCTGTTCCATGGAATGAATTAGTCACAACATAGTCAGCATATTTTATATATCCCAAAAACTCTTCTACTGATGCCGAATACACTCCTTTTATATCCGGAGTTTTCATTTGATCTACTACATCAAAATTCAACGCCACAATTTTTCTGCCCGTTAATTTAGATAATTTTCTTGCAAAGTCAAAAATCAAATTCGATGTATTCAATTTGTAAATTAATATATAATTCTTAAGTTTAGGTTTCTTTGCAAGTTTTTCCCATTCTTCTGCGGTCAATAAAAAGACTGGATCCACAGATAATTCCGAATCTTTTCCGGTTAGTTTTTTTACAATCTGTTGTCCTGCATTTTCACGGATAGATAATTCAGAAAAAGTTGATAGCAAACTTTTATAATCATTTACATAGCTGTCTGGAATCTCCTTCATACCAAACGAAGCAGCATAGGAAAGTTTGTTATCACAATTTTTTACAAATTGTAAAAAATATGTTTTATCGAAATCTGTACATGCAAAATTGAAAACCTGATCGCTTCCTGTTATAAACTTATCGTAGCGAAGATTCGCCTTATCTATATTAAACTTATCATAAACTTCTGTACTTATTCGGACATTTTGATTCAAAAATCTGTAAAATTCTCTTTTTTTCTTATATGTGTTTTTAAAATTCAACATTCCTCTAATAATCTGTTTTACAGACTTGTCCTTTATTGTGAATGTTTTATAAAAATTTTCCATATGTTCACATCGATAATCTATAACCTCTGCATCATAGTTAGAAACATTTAAAAATTTCTGTAATGCATATGTTTGCAAAACTGCCCCATAATTAATTGCTCTGTGAAACGTAATAATTCCTATTCTCATAAATATCCCTCTATAAATCAATTTATTTTAGATAGTATCTCAAAAACTCGTATCAATTTCCATTTAAGCGAATAATATACAACAATATTTTTCAAATTTGTCGGCTGATATAAGTCAATAACACTCATTATCTCCTGATCATTCAAAAGTATTCTATAAAAGTCTTTAGCATTTCTCGTTTTAGAAATCTTATTTATATTGAATCTCAAGGTAAAAAAAGTCCGATTAATTATTCTTCGTTTCAAATTATAGTCTTTCAAAACATCTCCAAACAGTATGCAAACTTCATTATATAAATTTACAATTTTTTTTAAGACGGATACATCAATTCGATGCGTAAACGAAGTGTCATTAACACGGTATAAATATACAGCTTCAGTGCAAAAGGCTATTTTTTTAGCATGTGTCATAAACATCAGCTTAAATAACAAATCTTCAGAATAAACATCTCGTTCGGAAAAAAATTGTATACCCTCATTTTCAATTATATCTCTTTTGAAAATGCTATCCCATACCGCAATACATCCAGAGTATCCATCTTTCTCTTCGTAAGAAATCATATCAGCCATTGCAGCCTTAATTTCTTTGCAGCCAATTAAAACTTTATCATTTAGTGGATGTTCCTTTATGATCTTTCCATCATGCATATCAACTATTCTACAAGAAACCATATCTGCATTTGTTTCAATCGCTCTTTGATACAGTTTTTCAAGCATATTCTCCTTATACTGATCATCCGAATCTAAGAATGCAATATATTCACCTGTAGATTTTTTTATACCAAAATTTCTTTCTAAACCTTGCCCCACATTTTTATTAGTATATAATTGAATCCTATTATCTCTTTTTTTATATTTTTCACATATCAGAAAAGAATTATCTGTTGAACCATCATCGATTAATAATAGTTCAATATCTCGCAACGTTTGATTCAATACGGACTCAATACATTGCTCCAGATAAAGTTCCGCATTATATATTGGTACAATTACACTAATTTTTGGTCTCATTCATCATTCCTCATAAACCATCAAAAATTCCAATCTCTTTAAATACAATCGTTTTTTGTTAAATTGTTCTTAGTATCAAATAATTATTTTGTATTTTTTATTTTACTTGATGCAATTAAATAATCATAGAAGTTATATCCATGATTGATATTAGCATCCAATTTATATGTCAGCCTATGAATACCTGTAATCTTTTTAATCCAATTCCATTTCTCTTCTGAATAATCATCAGATAAAACCTTAACAAGATACTCGCTATAATCACTGTTCATATAGGGAATTGCTTTCTCAACTTCCGGATTACTCTTCACCACCAATGTTATAATCAAATTTGGTAGCAGATACTCAATTACATGTTCGTTTTTGAGCCAATATGAGAAAGCAACATTTCTTATTTCTCGAATAGTCTTATTTCCCTTTTTTGCATGTAGGAACCAAGCTGGATACAGCACAGGATTGTCAATCAACAACAATGAATTACGCACAGCGAAAAAATCACTGTTTAGGATCGTATCTGGAAGTGGTTCTGTAAGGTACACAGTTGAATCGATCCACGTTCCACCATAATGCTCCAGTAATGCGAACTCTATTAGATTCGCATATCTCGCTATCGGAATCTGCCCAGTATCCTTTTTCTTTTCAATGTAATCTGGCAATCTAATGTAATCTGCAAGATTTTGATCGTTCAGCAAGATGATTTTTTGATTGGAATGTTTACATACAGATTCATAGCACTTCTGAACAATGATCGGTGCCTGTTCAATACCTTTGTTCCAATAAATCCAGATCGGATTCTCTACATCATTTTGGGGAAAGCTAAGTCCATAAACATCTGTGTCTTTATACTTTAAATATGGTTTTATCTTGGAAGAAGCATGTTCCTTCCACAATACCTTCCGCACCTCATAATCCTTGACAAGATGCAATTTGATAAACATAAATGCCCCTCGTTTGACGGCATTCACAATTCCATATCTTTGAATAAATCCTTTCATGCCAATATTTTGATAGTAGTCATTCAGCATAATAATTTAATTGTCTCCCTTTATCTTGCAGAAACTACTATTCAAAAGGCTCATAGATTCCGCACCAGATAATGGTAAACTGTTTCCTCCTTATCAATTGATGGTTCTAATTTATAGGTTAGTTTATGTATCCCGGTAAGCCGCTTAATCCAATTAAATTTTTCCTCTGTAAATTTATCTCCTAATACTCTAACCAGATATTCGCTGTAGTCACTATTCAAATAAGGCATCATTTTCTCAACCTCTGGTGATGACCTCATTATTTGTGTAATTACAATATTTGAAAACAGATATTCTGGTACATGATTATTTCGTTTCCAGTAGGCAAATAGAACATTACGAATCTCACAAATCGTTCTATTATGTTGCTTGGCGTGGATGAACCAGACCGGATACAATACGGGATTATCAATTTCGCCGAGTGAATTGTGAAACACAAAAAAATCACTATTTAATATTTCCTGTGGAATTTCATCTGTTAGCAGTATTGTTGCATCCATCCATGTCCCACCATAATGCTCCAATAATGCTACACGCATCAAATCTGTATAAATCGCTAATGGAAGGACTCCGCTTTTTAATTTCTCATTCAGATAATCCGGCATATTTATATAGTTCTGCACATTGTTTTCTGTAAGCAAAACAACTTGTCTGCCGGCATATTTTTTTACAGATTGATAGCAAGTCCTTACTATCTCAGGTGCCTTCTCCAACCCTGTATTCCAGAATAACCAAATGGGTTCATCTACTTTGGTTTCTGGGAACGTCAGCTTTTCAGGAGCGATATCTCTGAACTTCAGATATTTTTTACAAACCGCTGTGCCACCCCCCGATTGCCAAAGCAGTTTTCTCAGCTCATAATCTTTGACAATATGAAGTGGGTTACGAAGAAACTTGTTCCGCATTCTTTTCTCCTCGATAAATTTTCATCAGTTTTATATAGTAGCTCTCTGTCGTTTCATAATTCACCTGACTACAATTCTTTGTATATCTTTCCAATACATCTTGCGTTTGAAGAACTTTCTTTATCGCCTTCATTAGTTCTTCCACATTTCCTGCTTCAAACAGTTCTCCGGTTTTACCAGGCTCAATTAATTCAGGGATACCTCCCATTTTAGATCCAACAACAGGCGTACCCAAAAGTACCGACTCCATAACAGAGTACGGGCAGTTTTCATACCATTCAGACGGGCAGACACTGATTGCTGCCTCAGCAATAATGCGATAAAGTTCTTCTCCAGTCTTAAATCCCAGATACTTCACATTTGGAATATCCTTCATTTTATCAGCCGACGGACCATAGCCAATAAACACAAATTCGGTATTGGGCATCTTTTTGGCTACTTCAAGCAAAGTATCCGTTCCTTTGTCTCGCGAAAGATGGCCAAACTCTAATACATAACCCTTTTTTTGAATGTTATCCAAGTGCGGCATCTCTTTTTTGAAATTATGCAACCCGATGGTTTTATCACGGAATCTTTTCTGCGTGTCTAGTTTTGATTTAAGAAAAAAGCTACAGCAAATATAGGCATCTACATATGAGTATGCTTTGCTATATTTCCACATATATCCATCCAACGTTCCAAGGAGACTTTTTGCTCTGGAATTTTTCAAACATTTAGTTTGAAGGCAGTGAATATAATGACCATCCAGGCATCGTTCACATGGCTTCATGTTCACATCGAACATTCCATGGCTGGGGCAAACAAGCTGATAATCATGTGTCGTGTAAACAATCTTACATTCTTTCCTTGTTTCTTTACGCCATTTGTTAGTTTCCAGAATAATAGAAGGGGTCAGATGATACTGTATATTGTTGAGATGCACTACATCCGGCTGAAAGTCATCTAAAACTGCACGAATTTTTTTGCGTGCTTCTCTTGAATAGATAATGCGAAAAGGTGCATTTAAATTTGCCTTTATTCCTTGAGAAAAATCCATATTCGTTACATATGAACCGATTCGATTTCCTACTGTATTTTTTTCATTTTCAAGACCAAAGTACTGGACTTCATGCCCATGTTCTTCTAACATTTTTCCCACATCGAATGTATACGTTTCCGCTCCACCCTTGGGAAATATAAATTTATTTACAAGTAAAATCCGCATATCCTAACTTCCTTACTTCCTTTTTCGTACTGTGATTTTATTAATTTCACTACCTCTGTTCAGATGAAGCACTTCCAATGTATTGTTCATAAACCAGAGTGCTCCATACAAACGCAGGTAGTGATACTGAAAGTTCTTATGATAAAATCATCTGCTGTTGCTGAACCTGGGTAGCGAGATAAAAACCGCTCTCGCAGCTCCACCCATCTCTTAAAAAGTGCCGTAAATACGCCATTTTTCCGGCGTTTTCACTATGTACATCTCACTACCTGCGTTCGGTTAGAGGAGATTATTAATCATCAATACCCGCATTACTTTTCTCCCCTATATAACTTCAATGTTTCTTCCACAACCATATCCCAGTCGTATTTCTTACAGATAAAATCCGCTGCCTGTGCTTTTAATATCATCACCTTTTCCGGATGATCACATGCCTCTTGCAGGCAAGCACACAGATCATTCACATCTGATTTCTTAAAAATCAACGCTTTATCTTGCACCACTTCTGCGCACTCCGGAATATCGGATACCAGACAGCAGTTTCCGTAGCTCATTGCCTCCAACAGACTTAACGGCATTCCCTCTAAATCAGATGGCAGGGTATAAATATAAGCATTGCTGTACAATTCCTCCAACATCTGACCCTGGACAAAACCGGTAAAGAGGATTCGATCATCTTCTTTTGCCAGTTCTCTCAATTCATTCGTAAAAGAATCGGTATCGCTCGAACCACCGGCAATCACCAGTTTCTTGTCTGTCTCAACCTGCTTAAACGCTTCAATCAGATAGCGAAGTCCCTTTTCTGGAACAAGCCGTCCCAAAAACAAAATATAGGAATCTTTGGTAAGACCAAATTTTTTCGTAATCAATTCCGCTTTCTGAATCTCCGGTCGGCTCACACCATTCGGGATAAAGTGGGTGGATCGTCCATAGGTATTTTTAAAATAATCCTCTACTCCTTTACTTAAAACGATGATCTCATCTGCATATTTCACGGCATTTTTTTCACCCTGCCGAATATATTTTGAACCAAAACCGGATTTCCACTTTTCTCTCTGCCAATCAATTCCATGAATCGTGACAATCACTCTTTTTCCAAACATCTTAGGAAGCCATGAAAAAAAAGCCGGTCCTTCTGCATGGATATGTACCACATCGTATTTTCCAAAAGCGCTACAAAGAGCTGCAAAAAATGAAGAACTAACTGCTGCTAAACCCTTCATCTCAATTGTCGGAACAGACTTTTGACGAATTCCTTCATATTCTATTTTTATGCTTCTGTCATACTCTGCACCGCTCACATGATGCCCCGACCTGTTGTAACAGGTCACTTGATACCCCATCTGTGCCATTCTCGTACAGAGTTCTTTTACGACAATCTCAATGCCGCCTTCTCTGGTCAGCCTTTTATGACCAAACATAGCAATTGCAAATCTTTTTTTCATAATTTTCTCCACTTTTTGCCTCTTTGCATCAACTTCAATTTTTAGCTCTTCTCCGTCACTTCCAGTCCCACCTGCATCTCCATCTCCCGTTGAAGCATCTGCGTTCTTATGATCGCCATGCGTTTATGGCGGTCAATCTTCCGAACCATGTCCTCCATTCCCCTGAGTGGTCCGGAAGAAACTTCCAAATGCCCATCACAAATACGCCCCGTCGACATTTCAATTTCATGTCTATGGTTCATTAATTTATTTAAGAGATGGATTTCATCATTGGAGAGTTCTACTGGTGTGTCCCCAGTACCAAGAATCTCAATTGGCTTCGGGGCTTTCTGAAAAAGTTTATATAATTGTTCTATCTGATCGGTCACTACAAAGAAGTATTTTGGAAAAAGAAGTTTTTCTTCTTCATGCCAGGCGCCCTGATATCTTTTGTAATATCGAATCCTTGGAAAAAATGCATCTTTCAGAAGATCTTTTCCGAGTGCCTGACAATAATCCAGTATCCTGCCTTCCTGATCCTGCCTGTCTATATGAATCGCATACCAGTTCGCGGTGTTTTCCTGCATCATCATCCTCCATCGCACTCTCTATAACCTGTACACACTTTCCTGTCGACATTCTACTACTTTCTTTTTGGAAAGTAAAGTGTTTTCTTTTATCGAAGCATTTTCTTTATTTCTAATCTTTTCCACATCTTATTCAATATCACCAACCCATTTCTGTTAAGATTAGACAATAAGTGCATCTGTAAGGCAATTTTGGACAAGCATTTAGTTGCTTATCTGACTACTAAAACTTTCCGCAACTTCCATTTACAATATAAACATCTAAAGAATCTTGTTTTTCTACAAAATGATGAAACGGAGGGGGTTTTATGGATATTATCGGACGCATTGATGAATTGTGCAGTCAGCGTGGAATCACGAAGTATCGCCTTTCTCAGATGACAGGAATTTCTCAGTCTGCATTCTCCAAAATGAAACGGGAACAGAATACTTTGTCTGTCGAAACAATCAATCGAATCTGTGAGGCACTCGGAATCTCTGTCACACAGTTTTTCTCAGAAAGCGGAAATTACCCGGATCTCACCGGCGAACAGAAGCAAATTCTTGACCGCTGGGAGAAACTTGATCCCGAAAAGAGACAGTTTGCCTTTCTGATGCTTGAGCAGCTTGGCGGATTGTAAAACCAAGCAAATACTCGACAAAAAGATACAAAAATATTTTTCAAAAGATCACATAATTGCGGAATTTTCAACCATACTTCTTCATATTTTAAAGGGATAAGGAAAATCAAGATTACGGGGATTTTTCATGAACTCATGGAACTTAAATAATAGAAGAAAGAAAATGAAACTTAATCGGAAGACACTGACGATACAGGAAACGCCGACGCCCACACAGGTAAACTTGAGTGCTTTTGGCTCGCTTCAGATCCAGGCGGTTCGCTCGGATAATCGTTTTCCAATCCAGAATGCAACGGTTTCGCTGTCTATACCGGACACACCGGATCAAATTGTGGAACAGACGACGACCGATGCTTCCGGTCAGACGGATGCGCTTCGCCTCTCAGCTCCTCCGCTTGAATACAGTCTGACGCCGGGAAGTCCACAGCCCTACGCCAACTACAACATCCGCATCACCGCTTCCGGTTTTAAGAGTGTAACAATCCATGGATGTGAGGTTCTCCCGGATGCCTTTGCGATTCAACCGGTGCAGATGGAGCCGGAGGATGATCCTGCACCTCAGGAGAATCCTGTTGTCATTCCAGACCACACGCTCTATGGCACTTACCCTCCGAAAATTGCAGAGACGGAAATCCAGCCGATCAATGAAAGTGGCGAGATTGTCTTGAGTCGCGTTGTTGTTCCGCAGACGATCGTTGTCCATGACGGAGCACCGACCGATTCTTCCGCACGCGACTACTATGTTCCCTACCGCGATTATATCAAAAATGTGGCTTCGAGTGAGATCTACGCGACCTGGCCACAGGCAGCGATCACCGCCAATGTCCTCGCAATCATGAGCTTTACGCTGAACCGTGTCTACACCGAGCACTACCGGAATCGCGGGTATGATTTCACAATCACCTCCTCCACCGCATTTGATCACAAATGGATCTATGGCAGAAATATCTATGAGAGCATCTCCGTCATCGTTGATGAAATCTTCGACAACTACCTGTCCCGTCCCGGCGTCAAGCAGCCGATTCTGACACAATACTGTGATGGGCGACAGGTTCAATGTCTTCAGCGCGGTTGGATGACGCAGTGGGGATCGTGTGACCTCGGAGAGCGCGGTTACAACCCGATCCAGATTTTGCGCCGTTTCTATGGAGACAGCATCTATATTAATACCGCAGAAGAGATCTCTGGAATCCCCGCTTCCTGGCCTGGATACGATCTGACGATCGGATCATCCGGTCAAAAAGTTCAACAGCTTCAGGAACAACTCGACGCGATCGCAACCGTATACTCCGCGATTCCGCGCGTGAGCACAGACGGTATCTATGGTCCGGGAACGGCGGAATCCGTCTCCCGCTTCCAGTCAATCTTCGGTCTCCCACAGACCGGTGTCGTCGATTTTGCAACCTGGTATAAGATTTCCCACATCTATGTCGGGGTGTCCGGAATCGGAGAACTGTACGGTTAAAGACCAAAAAAACAGAGATTTCTATAAATACAAAAAGACGCTGACTGCCGTTTTTCGCGACATTCAGCGTCTTTTGTTTAATTTTGTTTTGTTTAATTATTTTGTTTCGCTTTGTTTACTTCTTTTTACTTCGCATTCTCTGGAGAAATCTCCGGAAGAATCTTCTCAATCACCTCACTCGGATGATCGATCACATACTGCGGATGGAATGATTCAAGTTCTGCGCGCGGACGGAATCCCCAGCTCACACCGACGGTTGTGAGTCCTGCCCCGAGTCCTGTCTTCATATCGGTGTTCGTATCACCAAAATAGAGTCCATGCTCCGGTGTCTCACCAAATATATCGAGAATCCGCAGAACACCCGCCGGGTCTGGCTTTTTCGGAACTCCGGGCTGTTCTCCGGCAATATAGTCAAAATAGCCTTTTCCAAACACATGCTCAATATTTTCAACTGTGCGAGCATGCGGTTTATTGGAGAGAACCGCAATCCGAATCTTTCTCTTTTTCAGTTCTTCAAGAAGTTCCGGGATTCCCTCATACGGCTTGACCTCGTACAGACAATGCTCTGCAAAAAGCTCTGTGTACAGAGTAAGGCTCTCCTCATAATGCTCGAGTTTTTCATCTCCACTATAACGCAAAGCCCGCTCCATCTGACACTTGTATCCGTCTCCGACAAACTGACGAATCTGCTCCTCACCGACCGGCGGATAGCCAAAATGCTTGAGCACAAGATTTGTCGTGTAATTTAAAGCCTTGAGCGTATTTAAAAGCGTTCCATCCAGATCAAAAATACAGTACCGAATCATCATCCATTCCTCCCAGACGAAAGTAAAAAAGTAAGTTACAGCACTCCCTGCAAGAACAGCAGAACAATCAACAGCGGAAGCACATATTTTGCATAGGCGCGCATCCACTTCGGTGTCTTCATACCTGCACCCTGGTTCGCCTCTTTCTGGTAATTCTCATATCCCCAGCCGAGTTTCCAGGTACAGAACAACAGGTAAACCAGTGATCCAAGCGGAAGCAGAAGGTTGCTGACGATGAAATCCTCAAGATCAAGAATCGCAGTACCGGCTCCCATCGGCTCAATACCGGACAGCAGGTTGTAACCCAGCGCACACGGCAGAGAGAGCACAAACAACAGTACCAGATTCATCAACGAAGATTTCTTTCTGTCCATATGGAACAGCTCCATATCACAGGCAATGATATTCTCAAACACTGCGATAACCGTGGAAAAGGCCGCAAACGCCATGAACAGGAAGAACAGGCTCCCCCAGATTCGACCACCTGCCATCGATGCAAAAACATTCGGCAGAGTGATAAAGATCAGGCTCGGACCGCTGTCCGGATTTACTCCAAATGCAAAGCAAGCCGGGAAAATGATCAGACCTGCCATGATTGCAACAAAGGTGTCAAGAATTCCGACATTGACTGCCTCACCGAGCAAGGTGTTCTTCTTGTCAAGATAACTTCCAAAGATTGCCATCGCGCCGATACCAAGGCTCAATGTAAAGAAGGACTGGTTCATCGCTGCCACAATCACATTTCCGATTCCAACCTCACCTGCGCGCTTGAAATCCGGCAGAAGGTAGAATTTCAGGCCCTCTGAACCACCCGGAAGCATCATTCCGTGAACTGCAAGCACAATAATCAGGCAGAGAAGTCCCATCATCATGCATTTTGTGATTCGTTCTACGCCATTCTGAAGTCCCTGTACGCAGACAAGAATTCCAAGCACAATGACGATTCCCATCCAGAACACATTTTGACCCGGACTTGCGAGCATTCCACCAAAAACATTCTGAACGCCATCTGCATCCTTACCGGAAAAAGCTCCTATAAGGAACTTATAAAAATAGTTAAACATCCATCCTGCTACGGTCGTATAGTACATCATCAGCATATAGTTGCCGAAAAGCGCAACATAACCGTGCAGATGCCATTTCTGTCCCGGACGCTCGAGCGCCTGATATGCTTTTACCGGACTCTTGTGACTTGCACGTCCCACCGAGAACTCCATCGAAAGCACCGGAACTCCCATCAGTGCCAGAAAGATCAGGTAAAACAGTACAAATACACCGCCCCCGTTCTGTCCGGTCACATACGGAAATCTCCACACGTTTCCGATTCCGATGGCACATCCTGCTGAAAGCAACAGGAAACCAAGTCTTGATCCAAAAGTTTCTCTCTGTTCCATTTCTTTTCGTTTTCCTCTTCCATATCCATTTTCTTTTTCATTGAATGTCAGAATAAAATCATTGCTCCCTGTCAATCAATCAAATTCTTGCATTCTCACTTTCCCATACGGGTAACCGACTCGGTAATCAGCTGTTTAAACAGCGGAGCTACACGGTCAGCGGTCTCCTTGACTTCCTCATGTGTGAGTGGCTGGTCGCTCATTCCAGCTCCCATATTGGAAATACAGGAAATTCCGCAGACCTTCATTCCCATATGGTTTGCCGCAATCGCCTCGCACGCCGTGCTCATTCCAACCGCATCACCGCCGAGAATCCGACACATCTTTACCTCATGCGGGCTCTCAAAATTCGGTCCGGTGAGCTGAATATACGTTCCCTCTTTGAGATCAATATTCAGATCTTTTGCAGTCTGGCGAATGATCTCACACAGATTCTTGTTATAGATCTCACTCATATCCGGGAAGCGCAGACCAAGCTCCTCAATATTGGGTCCGATGAGCGGAGACGGCACAAAATTCGCAATCTGGTCGGTGATCATCATGAAATCGCCAGCCTTGTAGTCAAAGTTGACTCCACCCGCTGCATTCGTCAGGAACAGGATATCCGCGCCCATCATCTTCATCAGACGAGTCGGAAGTACCACATCCTCCATCGAGTATCCCTCGTAGTAATGCACACGACCCTGCATGATCACAACCGGAACCTCATTGACATAACCGAATACAAAACGTCCCTTGTGTCCGCTCACCGTCGATACCGGGAATCCATCGATCTCATGGTAATCAAGTGTTGTCTCAATCTTGATTCCATCCGCATAGTCTCCAAGACCAGATCCAAGAATCAGTGCTACCTTCGGGGTAAAATTCACTTTCTTCTTAAAGCACTCGTAGCAGTTTAAAAGACGCTCATAAGCCTTTGTCATAAATATCTCCTCCTTTTCTTATCAATTGCCTGTTTTTGTTTCTTTGACTCTTACCTTTTCTGATCCGTGCCACAGAGATTCCTCAGGCGCCCCCTTTATTTCTGTATAGATGCCTATTAAGTATACCGTTCCGATGGACATTCGTCAAGAAGCTTGCCAATTCTGGCACAGATTCCGACACAAAAAGAAGACCTTGCTAACCACGAGCACAAGGTCTCCCGAAAATCTTTTAAAGCACCTTATTCCCTATGCTTCCTTCTCCTCTTTTGCATCCTCAATCAGGCGCATACCCGCAGTTGAGGTCACCGGAAGAGAAAATACAATCGTTCCTGCCTTGCTCTTCACGCCGGCGTCTCTCATGATCGCCTGCATGATGTCGTTTTTCTGCTCCTTCTTGACAACAATCAGGATGACATCTTTTTCTGCGACGAGCACAACCCCGAGGAAATGCTCCGCGCGCTCCATTCCTGTTCCCTTTGCGTGAATCACCGTACCACCGGACGCTCCCGCACTGCGCGCCGCATCCATCACCATTTCCGTATAGCCCTGATTGGAGATCGCAATCAACAGCTCGTATCTGGTATCCTTCAAGATCGACTCCTCCTCTTTCTCAAAATTCTGATTTTCCGTAAGGAACTGCAACGCCCTCTTTCCTCCGATGCTTGAAAGAGGAATGATAAATGCCACTCCCATTCCCGGAAGGTCAATTCTCATTTTCGTCTGAAGCCCCATCTTGATCTTCTTCCAGACACTCTTCGTCACAAATGACCAGATCAGTGCCTTTTCCGAGCTCTCTAAACCGAGCAGATTCAGCGTCTCATTCCCGGCTGTTCCACGTCCGACTGTTCCAAAGGAGATCGTCAATCCTTCTTCCTGATAAAAGTTCTGAAATTTCCGGTACATCGACCGATTTGTGATCGTCATCATCATATACAGTTCGCTCATATTCGATCTAATCCCACCTCTCTCCTGCACATTATTTTCCTCACACGTTAATGCCGTATGCCCATTTCCATTTTATCTTATCTTTCATGTACCTTTTTATTTTCTTAATTTCTACACCGTTATTTACAGCTCAATGATTGCATCCTCATCCAGCAAATCCCAGGCTGTTGCGCCTGCCGGAAGCGGTGCTCTTCCCTTTGCCTTCTTGCTCTTGAGCTGGAAAATCATACCGAGAATCTGAATCGTAATCAGCGGTGTCATCGCAACCATTGCGACCACGCCAAACGCATCCTGCACAATATTTCCGCCAACGGCACTGCACGCCCCCTGTGCTAGCGGAAGCAGAAACGTCGCAGTCATCGGACCGGAGGCAACACCACCCGAATCAAATGCGATTGCCGTGAAAATCTTTGGCACGAAGAACGAGAGTCCGATCGCAATCCCGTATCCGGGAATCAAAATCCAAAGAATCGGAATTCCCGTGAGCACGCGAAGCATCGCAATTCCAACCGAGCACGCCACACCGATCGAGAGACTCGCACCCATCGCACTCGCCGGGATTGCTCCGTCCGTGATCTCCTCCACCTGCTTGTTGAGCACATAGACTGCAGGCTCTGCCTTTACGATAAAATAACCGATTAACATGCCGATCGGTACGATAATCCAGCGGTACGGAAGGCTTGCAAGCACCTCGCCGAGATACGTTCCCGCCGGCATGAAGCCGACATTTGCACCCGTCAGAAACAATACAAGACCCACATAAGTATACACAAGACCAATTCCAATTCTCGTCAATGAGCGTTTGCCAATCTTTAAGACAAACACCTGAAAAAGCCCAAAAAATCCAAGGATCGGAAGCAGAGAAACCGCAATCTCCTTTAAATACTCCGGAAGTTCTTCCATAAACATTCCTGCCAGCTCTACTGAATCCGCAACGGTATGGATCTGAGTGACTGCGTAGGTACTGTTCTCCGGCTGATAGATTTTCACGAGAAGAAGCACTGCAAGAATCGGACCAACCGAGCACAGAGCAACGAGACCGAAGCTGTCGGAGGCTGCATGGCGGTCACCGCGGACTGCCGAGATACCGGCTCCAAGCGCAAGAATAAACGGCACAGTCATCGGTCCTGTCGTCACTCCGCCTGAGTCAAATGCAATACCGATAAAATCTTTCGGAATCTGAGATGCCAGAAGAAAGACAAAGGCATAACAGCCAACAAGGAGCGGAGGAAGCGCAATGCCAAGAAGCATACGAAGCAGGGCAATCGCAAGAAAAATCCCGACACCAACTGCGACCGCAAGAATTAGCGTCATATTGGGGATCGATGGCACCTGTCCTGCAAGTACCTGAAGATCCGGCTCTGAGATCGTGATCACAAAACCGAGCGCAAATGTCACTGCCGTCAACACCAGAAGACTCCGGCACTTAGACAGACTCGAGCCGACACGCTCTCCCATCGGACTCATCGACATCTCCGCTCCCAGTGTAAAAAACATCATTCCGACAATCAGCAAGACCGCTCCACACAGGAAACACAACAAAATTCCCGGTGAGATCGGGGCGACTGTAAAGCAGAGCACCAGCACAATCGCAATGATCGGAAGCACTGCACTGAGAGCTTCCTGCAATTTTTCATGTAATTTTGTCTTCTCTCTGATCAACCTCTTCCTCCTTCACTCTTCGCTTTCTATTTTTTGTTTCTGTCCCAACTTAAGCAAAATCTCATTTTGGTTTGAGACCTTATTGTAACATAAAATCTGTGAAGATTCTGTGATTGTTAAGAAACTTTAACGGAAAAAGGAACTGCTCTCACAGTCCCTTTTCCATCTCCCGCTTCGAGATCTCAAGAAATTTTCTTGCGCTCAGCGGAAGCTCTTCTTCTTTTCGGTATGCCGCCACAAGTTGCCAGAGTGCATGCACGCTCCGATCGATCGGGAAATACTCAAGCCCCTCTGTTCCCGAAAACAGAGTCAGATACGAGCGCGGGAGGAAGGTTGCCCCAAGTCCCGCTGCGACAAGGCGTTTCGTCGTCTCCATGCTCTTTGAGACATATCTCACATCCGGAATGATTCCCGCGCAATTCAGGATCTGATCCCCGACAAGACGTAGTTTCTGCCTGCTCTCGACAAGAATAAATGGCTCCTGCGCAAGCAGAGAGATCTGAACCGCCGTCAGAGGTTGATTCTTCTGAAATGGAAATCTGCCGTGCCAGCTCATCGGAAGCACCAGATAGAACGGGTCCTCGAGAAACTTTTCATACTGAAGTCCCGGGGACTCCTCCTGAAAATGCATCACACAGAAATCCACCTTTTTCTGAAACAGCAGACGCTCAAGCTCCATAGAATTATTTTCGCGGAACTTGACCTGAATCCCCGGATAGAGCTCCGAAAACTCCGGAAGCACCGCCGGGAGCACATAGGCGGCGAGATTGACCGGAATTCCAACCGTCAAAATTCCTTTTTTCATCTGCTGGTATGCCTCAAGCTCCACGCGCATCTGGCGCGAAAGTGCCTGCACCTGCTCAAGCTGATCGAGAATGCTCCCTCCTGCTACTGTCTCCTCGACGCCCTCACTCGTTCTCAAAAACAGCGAGATTCCGAGGCTTTCCTCGATTTGAATCACCGCCTGACTCAGCGACGGCTGTGCGATGAAAAGCTCATCCGCTGCCCGGGAAATATTTTTCTGCTGGCGAATCTCAATCAGATAGCAGACATCACTCTCCGTCCACTCGCGCAAGTAGGAAGTCTCAATATTCCCGAGTGTGCGAATTTTCATAAAGATCTCTCGAATCCTTCTGCCAAATGCCAGAACAACCTCTCCCTCCGGTGTCGGCACAACGCCACTGTGACTGCGCCGAAATAGAGTCACTCCGAGTTCTTCCCCGACGGACCGGACAACCCGGTTTAAAGTCGAGGCATCGCGCTTGAGCAGAGAGGAAGCCTTCTGGATGCTTCCCTGCTCTGCAATCGTCTCAAGGTAACGCAGTTGCCGTTCATTCATCTTCTCTCTTCCCCTCTTTCTTTTGTAATAAACTAAAATCTTTTATCTCAGCAAATCTCTCCGGCTGTGATACGTTGTGTGAAGCAGTTTGTGGGAGCGCTCACCGAGCGGTTCTCCAAGATACTCCTCGTAAAGTCTCTGCACATACGGATTCTCATGAGATTTGCGGATCGGCAGGCTTCTATCCTCCTCATAGATTGCGCGTCTTCTCTCTGCAAGAATCCGGCGAGTCTTCGGCGCATTTCCGCCACCTCCGATACATCCGCCCTCGCACGCCATGACCTCAATGAACTGATATGGGGAGGTTCCCGCCTTGACTTCATCGAGTACCTTTCTCGCATTGCTCAGACCATGAACGACTGCGACGCGAACCTTCATTCCATTGAGATCGATCTCCGCTTCACGGATTCCCTCTGTTCCACGCACCTGGTCAAACTCGAGACGCGGTAAAGTTTCTCCGGTTACAACCTCATAGACCGTGCGCAGAGCTGCCTCCATCACACCGCCGGTCGTTCCAAAGATCTGACCGGCTCCGCTTCCGAGACCGAACGGGCTGTCAAATTCCTGATCCTCGAGATCGTCAAAATGAATTCCTGCGGTGCGGATCATCTTCGCAAGCTCCTCAACCGTGATCGAGATGTCGACATCCTGATAACCGCTGTCGCACATCTCCGAGCGCTTGCACTCAAATTTCTTTGCGGTACACGGCATGACGGAAACACTGCAAATATTCTTCGGATCGATCTCTGCTTTCTTCGCGTAGTAAGTCTTGATCACAGCGCCGAACATCTGCTGTGGGGACTTTGCGCTCGAGAGATGAGAGAGCTGTTCGTAACCATAGGTCTCACAGTACTTGACCCACGCCGGACAGCACGAGGTCATCATCGGGAGAGTTCCACCATTTTTCAGGCGATTTAAGAACTCATTTCCCTCCTCCATGATCGTCAGATCTGCGGTGAAATCCGAGTCGAATACTTTTGAAAATCCGATTTTTCGCATTGCGTGGATGATTTTTCCTGTCGTCACCGTGCCGGGTGCATAGCCAAGAGACTCCGCGAGCGTGATGCGCACCGACGGCGCTATCTGAGCGACAACGTGTTTTCCCTTTGCGATCTGATCGTAAACCTCATCCGTATTGTCACGGATTGAGAGTGCACCGACCGGGCAGACCTGAATACACTGACCGCAGTTGACACAGCAGGTATCGACGAGCTTCTTGCCATACGGCGGAACCACTGCGGTTCCATATCCACGATTCTCTTTTGCCATAACCGTGATTCCCTGTCCCTTTGTGCACGCCTCGACACAGCGTCCGCAGAGAATGCACTTGCTCATATCACGGACAATCGACGGTGACGAATCGTCAAACCGACTCTCCCTCACATCGCGCTCATAGCGGTTCGGGCGATTCATATTTAAGTCGCGCGCCACTTTCTGAAGCTGACATTTTCCATTCTTGGAGCAGACGAGACAGTCCTGTGGATGTCTTGCGAGAATCAGCTCCATGATGTTCTTTCTTGCCTTGATGACCTTCGGGGATGCCGTCTTGACTACCATTCCCTCCGAGACCGGCATACTGCATGCGGTCGGCAGAAGGCGCTGTCCCTCGACCTCGACCACACAGATTCGACAGACTGCCTTGACAGCCTGATCTTCATGATGGCAGAGCGTAGGGATGTGAACGTTGAGCCTTCTGGCTGCCTCCAAGATCGTCGTTCCCTCCTCTACCGCAATCGCTTCTCCATCTATCGTCAGATTAATCATACTGCATCGTCCTCCTCACTGCACACATGGCAGTATTCCCGGTCAATATGGCGCAGATAACAAGAATAAAAGTTCTGGATACTGCTCGTCACCGGAACTGCTGTGGAGTGACCAAGTCCACACAGTGCGGTCAGACGCATCGTCTCTGCCAGATCCTCAATCGTTTCAATGTCCCGGATGCTTCCGCGTCCCTCCGCGATCTTGCAGATCAGCTGATAGAGTCGCGTACCGCCCTCTCGGCACGGTGTACATTTTCCACAGGACTCGTCCTTAAAGAATTCCAGATTGTTTCGCACAATATCAATGATGCAGTTGCGATCATCCATCACAAGGATCGTTCCACATCCGAGACGACCGCCCGAGTTTGACACCTGATCGATGTCGAGCGTCATGTCGATCTGGGACGCGTTGATGATTGCACCGGATGCACCACCGGTCTGAACCGCAAGCAGCTCGCGACCTTCCTCCATGCCACCGCAGACCTCATAGATCAGATCCTTTAAATTGATTCCCATCGGGAACTCAAAAACACCTCGGCGCTTGACATTTCCGCAGACCGTAAACAGCTTTGTGCCCGGGCTGTTGTCGGTTCCGATTGTGCGGTACCACTCCCAGCCGTTCCGAAAGATCGGTGCAATATTTGCGAGTGTCTCGACGTTGTTGAGCACCGTTGGCTTTCCGAAAAGACCTGAGATACCCGGAAACGGCGGGCGGAATCTCGGCTCTCCTCGTTTTCCCTCGATCGATTCAAAGAGTGCGGTCTCCTCACCGCAGACGTAAGCGCCTGCACCGGAGCGGAGCTTGATGTCAAAGTCAAATCCGCTTCCCATGATGTTATTTCCCAGACAATGCTCCTCTCTCGAGGATTCCAACGCCTGCTCAAGTACCGGAACAAGGTAGGCATACTCGGCGCGCAGATAGATGAAACCGACATGGGCATTGACTGCCTTTGCGACGATCGCCATTCCCTCAAAGACCGCACACGGATCACAGGAGAGAAGAATACGGTCTTTGTTTGTTCCCGGCTCTCCCTCATCGGCGTTGCAGACGATGTATTTCACATCACCCGGAGCGTCATAGGCAAACTGGATTTTGCGGAAGGTCGGGAAACCTGCGCCTCCGCGTCCGCGAAGCCCTGCAAGGCGAAGCTCCTCGATGATCTCCGCTCCGGTCATTGAGAGTGCCCGCTTGAGCGCCTCATATCCACCGGTCGCGATGTACTCGGATGCCTTTCTCGGATTGATTTTTCCACGATTTCTTAAAAGAATCTGTCGCTCTTCCATCTCCTACACCTCCCCGCGGATATACCGCTTCACGATATCCCGGACACTCTCCGGTGTCAGGTTGACGTAAGCCTTCTCATTGATCATGATTGCCGGTGACTGCTCGCACACGCCGAGACACGGACAATATTCAAGCGTAAATCTCCGATCCTCCGTCGTCTCACCCATCTTGATCTGAAGCAGATCTTCCAGTGCCCGGACAATCTCTTTTGCGCCACGCACATGACAAGGAGCACTCTTGCACATGCGGATCACATATTTTCCGCGCGGTTTTACGGAAAGCATCGCATAGAACGTGACAAAACTGTAAACCTGCGTCTGCGGGATATCCATCTCTCGCGCAATCACCGAGGCAACTGATGCAGAAAATGCCGGTTCAATCTTTTGAACCTTTGTAATCACCTTCATCAGCATCTCCGGTCTCCCTTTGTAGTGGGAAGCAATCTCCGCAATCTTCACCAGCTGGGATGACGGGGTCTTGTAACTGTAATTCTCCTCTTCTCTCATCCGGACTCTTCTCCTTTCAAAAACAGGTCTGAAACATAGCCCTTGCTTGTCCAACAAAATCTCTTATCGAATATTTTCTTAAATATTCTCTCTGACCTGCCCGTTTTTTCTGAAAATAAGTATAGGAGAAGATGCACTTTACGTCTAATATGGAAAATGCGTGCCATATTATAGTTTTTTTGCGTTTTTATTTATTTTTTATCATTAACAAGTGCACGAAATCTATGTTTGTTAAAAAACAAACGACAGTCATCTAAGTGCTCAGGTAATAATAGTCTCAGCTTAGATAACTGCCGTATCCGTAAAATATCCGTAAAATAATAAACAATAATAAACGCTCTGCCAGTGAGTAAGTTCCTGCAAACCCGTGTGAGACGTCGGTGTTTAGACTGCGTATTTTGCAGTCTTATGCACCGTTACGTCGAATCCGGAGTGAAAACGAGTTTGCAGAACTTTGTTCACTGTCGGAGCGGAACTATCGCCATTATAATCCTCACAACATAAAAGCTCTCATCAATTTGCAAACTGGCTGTTGTACAGCGTTGCATAGAATCCATTCCTTGCGAGCAAACTCTCATGGTTGCCCTGCTCGATGATATGACCATCCTTCATCACAAGGATCACATCTGCCTCGCGGATCGTCGACAGACGGTGAGCAACGATGAAGCTCGTTCTTCCCTGCATCATCGTTGCAAATGCTTTCTGGATTCGAATCTCGGTCATCGTATCGATCGACGAGGTCGCCTCATCGAGAATCAGCATCGGAGGCAGGCAGAGCATCACTCGCGCGATACACAGAAGCTGTTTCTGACCCTGAGACAGGTTTCCGCCGTCCTCAGAGATCACCGTATCGTATCCCTGTGGCATACGCTTGATAAAGCTGTGTGCATGGGCGGATTTTGCTGCATTGATCATCTCCTCCTCGGTTGCATCCGGTTTTCCGTAGCAGATGTTCTCGCGGATCGTGCCGGACTTGAGCCAGGTCTCCTGAAGCACCATTCCGTAGCTTGCGCGCAGGCTCTTTCTCGTCGCATAGCGAATATCCGTTCCAGACACCTTGATCGAACCGTCATTCACGTCATAGAAGCGCATCAGCAGGTTGATGATCGTCGTCTTTCCACATCCGGTCGGTCCGACAAGTGCAATTCTCTGGCCCGGCTTTACGTCAAGGTTCAGATCCTCAATCAGCGGAACTTCCGGCACATAGGAGAATTTTACATGGTCGAGTGTTACACTTCCGTCCACATGGTCGAGTGTCACTGCGTCTGCATCCTCTGCCTTGAATGCCGGCTCATCGATGAGCTCAAGGACACGGGCTGCACACGCAAGTGCATTCTGAAGCTCAGTCACAACACCAGAGATCTCATTGAACGGCTTTGTGTACTGATTTGCATAGCTCAAGAAAATCGAGAGCTGACCGACACTGAGCATTCCGCGGATCGCTGCAAATGCACCGACAACACCGACACTCGCATATACCATGCTGTTGACGAAACGCGTTGACGGATTCGTGATCGAGGAGAAGAAAATTGCGCGCAGACTGCATTTCTGAAGACGGGAGTTGATCTCCTCAAAGCGCTTCTGCGCCTCATCCTCATAGCCAAATGCCTGTACCACCTTCTCATTTCCAATCATCTCATTGACGAGAGAAGTTATCTCACCTCGGGTCTGAGACTGGAGTTTGAACATCGAAAACGTCTTCTTCGCAATGAAACTTGCCACAAACAGAGAAAGCGGAGTTACCAGTACCACGACAAGAGTGATGACCGGATTGACAATCAGCATAAAACCAAGCGTTCCGAGAATCGTCAGCACACCGGTGAACAGCTGGGTAAAGCCCATCAGAAGTCCATCGGAGAACTGATCAATGTCCGCGATGATTCGGCTGATGATATCACCGTCCTGATGAGAATCCAGATAAGACAGCGGAAGTTCCTCAAGATGATTGAATGCCTTGGTACGAATATCTTTTACAACCTGGAACGTGATCTTGTTATTGATATGGTTCATCAGCCACTGTGCGCCTGCTGTGATACAGATCACAATTGCAACTTTTCTGAGGATTACAAAAAGTCCTGCAAAATCCACCTGATCCTGTCCGACAATCAGATCCACACCGTTACCGATCAGAATCGGAGCATACAGCGTCGTCGCCACAGTCACTCCCGCAAGCACAAGAGACAGCAGGACCAGCCATTTGTAAATACCGATGTAATTCAAAATCCGCTTGAGTGTGGATTTGTGTTTTCCAAAATCAATTTTCTGCTTTGCCATCTCACTTCACCTCCTCTTTGGAAAGCTGGGACAGACAGATCTCCTTATAAATCTCACAGGATTCAAGAAGCTCTGCATGAGTGCCACAGCCTGCCATCTTTCCATCGTCGAGAACAACGATCTGATCGGCATTCTTGATCGTCGTCGCACGCTGAGAGACGATAAAGACCGTCATACCGTCCGTGTTCTCCCGGATTGCATGGCGAAGCTTTGCATCCGTCGCAAAGTCGAGCGCGGAAGCACTGTCATCCATGATCAGAATCTCCGGATTTCTGACAAGCGCGCGCGCAATCGTCAGACGCTGGCGCTGACCACCCGAGAGATTGCGTCCGTTCTGCTCAATGAACAGATCCAGGTCCTTGCCCTTTCCGTCGACAAACTCTCTCGCCTGAGCAATGTCAAGTGCGCGGTAGATCTCCTCATCCGTCGCATCCTTCTTGCCCCATCTCATATTTTCACGGAGTGTTCCCTCAAACAGAACCGCCTTCTGCGGAACGACACCGATGCGATTGCGCAGATCTTTGAGTGCATACTCGCGCACATCCACGCCATCGATGCTCACACTTCCCTGACGCACATCGTAGAAACGCGGAATCAGATTGACAAGTGAAGATTTTCCAGAGCCTGTTCCTCCGATGACGCCGATTGTCTGTCCGCGCTTCACGGTCAGGTTGATGTCGGTGAGGGAATCCTCTTTTGCATTTTTATACGCAAAATCCACATGGTTGAAGACAACGGCATCAACAGGATTTGCCTCGGATTTTGCAGAATCTGCTGTCTTTGCATTCGGCACCTCCTTGATACTGCTTTCCGTATCGAAAACTTTGTTGACACGGTTTGCACACGCGAGTGCCTTGGAAATCGAGACAATCAGGTTTGCCATCTTGATCAGCTCAACAAGAATCTGGGACATGTAGTTGACAAGAGCTACGGTCTGACCCTGGGTGATGATACCCTGATTTACCTGTTTTCCGGCAATCCAGACGATCACGATCGTCGCACCGTTGATGATCACATAAGTCACCGGGTTCATCATTGCAGAAATCTTTCCTACAAAAATCTGCATATCAACAAGCTGGCTGTTCTCCTGATCGAAATTCTTGATCTCATCCTCCTGACGGTTAAATGCACGGATGACGCGCACACCGGTCAGGTTCTCTCTCGTCGAACGGGTCACGCTGTCGAGCTGTCGCTGTACCTTCTTATAAAGTGGCATACTCACAAGCATGATACCGAAGACTACGACACTCAGTGCCGGAATCGCGACAACAAACACAAGTGCTGCCTTCACATTGACCGTAAAGGCCATAACCATCGCACCGAAGACGATGAACGGGGAACGCAGAAGCAGACGCAGTGCCAGATTCAGTCCGGACTGCACCTGGTTAATATCACTCGTCATTCGCGTGATCAGCGTCGCCGTTCCCATCGTATCCTGCTCGCTGTACGACAACATTCCAATATGTTTAAACAGATCTCTTCTCAGTGCTGTCGAGACTCCTACCGCCGACTTTGCAGCAAAATACTGCGCGGTCAGAGAACAGGTGAGTCCGATCGCAGCGAGAAGCAGTAAAAGTCCGCCCATCTTTACGATATAGCTTCCGTTCTGATCGCGGATGCCGACATCGATGATCTGTGCCATGACGAGCGGGACAAAGAGTTCAAAGCTGGCTTCCAGCATTTTGAACAGCGGTGCAAGAATACTCTCGCGCCGGTACTCCTTTAAGTACTTCAGCAATCGCTTCATAACCTACAACCCTCCAGTAAAAATATCGTTACAATTCACCAATACAGTGTTATCAGTATAGCACCGCATGCATAAAAAATCTAGCTACGATTATTATCTGAGTCTCATTATAAATTCTTTCTAGTTACTGTTCACGCATTGCGCAAACAGCAACGGATTTTGCCGATGCTTCGCATTCCAAATCGGCAAAATCTGCTACCACCACTGTATCATACGGCATTTTCAGTTCAGAAAATGCCTACCCGTGTACAGTAACTCTTTCTGTCCGCAATTTGTGGGAATCGATGGGGATTCTTGTACTTTTTTTCTTCTCATGATAATATAATACTAATAATGTAATACACACGGCACATACCCATTCAAGTGCCCGCAATCACCGGAGTAAATTATTTATGATAATCAATCTGATCCTGCTATTTAAACGAGTTTGGAAAATATGGAAGAAATACACGGAGGATGAAGTCACCGTCTATGCGGCTCAGGCATCCTTTTTTATCGTGATCGCTTTTTTTCCATTTATTATGTTGCTTTTGACAACGCTTCAGTTCATCCCCAATGTCAACAAGTCTGACCTGCTGACACTCCTTGTGAAAATCATGCCAAACATGCTCGACTCCCTCGTCGTCGGGATTGTCGATGACCTCTACATCAAGTCGCCGGCAACCATCCTCTCGCTCTCCGCAGTCTCGACGCTCTGGTCTTCTGCCCGCGGAATGCTCAGCATTGAGCGCGGACTGAATCGAATCTATGGAATCACAGAAAAGCGCAATTACCTTCTTCGCCGTCTGATCTGCTCATTCTACACGCTGATCCTCATGGCAGTCTGCGTCTTCGCGCTCGTGCTCCTCGTCCTCGGAAATGCGATCCACGCTCTGGCGGTTCGCCTGTTTCCATTTTTGAATCCCCTGCTCACCAATGTCATCAGTCTGCGAAACTTAAGCGCTCTCGTCCTGTTTTTTGCGTTCTTTGTGGGGCTCTACTCAGTTGTTCCTACTAAACATCAAAAGCCCCGAAATCAGATTTCCGGGGCTCTGTTTTCCACCGTATGCTGGTTGGGATTTTCATACGGATTTTCGTTATACTTTTCAAATTTCAGCAACTTCTCGTACATGTACGGAAGCCTGACGGCGATCGTTCTGCTGATGCTGTGGCTCTATTTTTGTATCTGTATCCTGTTTATCGGGGCAGAAATCAACTGTTGCACAAGCCAGGACCTTACCAATCACAAATAATCTTCCAATTTATTAAGATAAGCACAAAACCCATTTACCTGGTCTAATTCTGCTCGAGGATCTGCTCCCCCGTGATCAGCGGATAGCGGATCAGATCCTTTCCGTCCAGATTTTCGCGGTGCATATGAACTGCCGTGATCTGGTGGTTTTCATACGTTGTATAATAGTAAATCCCCTTGCTCGCATTGCAGCAGGAAGTATAGAGCGTGATCTCATATTTCCCATCTGCGACCTCACAGCATCCGCGTTGCTGATCCACCGATCCTAAAATGTGGAAAAACTGGCTGACACTCTCCTTCTCGGAATCTCCGGAAACAGCATGCATCTTTGTAAACGCGACCCGAACAAATCGGGACATCGACGAGAGATCTCCCGGAAGTCCAAGTGCTCCCATGCCACGGCTGTATGTGTGCAGAGAAAGCTCATCGGAAAACTGGTTGGTCGGCTGTTTGGGAGAGAGATGCATGTAGTTATTCAGCTGAAACATCTGCTGTTCAAACGGCGGATTGTTCGTCAGCGCCCCGACCGGATTGTCATAAATATGAAGCCCATCACTCATCGATTCCACGGTGATTGCCCCAGTCTCATCCGCAATGATCCAGTGCAGAGGAGACGTCGGAAGTCCCTCACTGAATGGCGTCTTCGTCAGATTGATGCGAGAAAGCAAAGTCTTCGCCTCCTCAAGCGTTGCACAATTTCCAAGAATCCATGGGATGAACTCAAACTGCGTGATATTGTCTTTTCCTTCTTTTTCCTCCTGGTAAACGGCATTTCCGACGAAATTCAGTCCTGCCATTCCAAGTCCCTTCTCATTGATCGCATCATAGTAAAGCGGATACGCCCCCGCCACATGTGCCATTCCGATTATGGCATATTTTGTCTGAAACACATTTTCCTGTAAATTTCTGTGTGGATGACGGAGCACAAATCCATATCCTCTCGGTGTGATCGTCACCTCATCCCCGTAGGAAAACTCATAATCCAAAGTCCGTCCCATATAAAAATCTTTTGTCTGGTAGGTTACTGCTGTACACATCGTTTCTTCTTCCTCTCTTCTTCCTAAATTATTCGGGTGTGAGTTTTTTAATTTTTTATCCACCTGTTTCAAAGTGATATAACTCAGAGTGGATCTTCTCCTCCTCGCGTCGACTTAAACGTTATCGTGACGCAAGGCGGGTAAGGCAACGCAAACCCTACTCACACCCCAACGCCTTCCCTATCATCTCAAACTCATCAAGACGAATACAGCTCTTGATTTCCTCTTTCTTCAATTTCTCCCGGCACTCCTGATAATCCATCCACCGAACACTCTCGACTTCTTCATTCTGTAGTTTCAGATTTTCGATCTGAACCGGTTCCTGATACAGATAGACTGCGCTGATTTCATGATCTTTAAACGGCTGTCCGTGAAAAACTGCCTCGCTTTTTGCCTGATGCATGCCGATAAAATGAAGCTGATCGGCTGTCGCCCGAATTCCAAGCTCCTCTCTCAGCTCGCGCACTGCCGTCGGCAGATACTCCTCCCCCGCCGACAAATGCCCCGCTGATGAGATGTCATAGCACCCCGGATACGAATCTTTCTGCTCACTCCGCTTTTGAAGAAGCACATCATATCCGCATCCGCCATTTGCATTCGGGCGAACCACCCAGATATGCGCCGTTCCATGCGGACTTCCGTCCCGATGCGCGACCCCCCGCTCCCTGCGAACTCCGGTCTTTTCCCCTGTCTTTTCATCAAGCACATCAAAAAGTTCCATCTCTTTTCCATCGAGCGAAGCAGAAACCAGACCGCCATTTCCATCATAGACAAGCTTGAGCGAGAAAAAGTCAGATCTCTCATTTAATAATCGGAAAAAGATCTTGTCTCCCTCCCAGATGTTCAGTTTGAGCGCTTCCTCCTTATCGACCCACGCAAGCTCGCCCTCGTCGCACGCAATCGGCTCTCCCGTAAATGCATCTGCGGTGAACAGCGACATATACTCTGTCTCACCATCTCCAGAAACAAAGGTCACAATCGCACGATACTTCCACGAAGTCAGCGTGTATCCAGTCTCCTCCCGGACTTCCCGAAGCACACACTCCTCCGGACTCTCATCCGCCTCAAAATGCCCTCCAACTCCGATCCATTTATCCTTATTTATATCATTCTTTTTTACGGTTCGGTGCAACATCAAATATTGACCGTCTTTCTCTATATAACACAAGGTGCTCAACGAGATCATTTTTTCTCTATCTCCTCTCCACTGGCAAATTATTTCTTCTTGCCAATCTTGTCTCACCAAAAAGTGAACTACCCCGACTTAAAAAATCCGGTTTCTTACATAGCAAACAGCAAAAGGGAGCCGGTTTTCTGACTCCGACTCCCTCCATTATATCACATACTCGCACACTCGTGCTAGCGCACTTATCGCGCACTTATTGCATATTTATCGCACGTTTATCTGCCCGATCACACAGGCGTGATAACTCTCTCTCCCTCTTATTTCTCAATCTCGCGAATCAGATTTACCATCTCAATCGCACTCAGTGCACAGTCATATCCCTTATTTCCTGCCTTTGTTCCCGCACGCTCAATCGCCTGCTCAATATTTTCTGTTGTCAGGATACCGAAGAGAACCGGAATTCCGCTATCCAGAGATACGCTCGCGATTCCCTTTGATACCTCGTTGCACACATAATCGTAATGGCTTGTATTTCCGCGGATCACAGCACCCACACAGATGACCGCATCGTACTTTCCACTCTTTGCCATCTTCGACGCGATCAGCGGAATCTCAAATGCTCCCGGCACCCACGCAACATCAACCTGCGCCTCGTCCACGTTGTGACGTTTAAGACCGTCGAGTGCACCACCGACAAGCTTGTTCGTGATAAACTCATTGAAACGGCTTGCTACGATTCCCACACGAATTCCCTCTGCTACTACTTTTCCTTCCAGTACTCTCATGATTATTTCCTCCATTTTCTTGTTTTCTTCATCTTTTCTTGTTTTCACAATTTTTTATCTCATTTTCTATTTGATTACTTTTTTATTACTGTCTGCTTTCTGATTTCTAAGTTTTTTATTTTTTCGAATCTTTGAGTTTCTAAGCAGGTTTACACGAATACTCTCTCCATGTCTTAAATATTTAACAGATGTCCCATTCTCTGCTGTTTGGTCTTCAGGTAAAACCGGTCATAGCGCGTCGCCTGCATCTCGATCGGAACCCGCTTTGTAATCTTCATTCCAAACTCTTCCAATTGGTAAACCTTATCCGGATTGTTCGTCAGAAGATTCAGGCTCTTTACGCCGAGATCACGAAGAATCTGCGCTCCGATGTAGTATTCTCTCTCATCTCCACCAAATCCGAGTGCCAGATTTGCCTCAAGCGTATCCATGCCTTTTTCCTGAAGCTCATAGGCTCTGAGCTTATTGATCAGACCGATTCCACGTCCTTCCTGACGCATATAGAGCAGAATTCCGCGTCCCTCTTTCTCAATCTGCGTCATTGCCGACGCAAACTGCTGTCCACAGTCACAGCGCAGAGAGCCAAACACATCTCCTGTCAGACATTCCGAGTGAACACGACAAAGCACATCCTTCCCATCTCCGATCTCGCCCTTCACAAGCGCAACGTGATGCTCTCCATTTAAGCGATTCACATAACCGTAAGCCGTAAATTCGCCGTATTTCGTCGGCATCTTTGTCACAGTCACTCGGTCAATCAGACAATCATGGATCTTTCGATATTCCTGAAGATCCTTGATTGTAATAAAGGTGAGATTCCATTTTTTCGCGAGTTCCCGAAGCTCTCCGGTTCGCATCATCGTACCATCCTCTCTCATGATCTCACAGCAAAGTCCGCAGGCTTTAAGTCCCGCAAGACGACACAGATCCACAGTCGCCTCGGTGTGACCATTTCTCTCAAGCACACCATTTTTCTTTGCAAGAAGCGGAAACATATGACCCGGTCGTCTGAAATCCTCCGGTTTTGCATTCTCCGCGATGCAACACATCGCTGTCATTGAGCGCTCCTTTGCCGAAATTCCTGTTGTCGTCGTGATCGCATCGATTGAGACTGTAAACGCTGTTTCATGATTGTCGGTATTGTTAGCAACCATCTGTGGAATCTGAAGTTTTCTTACATATTCCTCCGACATCGGCATACAGATCAGTCCTTTTCCGTGTGTCGCCATGAAATTAATGTTCTCTGTCGTCGCAAATTCTCCTGCACAGATGAAATCTCCCTCATTTTCCCGATCTGGATCATCCGTCACCAGAATAATTTTTCCCGCGCGAAGATCCTCAAGTGCCTGCTCAATCGTATCAAACTTCTCTGTCTGTTTTATTTCCATCGCTGTTTCCTCCACCTTTTTTCTTTATTCAAATTTCTTTATCCAGGTCCAAGCAACGAATTCTCAATAAATCCTTGAATTCTTGAATTCTTTTAAAAAATCCTTTTAAAATCCATATTTTTCAAGAAATTCTCTTGTCAGTCCACCACCATCTGTTCCACCTTTGGCTTCATCAGCTTGATCGGTCTTACTGGCTCCATTTTCTGTCGTGAGAAGACGCTCCACATATTTTCCAATCAGATCTGTTTCCAGATTGACCAGATCGCCTCTCTTTCGCTCCCCAAGTGTCGTCACCTGGGCGGTGTGCGGAATGATTGAGACAGAAAAATCTGTCGTTCCAACTTTAGCCACTGTCAGGCTGATTCCATCAATCGCGATCGACCCTTTTTCCACAATATAGCGCAAAAGTCTGGAACTTGCCTGAATTGTGTACCAGACAGCATTGTCATCTTTCCAAATCTCCTCAATCCGTCCAGTTCCATCGATATGACCGGAAACCATATGACCACCAAATCGTCCTCCCGCAAGCATCGCCCGCTCCAAATTTACCCGTTTCCCCGGTTTGGCATCTGATAATGAAGAGCGGTTCAGTGTCTCATGCATCACATCCGCCGTGAAGCGATTTTTCTGAAACGAGGTTACCGTCAGGCAGACTCCATTGACGGCAATGCTGTCTCCCAGATGCACATCCTCTAAAATGTGATCTGCACAGATCTCAAGGACTGCGGAGTGTGTGCCTTTTCTGACTGCGATCACACTTCCAACCTCCTCTATAATTCCTGTAAACACGTTTTCCTCATCTCCTCTCATTCACATCATCCACAGTTTGCTCGATCATCTTCATCTGTCCCACTGTCATTATCCTCTCCGTGCTCGATCTCGCCCTCAATCAGGAAATCCTCTCCAAGTCTTGTCACTGTCATAGTGTCTGCGCGGAGTCTGACTGCCTGTTTTGGTGTTCTCACACCCTCCCCCTCAATCGGTGTCTTTGCTTTTCTTCCTCCAAAAAGTTTCGGTGCAAGGTAAGCCTGCACATGATTGACAAGTCCGGCATTCAAAACAGACCAGTTGAGCGTTCCCCCGCCTTCAAGGAGAATACTGTCAATTTTCATTTTTCCAAGTTTTTGCATCAGATCGTTCAGATCAAGATGACCGTCTCGCTCTTCTGTCACCAGAACCTGGCATCCGCTCTGCTCATACAAGGTTTTGCGCTCCGCATCCTGACAACAGGTGGCAAGAATGACTGGGGCACTCTCTCTGTCCGCCGTCTCCACAATCTTGGAAGTGAGCGGTGTTCGAAGATGCGTGTCGCAGACAATGCGAATCGGATTTCGCCCACCCGCGATTCGACAAGTCAACAGCGGATCATCCGCAAGCACCGTTCCGACTCCCGCCATAATCGCCGTATAGCGGTTTCTTTGCCCTTGTACATGTGCTCTCGCCTGCTCTCCCGTAATCCACTTCGATGCGCCTGTCGCAGTCGCAATCTTTCCATCGAGTGTCATCGCATATTTCATCACGACATACGGAAGTCCTGTGCGGATATACCAGAAAAATACCCGATTGAGTTCTCTGCACTCCTGTTCAAGCACATGCTCGGTGACCTGCACGCCGTGATTTCGTAAAATCTCAATCCCCTTTCCGGCGACAAGCGGATTCGGATCTCCGCTTCCAACCACGACTCTCGCAATCTTTGCCTCGAGAACCGCCAATGTGCACGGTGGCTGTTTGCCATAATGACAGCACGGTTCAAGTGTCACATAGAGAGTCGCTCCCTCCGGAGACTCGGTACACGAGGCAAGCGCATTTCGCTCTGCATGCGCTTCGCCGTATCTCTCATGATACCCGCTCCCAATGACCTCTCCATTTTTTACAAGAACCGCGCCGACTAACGGATTCGGAGAAACTCGCCCCGTCCCCTTTTTTGCAAGTTCAAGCGCCATCCGCATATATTTCTGATCGATGTTGTTCTGCTCTATATCATTCTGCTTTGTATCATTTTGATCTGCCACTTCTCACTCCCTGCCTTTCTTCTTTTCCTTGAATCCAACAGGAGCTCGTCTTAGAACATTTTCCTCTGTTCAGGACATTTCTGATTTCCATTTCAATCTGTTTTAAGGTTTTAACATCTCGACACACTCAAAATATTCAAATAAACTTTTCTTTTAAATTCTCGTCTTATTGCTTATCAGCCTCTCATAATCTCATAAATACAAAAAGCTCTGGAATTTTCATTCCAGAGCGATGATATTCTGTGACTGATCAATCTTTTGTCTGATATCGAGTTCATATCTAATCTGATCCTGATACCTAACGGATATCCAAATAGTTCTATCTGTCTATTCTGCGTATGTGCGATTGTGTCATAATCTTCTTTCATCCAGACTATACTGTCGGCCTCGGAATTTCACCGAATCATGCCTTACGGCTCGTGGGCTATCACCACCGGTGGGGAAACACTCCCCGCCCTGAAGACGTTGTTCTGTTGTTGATTTTTAATATACTCCCCTCTCCTTCATTTGTCAATCTATTTTTCAGACTTCTTTTCTCAATAGTCTGACAACATATTATCTTACGGCACTTTCGGTTCCAAAAGTGCCTACCTCTGAACAGCAGCGAACAACATTACGCTTCATACGGAGTTTTCAGATTGGCAGAATCAATCCACAAAGGCTTTCACCGCTTCCTCAAGCCCTGCATCATCCGTTCCACCTCCAAAATCAAGAATCACCAGGCGATTTTTATCACTCAGCACCACCTCATCCACAGCAACTGCCGTCGCCTCCTCTTTTCGGATCGTGTAACGACACCAGATCACCTTCACATTCTCTGGAAGATTCAAAAAGGTCTCCGTCTCAGGAAGTTCCTGTTCGCTCTGCTCCCACAGATCAGTCATATCCTTGGGATAATTTTTCTTTGTCTGACTGATCACCCATGGAATCGGGCTCTTGAAAATCGTCACTCCAACCGGATTTCCTGCACCATTCACACGCATATCGCTCGTCTGATAACTTGCAAACACGGTATGCTTCTCGTTTAAGTTGCTTAAATTACTCGGATTGCTCGAGTGATTTAAATTTGAGTCTATCTCCGTCTGACTTTTTTCTTCCGCCCGCATGAAGTGCCCAACCATCGCATTGCACAGTGGAAATGCGATCATGCTGATCACGACAACACCCACAAAATAACCGATCCAGTCTTCCCTGTTGTTTCCACTTCCGTTTTCACGAATCCATCTCTGCATGAACAGAACAATCCCAAACATAAGAAACATAGAGACCATACCGCTGATAAAAACCGGCAGAGAAACCGCATACAGTGCTGACAAAATGATGAAAATCAGGAAAATCCACGTTGCCTGCCCGATTTTTCTCCATTTCAGTCGCCGGTTCACCTCCGTTGCCGTAAGTTTCTCTGGAGATATCGACTGCTTCCCGCTCCTCCTCAGAATCTTATTCTTTCTGTGCACCCACAACATAAGTCGAACATAGAGCATGCCCCAGGAAACCATGATCATCGTCGTCACAATCACAGAGAGGAAATTCAAGGGATCTGCAAGCACAACTCCCGGATTTTGTAAACTCCGATACAAAATCCAGCAATTCAAAACAATCAAAATGGGATACAGAATTCGCGTCGACCAACCCCACACAAGAGATTTCTGGATCTCAAACTGCCTTGCCTCGCTCATCTCTTCTGTCCGCTTCACATTCTCATCTGTCGTATAGAAAACCTGCCAGTTTATTCCCCTGCACTGGAACTTCCATCCCGAATCTTCACACCGCTCCTGAAACTTCTTTTCCGCCCATGAATCTACTCCCGTCAATGTCGAGCTTCCCGGAACGAGAACAGTTGCATATCTTCGCTTTTCCGGCTTTCCATAAGAAAACTTGATCCCGAAATTGCCAATTTTCTCCGGAAACCATCCCTGCAATGCCTGATCCTCCAGATACTGTTCAAATAGGTCTGCCTCCCACGCTGAAAAACTCCACCAAACTCGTTTCTCCTGTCTCATCGCTCCGCCTCCCTTCCATTGACCCTTCGTTTGATTTTATTATACAGAATTTGGTTCAGTCATTACAAGAACGAGGGACTTACTCTTTCCTTACATTTTCGTTACCGGATTTCAGAGATTCTTTTCTTTTGGTGGATTTGACGTTGCAGAGAAAAAGATTTTGCTGTACAATCTGCTGTGCACGAATCAACATAAAAAACAAATCAGAAACTAAGAAACAAAGAAAAAGAAAACAAGAAAATAAAAATGATTTTATATACGAAAGGATTTGAATTTTACTTATGAAAGACCTCACAAAGGGATCTCCCGCCAAAAATATGCTGGAATTTGCGCTCCCAGTTGCGCTCGGGAATCTGTTTCAGCTCTGTTACAGCCTTGCTGACACCCGCGTTGTCGGCAGTACGCTCGGAGAGACCGCGCTTGCCTCTGTCGGTGCAACTACCTCGATCAGCACGCTCTTCATTGGCTTTCTGTCCGGACTCACAAACGGTTTTGCCATTCTGATCTCTCGGCAGTTTGGTGCAAAAGATGAGCGCGGAGTGCACCGATTCGGAGCCGGAAGTCTGCTTCTCGGCACTCTGACCTCCATTTTCCTTACTGTTCTCTGTGTTGCCGGACTTCCGACCCTGCTGAGAATCCTCAATGTCCCGGATACCCTGTTGCCACAGTCCACCTCTTACATTCGAGTGGTACTTCTCGGACTCTCTGCGACGATGCTCTACAATGCCTGCGCTTCAATTCTTCGCTCCGTCGGAGATACGACAGCCCCACTCCTGTTTCTAATTTTTTCAGCCGTTTTGAATGTTGGACTGGATCTGTTCTTCATCCTCGTCCTCAAACTCGGCGTCGCCGGAGCTGCGTGGGCGACGGTTCTCGCCCAGTCGCTCTCCGCGATTCTGAGCCTGATCTACATGTTCCGGCGTTATGAAGTCTTTCATTTTAGTTTGAGCGATTTTCGCATCAGTCTTGACGAAGTCCGCGAACTCTATACCTCCGGACTTTCGATGGCAACGATGATGTCCCTCGTATTTTTCGGAACCCTGGCTCTCCAGTGTGCAATCAATACGTTCGGACAGGATATCATCGTCTCTCACACCGCAGCCCGCAAAATCACGGAATTTTTCATGCTTCCATTCAGTGTCATGGGTGTCACTATGGCGACCTACTGCGGACAAAACATGGGAGCGGGAGCCCTTGACCGCATCCGGACCGGTATCCGCCATGCACTGATTCTGACCTGGGTCTGGTCCCTCGGCATGATTCTTTTAAGTTACACCGTAGCTCCACGCCTGATCTATCTTGTGACAGGGTCAGAAAATCCGACGATTCTTGCGACTGCCACACGCTACTTGAAATTTGACACCCTGTTCTACTTTGCTCCGGCTGGAATCTCTATCTTAAGAAACGGACTTCAGGGCATGGGCGATCATGTCACACCGATCGTCTCAAGCAGTATCGAGCTTGTCGGAAAAATTGTGGCATCTGTGGTCCTCGCAAGAATCTTCCAGTACTGGGGCATCATCATTGCAGAGCCGATCGTCTGGATTTTCATGGTGATTCCGCTGATTTGCAGTATGCATAATCTGCTTTCCAAGAGATCGGCTCCTCAACCTCACTGACCAGTAACCCGAACCAATCAGCGATTGTCCACCTTCTCCGGATACAGATCATGCTGAGACAGTCTCTGCCATGCAACTTTCTCCCAGCACGTTCCCGGCTTTCCATAGTTGCAGTACGGATCAATGGAAATGCCACCGCGCGGAGTGAATTTGCCCCAGACTTCAATATACTTCGGGTCCATCAGACGAATCAGATCCTTCATGATCACATTCACGCAATCCTCATGGAAATCCCCATGATTTCGAAAACTAAACAGATACAGTTTCAGCGACTTGCTCTCAACCATTCTCTCGCCCGGAACATAGGAGATCGTGATCGTCGCAAAATCCGGCTGTCCGGTGATCGGGCAAAGACTCGTGAACTCCGGACAGTTGAATTTTACAAAATAATCATTTCCCGGATGCTTGTTCAAAAACGTCTCCAAAATCTCCGGTGCATACTGATCCGGATACTTCACTTTCTGATTTCCCAACAGGCTGATGCCCTCTTTCTCAAGCTCTGCTTCTCTGCTCATCGTCTCTCTTCCTCCATATTTTTTTTGTTGTTTTTTTCTACATTTTTGTATCTTTGTACTCTCGTTATTCTCGTGTTTCTCTATCTTTTCTGTGTTTTTTCGTGGCTTTTTCTGATCTTTTTCGGATCTTTTTTATTTTTTCAGCTATCCAAATTTCTTTTTTTAACTTTCAAAGATGTGAATTACCCCAACTTAAAATTTCTTTGTCAGCGCCGGATCTTCCACGCCGTTGAGGCGAAAGGCTTCCATTCGATCCACACAGGTTCCGCAGACTCCACACGGGGTTTCCCCGCCCTCATAACAGCTCCATGTCAGCTCATACGGAACGTTCAGTTCCAGACCTTTCTTTACGACCTGCGCCTTCGTCCAGTTGACAAACGGTGCCTCAATCCAGAGCTGTTTTCCGCTCCCCTCATAGATTGCCTTATTCATCGCCTCATGAAAGACACTGCTACAATCCGGATAGGCATTTCCCGCGGAATCATCCGCATGTGCGCCATAATAAATCACACTACATCCCTTTGAGAGCGCAATGCTTGCCGCTGAGGACAGAAACAGTCCATTTCGGAACGGAACGTAAGTGGATACCGGTGTCCCATTCGTCTCCTCCAGCTGTTTTGCATAGCTCTCGTGTGGAATCTCTCTGTCCGAATGCTTTAAGAGTGAACAATCGCTGTACTGAAAAATCGGCGCGAGATCCAGATAAAGGTGCTCCACGCCATAATACTCTGCCACTTTTTGAGATGCCTCAATCTCTTTCTGGTGTTTCTGTCCATAGGAGATCGACAGTGCAATCACCTGATCTTTTCCGTACTTCTCCACCGCAATTCCAAGGCAGGTCGTGGAATCCACGCCACCGCTCGATAATACAAGAGCTTTCTTTTTTGTTCCTACTTCATTCATTTCTTTCCATCCTTTCTCTTCTCTCGTTTTGTCTGTATTTGGTTTGTTTTCCTGTCTTCCAGTTTTTATTCTTCCAGTCTGTATTTCCCTATGTATTCCCTAAGTGTTTTCCCGATTTTCCTTTTCTTTGTATATTCCTTTGTATATCCTTAATTCTTTTTGTCCTCTTCGCTGGTGTTTGAAGGGAATTTTTATTTTGACCGGACTTTTATCGTGCCTGTCTCCCCATTTGAAGCTGTTGAAAGAGATTCATCTGCAACATCGGATCAACTTTAAATCGACCGCGAAGTGTCGTCGTTGTCGTCATCGCATTTGTCTTCTTGATCCCGCGAGCAGTCATACAGCTGTGACATCCCTCAATAATCACAGCAACATCGTGAGAATCTGTCGCAAGCTCCATAATCTCTGCAATGTCACTGCCGATCCGCTCCTGAAGCTGGAGTCGCTTTCCTACCATATCCGCGATTCTTGCAATCTTGCTCAATCCAAGCACTTTTCCCTTCGGGAGGTAGGCGACACTGACCCTCATGTCATACATCAGTGCAAGGTGATGTTCACAATAGCTGAAAATCTCAATGTCCTTCACAAGCACGAGATCCCTCGAATCCTCTGCGCTCCTCTGGACAAAATTTTTCCGAAACATCTCGGCAATCTCCTGATTCGAGTAGCACATTCCCTCAAAGACTTCCTCGTACATCCTTGCGACCCGCTCCGGTGTCTCTTTTACTCCCTCCCGGTCTGGATCATCGCCGAGTGCCTGAAGAATCCCGCGGATGTGCATCTTGATCGCTTCCGTGTCGATCTTTTTTCGATTATTTTCACAGTCACATGTTTTGCAATCCTGTTCCTCTCTCATCTCGTCTTCCTTCATCTCATTATCCCATCTATCTTTTTATCGTTCTCGATTTCTCTATCTGGCTCTTTCTAATTTTTCTTGTTCTTTCTAGTTTTCTGTTAATTCTTTCTTGTCTTTTCTTAGATTCTTCTTTCCTGTTTTTGTTTTCTTGATCTCTGTCTATTTTGTTTTGGGGTCTGTCTTTCCGAAATCTAAATTACACACCACGTTTCTGCGGATCCCAGATCATCTTGTGAAGCTGAATCTGAATTTTCACATCATTAAGTTTCTTTTCCATCAGAAAATCAACCATCTCAACCGGCTCGATTCGTCCAAATACCGGGCTGAAATAGACTGCCGTCCGCTCTCTCAAATCATACTTTTCAATGATCTCAAGCGCACGCTCCATATCCGACCGACTGCTTACCACGAATTTCACAGTATCCTCGCTTGAGAGCTTTTCCATGTTTGATAAGCGCATCGCATGCTCCATCCCGCTGTCGGGCATTTTATAATCCATCGTAAATGACGGTCTTCTCTCAAGCTCACAGTAAGGTGAAAGATCCACACTTCCGTTTGTCTCGATCTCCACCCGTCTCTGCGGATCGCTTAAAATCGCTGTGATCAGCTCTGCCATTCCCTCTCGAAGAAGCGGTTCTCCTCCGGTCAGAGTCACATTTTTGACTTTGCTTTCCTCAATGTAGGAAACAATCTCATCGACGGTCATCTCAGTGCTCTCACAATCTGCTTCATTCGCCCAGAGGGTATCGCAGTATGTACAGCGAAGATTGCATCCCTTCATGCGGATAAAGACGGCAAGTTCGCCTGCGCGCCGTCCCTCTCCATTGATGCTGACAAATTTTTCCACAACCTGATAAACAGGGGTTGTCTTTTGGTTTTCCATCATTTCTTGGTTTTCCTTTACCGATTTTCCTTTTTCTCCACTGAATTTTCTTATTTTTCTTATTTGAGCTTACTTATTCTCGCGATAAACGGCACAGTTGTTTGGTGTCTCATAGACGGTCGCGCTAGATACCGGATACCCGAGTTTGCTCATCTTATCAAAGAAATATTTGGAAAAATTCTCCGCTGTCGGTCGAAATGTCACTTCTGTCAGGCGAAATCCTTCTTCAAGAAGAGCCTCCACCGTCTTTGCTCTCAGCGTTCCACTCTCATAAATCAGGGTGTGGTCAAGTTCATCTGCAAGTGCTTTCAAATCTCGTTTCAAATCTCCGAAATCCACCAACATTCCTCGCATCTGACCTTCGCTTTCCAGATGCTCCGCCTGAATTTCCACCTCCACATGCCATCTGTGACCGTGAATATTTGCACATTTTCCCTGATATCCGGAAAGAAAATGTGCGGAATCAAAATCTGCAACTGTTCTTAACTGGTACATGTCCAAACTTCCTCTCTGAATTTGCATTGTTTAATTTGATTTGTTTTGATCTGTTTTGTTTGTAATTTTGTAAATCTGTAAATCTGTATTTTTTATAATTTTTTGGGGGAATAAAGCCAGAAAAAAAGAATTTTTTATTCAATCAATTGTCGATTCGATCAAACTGATCCTCACTTGATTTCCTATCATATTAAAAACAAAAAAGCAGACCCCCGCCAGAGTCTGCCTATTTCTTTCTCAAAATGATTTTCAAATCTTTCATCTTTAGCCCTGGTTTTATTTATAGACAGGATGGTACAAACGAACTGTCTTTGTTTATTTCATTTTTTTGTAACAGAAACATCATTTATCCTGAATTATTCACGGCAACGCCGTGAACGTGGCTGAAAGCCACATAGTTACTGTATTTTAATTGCATATTGTTTTTTCACTTATTAGGTGAATGAAAAAAGAGCATCCGTTTGTGGTAGAATTAAGGT
>JAJEPU010000002.1 GCA_020686985.1 Brotaphodocola catenula
GGCAGAGGTGGAAGCACAGTAATGTGTGGAGCTGACTGTCACTAATAGGTCGAGGGCTTAACCAAGACGGTTTAGGAAAAATACAGAAACGGATGATTCAATGTGCAGTTTTGAAGGTATATGAAGAGAGGAGAGCTGTGTTTCAGAGATGGAACATGGCTTTTTTTGTATGAGGCGTGAGAATGTGCCAAGGCACGCCCTTTTTTATTATGATAGGAAATAGCGTTCTGAAATCTAAAATAATGAAATAAATGAATTTCCTAAAGAAATTATAAAGAAGCGAAAAACGGGTTGCCCCTCGATAGAAAAAAAGGTATAGTTATTAGAGAAAGTTATTAGAGTAAGAAAATCTTTGATAAGGGGTGAAGATGTGACGATTTATGACATTGCAAGGGAGGCCGGTGTGGCGGCAAGTACCGTCTCCCGTGTGATCAATAACAAGCCTGGAATCAAGGCAGAGACAAGGAAAAAGGTGCAGGATTTGCTCGATAAGTATAATTATACGCCGGATGTTGCAGCGCGCGGACTCGTGATGCAGTCGACAAAGATGGTGGGGATTCTGATTGTGGATATCCGTGTGACGCATCACATCAACAGTGCGTTTGTTATTGAGCAGGAGCTGACGAAACGGGGGTATTGCTCGATCATTATGAGCACTGGTCCGGAAGGAGAGAATAAGAGCGAGTATATCCGGATTCTTGAACAGCGCCGTGTCGAAGGTGTAATCCTGATGGGATCGATGTTTGCGACAGAGCAGATCAAGGAGGCGATTCAGAGACATTTATCGAAGGTTCCAGTCGTGATTGTCAACGGTTACTTAGATTTGCCGAATGTTTCCGGTGTTTTGATCGATGAGGATGCCGGTGTGGGAAAATGTGCGGATCTCCTGATCAGTAAAGGAAAAAAGAAACTTGCGTTTGTGCTCGATCAGCCGTCTCCGGCAAACTTGCGCAAACAGCAGGGTTTTTGTGATGCTGTTCTTCGCCATGGAGCTTCCAGGGAGGATCTTCTTCTGTATGAGGCAGAGGAGAGCTCAGTTCAGGGCGGATATGATGTAACCGTACGTATTTTGAGAGAGCATCCGGATGTGCAGGGAATCATTTATTCGATTGATCTCGTGGCAGTAGGGGGAATCCGTGCGGCTCATGATCTGGGTGTAAATGTGCCGGAACAGCTTGGTATCATCGGAGTGGACAGCAGTATTTACGGAGAGATCTGTATGCCGAAGCTGACGACGTTAAACAATAAGCTCGAGGAAGTCAGTGAGATCGCAGCCACGATTCTGCGAGAAGGGCTTGAGGGGAAGGTTCAGAACAGAAAGCTGATGATGTTCTCTGAGATTATTGAGAGGGAGAGTTCCTGATATTGGGATGCCTATATTTTTATCTTTTATTGCAATCGATTGCTACAATGAAGGCGACAAGGCGCAAGTGAAAAACTCAAAAACAAAGAGTTTTCCAGTGATCTTGCCACTTGAATTGTGAAAAATACATAAAAAACATGGACAAAAACTGTAAAACAATACAAGATAACGATACTTGCAATCGAGAATAAACTGTGATATGATAAGGCTATTAAAACAATCGATTGCAAATATGGAGGCGCAAGATGATATTTGGACACATTGATGCAAAGGAGACAGGATCCGCATACGCCCTCCCGATTCAGGAGGCAATTCGTTATTGTAGAGAGACGGATGTATCTGGAATTGGAGAAAGCAAGTTTTTGCTGAACGGCGATGCGATGATTGCACTGATCTGCGACCGGGTGACGGAGGCAAAGGAGAAGAAGCTTCCGGAAGTTCACCGCAGATATGCAGAATTGCAGTTTATGGCAGAGGGTTCAGAGCTGATTGGTTACTATCCAGATCTCGGAGACAATGAGCTGCTTCAGGATTGTTTGGAGGAGAAGGATACGCTGTACTATCAGGAGAATCCAAAGTCCGGCGAGGTGATGCTTCAGATGACACCTGGAACTTATGCGATCTTTTTCCCGGAAGATGTACACCGACCGTTCTGTCAGATAGACAAGCCTGAGCGGGTGAAGAAGATTGTGGTTAAGATTGCAATCGATTCTTTATAAGAATCAGCAAAAAAAATCTTATTTCATCCAACACAGATCCAGAATGAAGACAGTAAGGTAAACGATTAATAAAAAATTGTTCATAATAAGTACAAACGCTGGATGTTGTATGAAATACAGACGCAGAAAAAATTAAAATTTATATAAAATACCCAAAAACACAAACGTTATTTTAGACAGAAATACGGAAAAAAGCAGTTGAAACTAATGAAATTTATGTTAAAATAATTATTAGAATCGATTGCAAAGAAGTATTGATGCACAAAAATAACGAAGGATGAAAAAAGAAAGGAAATCAGGAAAATGTTAAGAATCAAGTATGATGACATGGTGAATGAGTTCAAGAGAATTCTCGTTAGCAGAGGTTTTACAGAAAAGAATGCAGTCGATGCAGCAACCGTTTTTGCACAGAACAGTCTGGATGGCATTTACAGCCATGGTATCAATCGTTTCCCGAGAGTGGTTGAGTATCTCGACAAAGGAGAGATCAATCCGGATGTAGTCGCTACCTGCGAGATGTCTATGGGAGCGATCGAGAGATGGGAAGGTCACAGAGGTTTCGGACCGCTGAATGCAAAACAGGCAATGGATCGTGCATGTGAGCTGGCAAAGCAGTATGGAATCGGTATGGTAGCGCTCGGCAACAGCAACCACTGGATGCGCGGTGGAAGCTACGGCTGGCAGGCAGCAAACCAGGGATGCATCGGTATCTGCTGGTCCAACACAATGCCAAACATGCCTGCATGGGGCGGTAAAGATCGCAAGATCGGCAACAACCCGTTCATTCTTGCAGTTCCGAAGAGCAATGGCGATCATGTGGTAGTTGACTGTGCAGTGTCTCAGTTCTCCTACGGCAAGATCGAGGAGGCAAGACTTAAAGGACAGCAGCTTCCGGTACCGGGTGGTTACGATGAGGAGGGCAATCTGACAACCGATCCGGCAGCGATTGAGAAGACCTGGAGAGTTCTTCCGATGGGCTACTGGAAGGGAAGCGGTATTTCCATTCTGTTAGACCTGATCTCCACCGTACTGACCAATGCAAACTCTGTTCAGAAGATCGGAACGTTTGGAGATGAGATTGGCTTATCTCAGATCATGATTGCGATTGATCCGGGTAAGTTCAATGACACCGAGACGACCGACCGCATTGTCGATGAGCTGGTAGCAGACATCAAGTCCTCTATTCCGATCAAGGAAGGTGGAACCGTCTTCTATCCGGGTGAGATTGAGATCAATACGAGAAAGGATAATCAGGAGAATGGTATTCCGGTTATCGAGGAAAAGTGGGATCTGATCACCTCTCTCTAAGCTCTAAGTTAGAAAAGGAGAATATTATGATTTTTTCATCAATTTATGCAAAGGACGATGCTAAGAAGTATCCGAAGGCAATTCAGACCGCGCTGGATTATCTGAAGACTCATGATTTCACGGCGATGGAAACCGGCGTGTATGAGATTCAGGGCAAGGACATCTACGCACAGGTTATGGATGCACAGACCGGTGCAGTAGAAGAGAAGCGTCCGGAAGTTCATGAGAAGTTCGTAGATGTACAGTTTCTGGCAAGTGGAAAAGAAAAGCTGGGATTTACACCGGATACCGGAAAGTATGAGGTGGATGAGCGCTTTGATGAGAGAGATCTGATTTTCTACAAATCTGTGGAGAATGAGGGATTCATCGAAGCAACACCAGGCTGTTACAGCATTTTCTTCCCGGCAGATGTTCACAGACCGGCAGTCGCAGTCGATGAGCCGATGACAGTCCGCAAGGTCGTAGTCAAAGTCAGTGTGGCACTGCTTTCAGAAGAATAAAAACGGGGTACTTTGCGAATCTGTCTAGTGGGCAGATCGTGAAAATAAAACAAGAGAAGGGAAAGAGGGAACTATGAAAAAGAAATTATCACTTGTATTGGCAGGAGCAATGTTAATGGCATCCTTGACCGGATGTGGCGGTGGATCTGCTCAGACAGCAACAACTGCAGCAGCAAAATCAGACGCAGCAGCTCCGGCAGAGAGCGAGGCAAAGGCAGATACCGCTACCTCCGATGTGAAGCCGGAACTGAACCTGATCATCGCTTCCAACCAGACTTCCTTAGAGAATCCGTACTCTTATGGTATGGACAAGTTCAAAGAGGTTGTTGAGGACAAGTCCGGCGGAAAGATTCAGGTAACTGTACATAAGGGAACTCTGGGTGAGAACGAGAACGAGTTGATCGAGAAGCTGGAGATGGGTGCAGCTTCTATGGTAGTTGCTTCTCCGGGCTTTATGACTGCAATCGGTGTTCCGGAGGTTGATATGTTCTCCCTGAATTACCTGTTTAACAGCTTCGATCACTGGGAGAAGTGCATGGATGGTGAGTTCGGTGACAAGATGAAAGAGACCGTAAAAGAGAAGACCGGAAACAACTTCCGTATCATGGCTTACTGGTCATCTTCTGTTCGTGATTACTATGGTAAGAAACCGGTTACCAAGCCGGAGGATTTAAAGGGAATGACGATCCGTACCCAGTCTTCTCAGGTACAGCAGGACTTCTGGAAGGCATGCGGTGCTATCCCGACTTCCGTAGCCTGGGGCGAGCTGTATCAGGCATTACAGCAGGGCGTTGTTGATTCCGCAGAGAACGACTACACCAGCTTCATGCTGAAAGAGCATCACAAGACCCAGAACGGACATTACATCTCTGAGACTCACCACGATTACACAACCCGTCTTCTTCTGATGAACGGTTCCTTCTATGATGGTCTGACCGACGAGCAGAAGGCCTGGATCGACGAGGGCGTTGAGGAGTGCACCAAGGAAGAGCGTGAGGTTGTTTACAGAATGTTCAAGGAGTCCAAGGAGAAGGTTATCGCTGATGGCGCTGAGGTAACCAACTTCGAGGATGTTGACATTGACGCATTCAAGGCACTGGCACTTCCGATTCAGGATAAGTTCGCTCAGGATAACAACATGACTGCAGAGCTGGAGATGATCCGCGCAGCTGCTGAGTAAGAGTAAAACTTAGAGTGGATGTCTCCCTCCTCTTTAGGTGGAGGGGTATCACAAGTCTTCGCAAGCGTCGACTTGAATTAGTATTTAATCATTAACATTAGGTTGTTTATGAGACGCAACAGTCACCTGGGAGACTGGGTGGCTGTTGTTCCGTCTAAAGGGTTTTTAAAGGGTCTCTTTTAGGGTTTTTAGGTGAAAGGTTTTAATGGTTTTTTGGGAAAAGGAGGACAATCATGAAGAAAGCAATTGAGATGTTGCAGAAGATCCAGATTGCGATTGGTGGATTCTTTCTGTGCGTATTTCTTCTTACTGTTGTATTCCAGATGATGTCCCGTTATCTTGGAATTGCAGCAACATGGACTGAGGATGTATCGATGTACTCCTTCATCTGGGCAGTATTTATGGGTGCAGGCGCAATGGTCTATGAGAAACGTCACTTTGCATTTACTTCAATCAGCGATATGATGAAAGATCCGGTAAAGAAGAGCATTCTTTCGATCATCATCTCTCTGATTATGCTGTTTTTTGCAGTACTGATGGCAAATTATGGTATTAAGGTTACCAAGCAGTTCTGGAACTACACCTGGGTAAACATTCCGTCCTTAAAGAGAGGACCGACCTGGCTGTGCCTTCCGTTATGTGGTATCACTTCCGCTATTTATCTGATCAGCCATATCATTGAAGACATTGGCACAATCATGAAGGGAGGAAAGAAGTAATGGGTGCATTATTAGTAATTATGTTCATCGTTTTTGTGGCGATTGGAGTGCCGATCTCCTTCGCACTGGGTGTTGTATCCTTTACAGGTATCGCCTCTCTGGCACAGATTCCGAACACCGTAGTATTTTCCAAGATGTTTAACGGTCTGAACAGCTTTACGCTTCTGGCAGTTCCGCTGTTCATTCTGGCAGCAAACCTGATGAATGAGGGTGCAATCACTGAGAAACTGATTGACTGCTGTAACTCCATGGTAGGTCATTTCCGTGGTGGTCTGGCATACTCAAACGTCCTGGTTTCCATGATCTTCGCAGGAATCTCCGGTTCCTCTCAGGCTGATACCGCTGGTGTTGGTAAGATCTTCATTCCGGCAATGGAGAAGCAGGGATACGACAAGGGTACTTCCGTTGGTGTCACCGCAGCATCCTCCACTCTGGGATCGATCATCCCGCCGAGTATCACGATGGTTGTATACGCAGGTATCGCAAATGTAAGTACCGGCGCACTCTTCATGAGTGGTCTTGTTCCTGGTATTCTTCTTGGTCTTGCAATGATGGCAGTCGTTAAATTCTACTCCAAGCGCAAGAACTTCCCGAAATGTGAGAAAGTTCCGTTCTCCAAGGTTGTTCGTCAGACTCTGGAATCCATGCCGGCTCTGCTGACTCCGATCATCCTGATTGGTGGTATCGTTTCTGGTCTGTTCACACCGACTGAGTCCGCAGCATTTGCATGTATCTACGCTCTGCTTGTTGGTATCTTCTTCTACAAGACCATCAAGGTAAGAAATCTGCCTCGCATCCTGATCGAGACGATGAAACTTTCCTCTCTGTCTCTGTTTGCGCTGGCTACCGCAAATGCACTTGGTGAGCTGTTAAGCTACTATCAGCTGAACGTGATCGTACAGCAGTTCTTCACCACAATGCCGGGTGGTAAGCTGGTATTCCTGATCGTAGTAGTTGCATTCTTCATGTTTGTAGGTACTTTCATGGATGCAGTTCCGGCAATGATCCTCTTCGTTCCGATCATTCTTCCGTCTGCTACCGCACTGGGAATCAGCCCGATCATCCTTGGTCTGATCATCGTTGTTACCCTGGCTCTTGGTCTGGTAACTCCGCCTTATGGTCTGTGCCTGCTGATCGCATCATCCATCAGTGGAATTACAATTGAGGATGCGTTTAAGGGAACCCTTCCATACTTCCTGTCCTCGATCGCAGTTCTGGCTCTGCTGGTACTGTTCCCGAACATGTGGCTGGCAATTCCGGCAACGATCTTCCCGGGTCTGTTCTAAGATCTAAGAGATTAAGATTTGGTTAAAGAAATTATTCATAAAGTGATAAAAAGAAAATGGGCTGTCGCACGAATCTGCGATGGCCCATTTTGTTGTGTCATGAAATAAATAGGATTTCACTTTATGCGCCAAATCCCATTTTTTATTTGGCAGTCATCCGGCGTTTCTTAATGTAGAGGACACCTCCGGCACAGAGCATGACGACGATCATCGAGATCGTGGATTTTAAATCTTTTTCTTCGGATGAGAGTTCCAGACGGAGACTGGAGAGATCCCCATCTGGAAGGTTCTCAAAATTTTCGCTTCGGATTTCAACGGTGACTTCTTTCGGAGCGGAGGAAAAAAGGTTCAGGCTGAAGAGACCGTTGATGTTGCGAAGGTAGATCTGACCGGATTCCGTGAGATTCTGCCACTCGCTCCAGTCGTCGGAATTTGTGTTATCCCCCGAAGCGTTCCCGTCCGAATTTTTGGTGGGAGCGGGGCTATCATTAACCCGCATTGCAAACTGGGGGTCTTCCATGCTGTCCCAGTAGAGTTTTGCCTGATCGAAGGCGGGAACAGTCATCTGAACAACGTAGCTTCCCGCCGGATCACGATCGTCGTCTGACCGGACAAAATCAGAGATGGAAATCTCGTAGGAATTTGATGAGGCGGTTGTCTGCGCAGAAGATCCCTGCGTGGTCTGTTCAGACGTTGAGACATTGTTTTTTGCATTTCCTGCAAATGCCGGGCTGGCATGACTGCCGAGGACGGAAAAACTGAGAACAGAGAGTCCGAGAACGGAAGTTGTCAGAGCCCGAGTGGGCAGTTTAATATCCATAAGCAAGAGTACCGCCATCCAATGCATAGTCCTGACCGGTGATGTAGCTTCCGTGCGGTCCGATCAGGAAGAGAGCCATTGCGCCGAGATCCTCGGTCTTTCCGAAGTCGTGGACAGCAATGCGGTTGAGGATCCTTTTCCGACGATCATCATCCATCACGTCGTCGAGCATCTTGCTGTGGAACCAGCCCGGAGCAATGCTGTTGACGCAGATATTGTCCTCTGCCCATTCGACTGCGAGACCTCTCGTCATTCCGCAGACCGCAGCTTTACTCGTGCAGTAGGGAACAACCTGGGTGAAACCGAGGTGAGCGCTCATACTCGAGATGTTGATGATACGTCCCTTGTGCGGGCTCTTCTTGAGGTAAGGGTAGCAGATCTGGCACATGCGGAAGACACAGGTGACGTTGACGTTGATGACGCGGTCAAATTCTTCCGCTGGAACATCCTGTGCGAGACATTTGTAGGTCGCTCCTGCATTGTTGACGAGAAAATCGAGATGACCGTCGTGCTTATCGGCAAGCTCGGCGCAGATCTTCTTCATCGATTCTACATTGGTAATATCGCCCTTGATGTGAACTGTTCCCGGCACACTCTCCGGATAACCCTCCTTCACCTTTCCGGTACGGCTGATGATGTATACCGTAGCTCCGGCTTCTGCCAGAGAATTTGCAATCGCAAGACCGATTCCACTGCTGGCGCCGGTTACGATGCCGGCATAGCCTTCGAGTTCTTTCATGAGATTTGATTCCTCCGTTTGGATTTTCTATTTTTCTTTGTATCGTTTAATTCTATTTATCCGATATTCCCGTGCTTTTGGCGGATTACGCTTCTTTGCAGATCAGGGTTCTTTGGAGATTGATTACAGTTCCAGTTTTCTGTGGCTTCTGCATGCCTTCTCGATCAGTTCCCAGTCGAGCTCTGCACCGACACCTGGGGTATCCGGAACGGTGATAATGCCATTCTCGATCGGAAGTTTGCCTACCATCGGAAGCTGATAGTTCTCCTCCGGAACGAAGTACTCGAAGAATTCGCAGTTGCGGATTGCACAGCTCACATGAGCATTTACGAGATCCATGTAGTTCATCGTCGTTGTGTGGATCTCACAGTTCATGCCGAAGCCCTCAGCCATATGGGCGATCTTCAAGGTGCCGGTGATACCGTCCTTCCAGCTCACATCGGCACGCACAATGTCAGCGGCACGTTGAGCGATCGTCTGAGCAACACCCCAGTGTGCGCCTCTCGTTGTCTCGGTTGCAGCGATCGGGATATCCAGAGTCCGGCACAGTTCAGTGTACTTGTAGAGCTCAAAGTCGCGGAACGGCTCCTCGAGCCACTTGTAATTCAGCCTCTCAAGCTGTCTGCCGACTGCAACGGCATCGCCCATTGTGTATTCTGCGACCGGATCACTCATCAGGATGTAGTCGTCACCGACTGCGTCGCGGATTGCTTGGTGTACCTGCATATCGAAGGAAACCGGTCCTGCCGGATGTGCCTTGTACCCCGGAACGCCGAGTGCCTTATAGTGAAGAGCCTCGTCAACGTACTCCTGAACGGTTGCATGGAAATTACCACTTGCATAGACAGGAAGGCTGTTGCGGTAAGCGCCGATGTACTTATAGAGCGGGAGATTCGCTTCCTTTGCACAGATGTCCCAGAGTGCGACATCGATCGGGCCCGGAAGGTAGACCGGGAAGAATGTCAGATGACGGTCGATATTCCAGAGCTCCTGCCAGATTGCCTCTCTGTCGTGCGGGTCACGTCCCATGATGACAGGAGCGATATTATCATATAAGTAATTTTCGGTTACGCCACCGCTTCTTGCAGCCAGACAGGTTGCGATTCCATCAATTCCGGCGTCAGTTCCGATCTTCAGAGCGATGACATCCCAGTTCATCTCGGCGCCACCCTGACGCTTCTTGTCAAACAGGCAATGATCTCTGCTGACCCACCATGTCTCAAAACTTGTGATTTTCATAATGATCCCTTCTCCATTCTTATTAATTTTAAATTGATTTGTTTCCTTCAGTGCTCACAACTTGTAGCTATTTTGTACCCCACAGATACATCCCATATATATCCCATAGAAACTGTAACATAAGTTCATAGTAGCACAGCTATGAGGAAAAGTAAACACAAAAACGTTATTGCGTCAAAATGCACAAAAAATGATGAGAAAAACGCAAATAAGGGCAGGCGTGTTAAGAGAAAGTAAACATATCGCTGAAAAATGACGAAAATACCAAAATTAATAATCAAATTGTTGACAAAAAACACAAGAAGAGATATACTGAAAACACCAAGAATAATAAAACGTTTTAGTAAAATGGGGTAGCAGGAAAGGGTTTACAATTATTTTTAGGAGGAAGGGTATATGAGAAAACAACTGATGGCAATTTCACTGGCTTCTGTTATGGCATTGAGCCTTGCAGGCTGTGGTGGGGGGAACACAACAGCGACAACGGCAGCTGCTTCAGGTGACAGCAAGACCGCAGAGACAAGCGCAGAAGCAAAGGCAGAGGAGTCCAAGGCAGACGGCGCTTCTACAACAGAGCCGGAGCTGGTCTTCAAATACGCAGAGCTGAACAGTGATGACAACATCAACACCCGCGTTGGATATGAGTTCGCAAAGAACGTGGAAGAGATGTCTGACGGACGTATCAAGATCGAGGTATATTCCGCATCTACTCTGGGCGATGAGAAGACCTGTCTGAATGCACTTCAGATGGGTGGCGGAACCGTTGATATGTACCGTGCAAACACGAACTCTTTATCTGATTATGGCTTCCAGAAACTGAACATGTTTGGTCTTCCGTTTATCTTCTCCAGCAGAGATTCGATGTGGAAGGTTCTCGAGGATGAGGAACTTGGTCAGGCATTCTTATCTGAGGGCTCTGAGGTAGGCGCAGGCATGGTTGGTCTGTTCTATATGGATGAGGGCGCAAGAAACCTGTTCACGACGAAGGAGATTAGCGGTCTTGGTGACATCAAGGGCATGAAGATCCGTGTTCCGGAGACCCAGCTGATGATGGATACGATGAAGGCACTCGGTGCAGAGCCGACCCCGATCTCTTACAGTGAGCTGTACAGCTCCTTACAGTCCGGCGTTGTTGACGGTGCAGAGAACGGATATCCGGGATATTCCTCCAACAAGTTCTATGAAGTTGCTCCTTACTATCTGTTAAGTGGTCACACTTTCAGCCCGGGCATCGTTCTGATGGCAGAGGCAAAGTGGAACGCACTGAGCGAGGAGGATCAGAAGATCCTGCTTGAGGCTGGTCAGAAGGCTTCTGATTGGAACAAGTCTGCAATCGGTGAAGAGGAGGTTGCACTCCGCAAGGATCTTGAGGACAAGGGTGTTCATATCATTGATATGACAGCTGAGGATCTGGCAGCTGCTCAGTCCGCATGTGAGCCGGTATGGGCAAACTACACCAAGGGCATCGAGGATCTGCTTCAGAAGATGGTAGAGATCCAGAAGTAAGAAGAACTTCAAGCGGAATTTCTGGAAGAGACTCCAGAAAAAGGTTTAAGAGTTGAGTTGAAATTAGGATTATTTATTAGGGCTAAGAGTTAAAAGAGAGCTTTGATGGTGATATGGGGAATCTCTTCTGTTCGTCGATTGCAGTCGGGTTTCCCATATCTTTTAGGCAGGAGGAAGTCTAATGAAAAAGTTTTATGATGCAGTATATTGGCTGTTCATGTCATTCTGCAAATTGATATTCATCTGCTCCATCTGTATTACGAGTTATGTTGTTTTCTGTCGTTACATTTTACACTCCACTCCAAGATGGGGCGAGCAGGCGATCCTGCTGTGCATGGTTTACATGGCACTCATCAGTGCTTCCCTTGCAGTAAGAACAGATACTCATATCCGCGTAATGCTGATTGATTATGTGCTTCCGAAACAGGTAATCAGTTTCCTGAAGGCGATGAGCCATGTGATGATTTTTGGATTCAGTCTTTTCATGATCGTGTATGGAATCCAGTTCACTCAGCTGATGGGAAAGAGCGTTATGTCCGGTCTTGGATGCAAGCAGAGTTTCCTGTATGCGTCTGTTCCGATCGCTGGAGTATGCATGTTGCTGATGCAGAGTGAGCGTTTTATTCTGTTTATTCTGCGCCTGATGGGAAAGGTACCGGCTGAGTATCAGACAAAGGAAGGAGGAATTACGAATGGTTAATGAATCCGTAGCAATCGCAATTCTGCTGATTTCATTTTTCGGTTTTATCGTTTTCCGTATGCCGGTCGCTTACGCGATTGGAGTTTCGAGTGTCATCACGATGGCATATCTGAAACTGCCGTTGATGCAGATTGTTCAGCTGATGGTAAAAGGTGTATTCTCTTTCTCGCTGATGGCAGTGCCGTTCTTCATCATTGCCGGTGAGATCATGGGAAAGGGTGGTATCTCAGATAAGCTGATTGAGCTGTCAGATGCCCTCGTCGGATGGATCCGCGGTGGTCTGGCAATGGTAAATATCGTGGCATCGATGTTCTTCGGTGGTATTTCCGGTTCTTCCGCAGCAGATACTGCATCCCTTGGAACGATCCTGATCCCGATGATGAAGGATCAGGGATATGACGCAGACTTCTCCACCGACGTTACGATGGCAAGTTCTGTACAGGGAATCCTGATTCCTCCGAGCCACAACATGGTTATCTATGCAACGGTTGCAGGTACCGTCTCCATCGGTCGTCTCTTCCTTGCAGGATTTGGACCTGGTATCATTCTCGGCGTTGCCCTGATGATTTACAGCTACTACGTTTCTGTTAAAAAGAATTACCCGAAGGGCGCACCGTTCAGTTTCAAGGTTCTGTGGAAGGCAGCAACAAGCGCAGTCTGGGGTATGTTCACCGTTATGATCGTAGTTGTCGGCGTTGTCATCGGTATCTTCACTGCGACCGAGTCGGCAGCAATCGCAGTTGTCTGGGCGCTGTTCGTATCTGCTTTCGTCTACAAGAAACTGACTCTGAAAGATTTCTGGCAGGTACTTGAGAATGCACTGAATACGCTGGCAATCGTGCTGATCCTGATTGCAACCTCCTCTGCATTTGGATGGCTTCTGACCTACTTAAAGGTTCCGGCAATTATCTCCAATGTAATCCTTGGCTTTACCACAAACAAGTATCTGATTCTTGTCATGATGAACATCCTGATGCTGATCTTCGGAACGATGATGGATATGAGCTGTATCATCCTGGTACTGACCCCGATCCTTCTCCCGATTGCAACGAGCATCGGCATTGACCCGGTTCACTTCGGCGTTATCATGATTGTAAACCTCGGAATCGGTCTGATCACCCCGCCGGTAGGTTCTACCCTCTTCATCGGCGCTGCAATCTCCAAGATTCCGATTGAGAAACTGTCAAAGAGCATGCTTCCGTTCTACGCAGTTATGCTGATTGTCCTGATTCTCGTAACCTATGTTCCGGCGTTCGTTATGTTCCTTCCGAACCTGATCATGCCGGTATAAGAAAGAATCCGATATAAGAAAGACTCACGCACCAAGTTATTGCGGGCGTTTGACTTGAAAAAATTACTTTGCAGAAATGCTGCTGTATCCTACTTTGAAAATGGAATGCAGCAGCATTTTTTGCCTATAAAAATCAGACAAAAAAGAAAAGGGAGAAAAGAAAATGGCAACCTGGAAAAATGATGAAGAGATGTTTCAGTTAATGAAAGAAAAATTATACACCCCGGTAGTTGGCGACATTCTGGATCAGATGGGATACAACCACCAGTTCCTTCCAGCAGAGATCCGTCCACTTGCGACGATGGTTCCGACTGCTCCTTTTGTGAATGCAGATGAGCCGGACAACCGCCTGAAAATGGCTGGTTTTGCCTGCACGATTCTGGAAAATGACGTGTTTGAAGCACCGAAGAAGCCGTTCGGCTATCTGACGGAGGCGCTTGATCAGCTCAAGCCGAATGAGATCTATGTGGCAACCGGCGCACACAACAGCGCACTCTGGGGCGAGCTGTTGACAACGACCGCAAAGACGAGAGGAGCAGGCGGAGCAGTTCTCGACGGCTACACAAGAGACACACCTCAGGTTCTTGGATTGAACTGGCCGGTATTTGCAAAGGCATGTTGGGCTCAGGATTCGAGCATCCGTACCTATGTGTGTGATTTCAGATGTACGATTGAGATCGGTCAGGTGACGATCCATGACGGCGATCTGGTATTCGGAGATGTGGACGGCGTTCTGATCATTCCGAAGGAGATCCATGAGGAGGTTCTTGAGAAGGCACTTGAGAAGGCAGCGGGAGAGAAGAAAGTTCGCAAGGCGATTGAGAATGGAATGAGTGCAACCCAGGCATTTGCAGAGTTTGGTATTCTGTAAAATTCTGTAAAGATATTTTTTTGAGCTTTCTGGGAATGAGGAGGAAAAGAGAGATGACGGCATTTCAGATTCATCAATCGGATAATGTGGCGACCGCACTGGAAAAACTCGAGACAGGATCAGTTCTTCTGCGTGGAGATGCAAATGAGACTTCTGTGGAGGCGACTGAGGAGATTCCGGACGGTCACAAGATTGCAGTTCGGGATATAAAAGAAGGTGAGCCGATTGTGAAATATGGAGTTGTGATTGGCAAGGCAGTCAAGGACATCAAAAAGGGTTCCTGGGTGCATCTCCACAATATGCGGAGTGTATACGATGAGCGATCGAGCCATCTGGATCTGATCACCGGAGCGCCGAAGGATGTTCGATACGAGTAATAAATCATGTGAGTAATGTCCTAAACGGAAGCCGGAAAATCAGGGAGAGAATCAAAGGAGCAAGCGAGATGGAAGAAATGAAAAACTGGGCGGATGTCCGGTGGCAGGGATATGCCAGAAAAAATGGTTCCAAGGGAATCCGCAACCGGATTCTCGTCATCTATACCGTAAAGTGCAGTGAGTTTGTCGCAAGACAGATCGCGGAGAGAACGAATCACACTGATGTCGAGGTGCTTGGATTTGACGGATGTACAGACAATCAGTACGCAGTTAATCTGCTGATCAGCCTGATCCGCCACCCGAATGTGGGCGGTGTGCTTGCAGTCGGACTCGGATGCGAGTATGTACAGCCGGAGTGGCTTGCCAATATCGCCAAGGAGGAAGACAAGGAAGCCTCGTGGATGTTCATCCAGCAGGAGGGCGGTACCCGCAAAGCAATCGAGAAGGGAATAAAATGGGTTACTGAAGCTCTCGAACGCTTAAAAGAAGTGCCGAGAGTCGAGATGGGACTTTCTGACCTTGTCATCGGTGCAGAGTGCGGAGGCAGTGATTACACGAGCGGTCTTGCCGGAAATGTCGTGGTCGGAAGATTTTATGACAAACTCGTGGATCTCGGTGGAACGGCAATTTTTGAGGAGATTGTCGAGGCAATCGGTCTTGTTGATCTTTTGACTTCCCGTGCGGTGGACAAGAAAGCGGAGGAAGAGCTTCGCTACACCTATACAAAGGCGCTTGACTACTGCAAGTCAGTCAGACAGTATTCCGTCAGCCCTGGCAACTTTGCCGGCGGTCTCTCGACGATCGAGGAGAAGAGTATGGGAGCCGTCATCAAGAGTGGAAGTCGTCCGATTCAGGGAGTGACGAAGGTTTCCGTCGCACCGCCGAGGAAGGGACTGTGGCTTTTAGACTCGACACCCGATCCGTACTGGATGCAGTTTGGAATCACGAATCCAAATGACAATGAGGGGTTGATGGATCTGATCAGCTGTGGCGCACACATCGTCTTTCTCGTGACCGGAAGAGGAAATGTGGTTGGAAGTGCAGTCAGCCCGTGCATCAAGATCACCGGAAATCATAAGACCTACGAGCGTATGAAAGAGGATATGGACTTTGATGCAGGTCCGGTTCTCGCCGGTCAGTGCACGCAGGATGAGCTTGCCGATCAGCTGACGCAGATGGTTGTGGATGTTGCCGGTGGGGCATGCAGTAAGAGCGAGGCACTCGGGCACAGGGAGTATTTCATTCCGTATAAGTATCAGGAGAAGACGGTGGGAAAACCTTGTGAAAATAAATAGAGGAGAAAGTGAAGGAGGAGCACAACAATGGGGGCATTTACACAAGAGCAAATGGCAACATTCCAGATGGGGGATTACTATTCTTTGAAAGGACAGACCGCTGTTGTGACAGGCGGAGCAACCGGACTTGGACTTGCGATCACCCGCTGTCTGATCAGCGCAGGCGCGAAAGTTGTCGTTCTGAGCCGTGGAGCGCAGGAAGATGCACAGGAGGTCTTAAAAGAATTCGGTGACAGAGCTGTCTACTATCCATTTGACATCACAGAGACTGACAAGGCGCAGGAAATCGCAGATCGAATCATCAAAGAGCACGGACCGGTCAGCATTCTCGTCAACAATGCAGGAAACCACTGCAAAAAGTATATCTGGGAGATGAGCGTGGAAGAGTATGTGAACGTGCTGAATGTTCATCTTGTAGGCGCATTTGCACTGACGAAAGCATTTGTTCCACATATGAAAGAGAATCGCCGCGGAAGAATCATTTTCCAGGCAAGTATGACAAGTTATATCGGTCAGCCTCAGGTCGCAGGATATTCAACTGCAAAGGCAGGATACCTCGGTCTGATTCACACGTTGACAGCTGAGCTCGCCGAGTATGGCATCACCGTCAATGCGATCGCTCCGGGCTGGATCGACACCCCGATGTTCCACAAGGCAACCGACAACGATGCACCGCGTCTCGCAAAGATCATCGGCAGAATCCCGGCAAAAGAGGTCGGCGATCCGATGGATGTCGGAATGTGTGCAGCCTTCCTTTGCAGTGAGGCAGCAAGATACATCAGCGGTACCTGCATTCCGGTTGATGGCGGAGCACTGATTGGATTTTGACGGACTTATCGGAATATAACCTGTGAGAAAAACAGATTGCAGAAATGACAGGAGGTTTAAGCAACATGAATACAACATTTAATGAGGAACTGTATCTGACAAATGAGACGGGACGCATGCTCTACCACAAGTATGCAGAGCATATGCCGATTATCGATTACCACTGCCATCTTCAGCCGAAGGAGATCTACGAGAACCGTCAGTTCGAGGACATCGGTGAGATGTGGCTTTCCGGCGATCACTATAAATGGCGTGCGATGAGAACGTTCGGCATTGAGGAAAAGTACATCACCGGCACAAAGACGACTTACTATGAGAAGTACATGAAGTTTGCTGAGATTCTCCCGCAGATGATCGGAAATCCGATCTACATCTGGTGCGCACTCGAACTTAAGCGTTTCTTCGGAATCGACGAACCACTGAGTGCGAGGAATGCCGACGAGATCTATAAGCGCACAAAGGCAATGATTCAGGAGAAGAACATCACGCCAAGATGGTGTATGGAAATCTCCAATGTCGAGCTTGCAAGCACGACCGAGGACCCGATCGATGATCTTCACTATCACATCGCACTGAAAGAGGATCCGTCCTTAAAGACGCGCATCATCACCGCTTTCCGCCCGGATAAGGCAATGTTCCTTCGTGACAAGGAGTTTGGCACCTATGTAAAGACACTCGGTCAGGTTGCAGGAGTCGAAATAGTGACGTTTAAGGATTTGATTGGTGCACTTGAGTCCCGCCTTCAGTATTTCCAGAAAGTGACCGGAACGACGGTATCCGATGATGGAATTCCGGATTTCACCTGGGTGGACGCGACCGAGGAGGAGATCGAGACAATCTTTGAGAAGGCAGTCGCAGGTGAGCCACTGACAAAGAGAGAGGATGACCAGTACCGCAGTGCTTTCCTCTACGAGATGGGAAAACTCTACTGCAAGAATGGATATGTGATGCAACTTCACATTGGAACATATCTGAATGCGAACCGCAAATACGTCGCAAGCGTCGGAAAGAGCACCGGTTTTGACTGTGCCGATGACTCGACTCAGGTACAGAGTGTCGGAGAGCTTTTGAATCGTCTGACCCTCGATGATATGCTGCCGAAGACAATTTTGTACTGTCTTAACGGGACAGATACGGAAAATTATGCTATATTGGCAGCAGGATTCTGTGAAAAGGGAACAAAGGCGAAGGTTCAGTTGGGTGCGCCGTGGTGGTTCCATGATCAGGTATACGGAATCGACAGGCAGTTGCGTGCAGCTTCTAACCTCTATCCGGTCAGCCTTTCTGTCGGAATGTTGACGGACAGCAGAAGTTTTCTGTCCTATCCGCGCCATGAATTGTATCGCCGTGTGCTGTGCAATTTCTTCGGTGAGCTTGTGGAGAGAGGAGAGTATTTCTCCGGAGAAGAGGAGCTGGCAAAGACGATCCAGAATATTTGCTACAACAATGTAAAAGAGTATTTTGGCTTTTAATAGAATTGGAATGTTGGTTTGCAATGAAATTCTGAGGAAGATTGCATGATCGTGCCTAATAAATAGAAAAAAGAATGAATGATGAAGGAATCATGCATAAAAAAATTATGCAGTGAATGATGCAAGGATTATGTGATGTTCGGAGGATGAAAATAATGAAGCGCAGAGTAACGATCAAGGATATTGCGGCGGAGGCAGGAGTGTCACTGGGAACAGTCCATTTGGCTCTCAGTGACAAGCCCGGCGTGGGAGCGGTTACCCGTGAACGGATTCGCCGGATTGCGAAAGAGATGGACTATCATCCCAATACGGTGGCGTCCTCTCTGAAGCGAAAGACACTGCATCTGGCAGTTTGTTTTCCGGAGGTGGCAGGAGACAACCGCTACTACTATCCGCAACTTTGGAATGGATTTCGTACCTATAAGGAGAGTATTCAAGATTTTAATATCTCGATTCGCGAGTTTGCCTATCCGGAAAATGGAGATGGGCGGTCGATCGATTTTCAGAAACGGCAGAGAATTGTGTTGAAAGAACTGGAAGAACTTCTCGAGAACGGGAAGCTGGATGGTCTTGTGATCCACGGAAATCGATGTCCGTTCAGTGCCGAGAAGCTCCACTCCTATGTGGATCGGGGGCTGGCACTCGGACTTCTTGACACGGATATGCCGGAGAGTGGACGACTTTTCTGTGTATCGGCAGATTATGACATCATTGGAAGAACGATGGCGGAGATTGTGATGAACCGGATTCCCTACTGTGGAAGCATTCTTCTCTGTGCCGGAATTCGGGATTATCCCTCCCACAAGCGGATTGAGGATGGATTTGATGCCTACATGAGAGAGAATCATTTTGATAATCTGATCTACCGGGAGTATTCCAACCTGATCTGCGAGGAGAACTACCAGAAGATTCTTGAGCATGTGAGACGACCGGATTTGGCAGCGGCCTGCTGTGTCTCATCCCGAACGAGTGTGATGCTCGCACAGGCGTTAAGAGAGTGCGGAAAAGCGGGAAAAATCGTGGCGATCGGGAGTGACATTTTTGAGGAGAACAAAAAAGCTCTTCAGGAAGGCGTCTTTCAGAACCTGATCCAGAAAAATCCGTTTGCTCAGGCCTACATGGCGACTCGTCTTTTGGTGGACTATCTTTTGAAAGATATGCGGTCGGAGGAATCCTTTGTGGTCGGAAGCCAGATTGTATTTCGGAGCAATCTGTCGTTGTTTGAGAGAAATTCTGTGCGCTTCTTGGAATAAGAGAGGATGGATTTCAAGATGAGTCATAGTCATATGCAGGAGAACCAGGTATTAGAAAATAAGATGCCAAAGAATCAGGCACAGAAAGTAGAGCAGAGGCCATTAAATGGCAGAGTTCTCGTCAGTGATTGCCTTGGACGGCAGGAGTTCAATACCCAGCTTTTGTATTTCACCTGCTCCTCGCTCGCAGAGAATGATGAGAGAATTTACCTGATCAGCGATCGCGGTGGCAGTCCAAATGTCGTGTGCAGGGACATGTTTACGGGGCAGGAGACAACGCTGACAGACAACAAGAAGGGCATTTTAAAAAGCTATGTGTATTTCGACGGAACCTTCAACGAGGGTCTTGGAAAGGCGAGTGTCTGCCTTGATTATAAGAAAGAGATCATCTATTACATTCAGGATGACAAAATCTGCAAGGCAGATCGTTTCGGCAATCGCAAGGAGCTCAACCGCGTTCCAGACGGACGCATGACGGCATTCACCCATGTCAGTCTCGATGGAAAACGCCTCTGTGTGCCGATGACTGATGGAAGATGCTTGGATTTTGACCCGGAGACCGAGGGATCCGGACTTGACAAACGCCCGGTCTATGACATTGATGGTCGTGTTCAGAAGGAGAATTTGAGCAGTTATCTCTGTGTCTATGATACGGAGAGCGGAGAACTGCTCTATGAGAAGCAGGTTCCGAAGTGCTGGATCACCCATGTACAGTTCAATCCGGTTGATCCGGAGAAGATCATGTACAACCACGAGTGGTCGAGCTTTGATTGCGGAATCCGCCGAATCTGGATGTATGATCACGCTTCCGATACGATCACGAGAATCCGCACTGAGGGCACAGATACGCTCGGAAATCCGGGTGGATATGCGAGAAAAGCCGGAGACTGGGTCTGCCATGAGATGTGGAGTGACGACGGAAAGACGATCATTTACCACGGTGGATATGAGAACGGACCGGCGATGGTAGGAAAGTATGAGCTTGCTTCGGGTAAATACTGGGAGATCGCTCTGCCGGATGATTACAATGCATACGGACATTTCACGATGGATCACAGAGGAAATCTCGTCTGTGACGGATATTTCAAATATCCGTGGGAGATCAAGAAAGTGCGCGAAAACAGCACGGACAACGGACCGGACCCGCACAAGAAGGACGCCGAGTACATCTGCAAGGTGCTTCCAGACTGGGAGAATGGTGTGCTTGAATGGATTCCGCTGTGCAAGCATGAGAGCGACTGGCTTGGTCAGGATGCACATCCGCATCCGATTTACAGTCATACCTCCGACCGCATTTTCTTCAACAGCCGGATGGACAAGAAGGTCAACGTGTACTGCGTATCGGCAAAGACACCGGAGTATTTACATGAATAAATAAAGGTTCAGGCGGGGAATCCAATCTGCGGATTCCCCGTTTTTCATTTCATAGGAAATTGCTGACAAAAAAATAACAAATATGACAAAATTGTCATTTTTCCGTCATGATCCATTAAGGTTCCTCCTGTAAAATAAAAATCAAGTAAGAGAAAAAATAATAAAAGAAATGGAATGGAGCGAGAGGAGGAGTTTTTTATGGTTGCAGTAATTGGTTTTCTGATGATCATCGCGATTGTCGCCCTGCTTTTAAAGGGAAAAATGTCACCGATCGTTGTTCTGGCAGTTGTGCCGACGATTGCAGCGCTGATTCTTGGATTTGCCCCTGTGGATATCATGGGATTCATCGCAGACGGAATCAAGACAACGACCAGCAACGGTATTTTGTTTATCTTTTCCGTTATTTACTTCGGAGTACTTTCCGATACCGGATTGTTTGATGTGATTGTGGGATGGCTGGTAAAGCGTGCAGGTAACAACGTTATCGCCGTTACCGTTGTCACTGCCCTGATCGCAACGATCGCACATCTCGACGGAACGACAGCCGTTACTGTTTTAATCACAATCCCGGCGATGTATCCGGTTTACAAGAAGATGAAGATTGATCCGAGAATTCTTCTGTGTATCACCGGTGCGTGCATGGGCGTTATGAACCTGCTTCCGTGGGGTGGTCCGACTGCAAGAGCTGCAACCGTTCTTCAGATGGATGCAACCGAGCTGTGGCATATGCTGATCCCGATTCAGGTTGTAGGACTGATTATGAACATCGCGCTTGCTGTTGTACTCGGCATGGTTGCAATCAAGCAGGGCGCAGGTGCTGGCAAGGGTGAGGTTGTTGCAGAGGATACAAAGGAGAAGGCAGAGACGGATTCTTTAAGAAAATCCAATGCGTTCTTAATTTTTAACTTCCTGCTGACCGTCGGCGTTATCGCCCTTCTGTCTACTGGAATCGGTAAATCTTATGTAGTTTTCATGTTGGGTCTGTGTGTTCTGCTTGCAGTCAACTACCCGGATCAGAAGACTCAGGACAAGCTTGTAAAGAAGCATGCTCCGGCAGCATTGGCGATCTCCGCAACCTTGTTTGCAGCGGGTGCAATGGTCGGTGTGTTCGATGGAACCGGAATGCTTGAGGCAATGGCAAGCGCAATCATGGCAATCATTCCGTCCGCATTCGGAAAGTTCATCCACCTGATCTTCGGTGTTCTGGCACTTCCGCTTGGACTTTGCATTGGTACAGATGCATACTTCTACGGAATCATGCCTCTGGTTATGCAGGTTGGTGAGACCTACGGTGTGGCATCTTTGAATACCGCACTGACAATGATCATCGGTAAGAACCTTGCACTGATGGTAAGCCCGCTTGTTCCGGCAACTTATCTGGCAATCGGTCTGACTGGAACCGAGCTGAAAGATCACATGAAATTCAGCATTCCGCCATACTTCTTTGTGAGCTGTATCATGCTTTTACTTGGAGTGGTTCTTGGAATTATTACGGTATAAGAGCTAATTTTTATTACAATTTTCGACTTTTGACATATTAAAAAAATGGGTGGAGATTAAACAGTGCGAGCGTGCTGAATGGTCTCCGCCTGTTTTGTGTGTTATGAAAAATAAGATTCTCGTAACAAAATGGGGGAGCATCCTGTGAAATATCGGAGAGAATCTTGTGCATGATCTTGTGCATGTTGGACCGATCTTGCTATAATTGATGTGACAGAAACGCTCAATAGACCATCGAAGTGTTTTTTAATTTTTATGATATGGATCATGGATAGAGACAATAAAAAGATATTAAATGGAAGATATGGAAGATAAGGGAAAAGAAAACCAGATTTTAACGGGAGAGAGGGATGACGGAATATGAACGCAGAAGAGATTCTTGTAGTGGACGATGAGAGGGCAATCCGGCTTGCGATCCGGACAGCGCTGGCGCGCGAGGGCATGCATGTGACCGAGGCCTCGGACGGGGATGAGGCGCTTGAACTGCTCCAGAAACAGCAATTTCATCTGGTGATTCTTGATGTAATGATGGAGCGGGTCGGTGGTTATCAGGTGCTCCAGAGCATGCGAGCTTCGGGGGACAACACGCCGGTGATGATGCTCTCAGGAAAATCGGATGAGATGGATCAGGTGCTCGGACTTGGATTTGGCGCGGACAGTTATCTGACGAAACCATTTCACATTGCAGTTTTGATTCAGACAGTTAAGGCATTGATTCGCAGAAGCCAGATTTACAGCCAGATGGCGCCGTCTGCGATTCAGAGAGGTCCGTTCACGGTCGACACCGTGAAGATGGAGTGCCTGAGAAATGGAAAACCGTTGAATTTCACGGCGAGGGAGCAGGCACTCTTTCGCTTTCTGATGGAAAATCCAGGTCAGGTGTTCACGAAGGCACAACTTTACATGCAGGTCTGGAATGAGGCGATCGTGGACGACAATACGATCACGGTCTATGTGAAGCGGATTCGCGACAAGATCGAGGATGACCCGAAGAATCCGGACTATTTAAAGACAGTTCGTGGAATCGGCTACAAGATGGATCTGTGAGTGGAAACTGCAAAAGGCATGAATGAAGGGAGACAGATAGAGGAATGAAGAATCTGAACGCATGGTTGAACTCATGGGTGAAAAAGTACGTCACGGAACTCGTTTCTATTCTGTTGATTGCACTGCTGTCGCTTGCGATGGTTGTTGCCTGTCTGACGTTTTATCGGAGGTATCGGGAATCGATGATTCGGACAGAGGAAAGCCAGCTTCTGACGATTGCGGGTGTGATCGGAAACAACTTGAGTTCCTATCTGAATTCGGAATTGAAGCAGATTGATCTTTATTATGAAGATTTCGATGATCTGGAAAGTCGGTTCGGCGATTTGAGTCAAGGCGATTCAAATCAAATTGAGGATCAGACTGAAGACCAAGACGAGATCAGGAATCAGACGGATAGCTCAGTTGGGAGCCAAAATGAGGGAAAGACGGAAACTTTGGCTGAGAATCAGAGTGTTCTCTCAGCAAAGATCAGTGAGACGGAGCGCAAAATTCGCAGACAGACGGGATATTTCCTGCGTGAGAGCGAGGGGCTTTACGATCAGATCCTTCTTGATACTCCGAATGGAGAGACGTATTCGTATCTGACCGATCATGCAGAAATTTTGAGTACAGCCTCGAGTGCGTGGGAACAGATTGAGGAGGCAGGGAAAACAAGCGGGGAGATGACCGACCAGAGGGGAAATTCGCAGGCAGAGATTGTCGGAAAGCAGTTTTCACAGCAGAACGGATGGTACGAGATGAAGATTGCGAAGAAGATCGTCACGCAGGAGGGCGAGTATGTGCTCCTGTTTTCGATGGATCTGCATCGCATTTACCAGAAGATTGTCGAGCCGGTCAAGATCGGAGAGAATGGCTATTCGGTCGTGAAAGACCAGAATCTTGATATTATTATGCATCATGCGACGGATCAGATCGGAATGGACGCTGTCAAGGGGCGGAGTCTGCGTTACCCGTCTCTGAATTTAACGAGCCTGGATTCATGGGTTGAGCGCCAGACAAAAGAAGATTCCGGAACAGGACTTCTTGACAGCTATGTCTGGGATGACCCGTCCCTGCCGGCTGTGCGAAGGATTGTCGCGTTCACGGTCATTTACATTCAGGGAGAGCGGTGGATTGTGAACTCAACTCTGCCGATGGAGGAGCTTGACAGTCCGTTAAACCGGATGATGGCGGTTCTCGTCGGAATTGTAATGTTTTATGTTCTCGTGCTCGTCTTTGCGACACGGATGATCCTCAAAAATCGCTTTCTTGCAGTTTCCCAACAGAAAGAGATTTCTTATTTGAAGGAAATCAATCAGGGGATGGAACTGCTTGCGCGAAAGAATGATGAAATCCGCCATTACCAGAGAATTCAGTCTCTCGGCATGATGGCAAGCCATATCGCGCATGAATTCAACAATTATCTGACACCGGTGCTGATCTACTCGGAACTTCTTGAGAACGACGAGAGCATTTCCGAGGAAAATCTGGAGATGATTCGGGAGATCACACGCTCGGTCGACAAGGCATCGAATCTTTCGAGGGAGCTTCTGGCATTTTCGAGACAGGATATGGGAGTTCGGCTTGAAAAACTGGATTTTACGGAGGAGACGAACAGTGCGCTGATGGTTGTGCGCCAGCTTGCGCCGTCTGCGATCACATTTCGGGCGGAAATCACTGAGGAGAGCCTTTTTATCTGGGGACGGCGCGGAATGGCAGAGCATATTTTAATGAACCTGTGCAAAAATGCATTTCAGGCGATGGAACATTCAGAAAAAAAGATTTTAACGGTCTCGCTAAAGAGGGAAGATTTAAAGCAGAAAGAGGGGAAGATGATCTGTCTGCGGGTTTCCGATACGGGATGTGGAATCAGCGAGAGTGCGCGCCAGCAGATCTTTGAGCCGTTCTACACAACGAAGGGGTCGAGACAGGGAACCGGTCTTGGACTTTCGGTTGTCCAAAACATGATCCGCTCAGTGGACGGAAGGATCGAGGTGAAGAGTGAGCAGGATCAGGGAACGTGTTTTGAGCTGTATATTCCAGAGTATCAGGCAGATCCACAGAGCGATCAGAAGAAAGATAAGGACGGACGCAAGCGCCTTAAATCCGTCTCGAGGATTGCGATTGTATCGTCGGATGAGAGGCTGCGGAAAATGAAGGGAACGGCGCGAGGAAGCCGTTACAGCATTGATCTGTACGAGCATCCGGCTGTTCTCATCGACAAGGTTCAGAAAAATCCGGAGCTCTATGAGATGGTGGTTGCGGATTATATGATTCCGATGATGAACGGAATCGAGCTTTGTGAGATCCTGCGCAGAGTCAACCCGGAGATCCGCCTGATCCTGACTTCTGATCAGGTAGAGACTGATTTTGAGTGGTATCGAAACAATGGAATGATTGATCGTTTTATGACGAAAACGGAATTTAAGGAAGATTTTCAACATATTCTGCAAGAAAATTGTAAGCCAATGTAAGAGAATCGTTCTTGCACCTTTGACATATCATGCTATGATAGAGGATGTGAAAAAGGCAGAGATTGGAGGCAGAAGAAGTTGAACACAAAAAAGAAGTACTTAAACTTAAATTGGAAGTACTGGTTATCTCTGTGCTGTCTGGTGGTGCTCACCGCATTTACCGGAATTACGGGAATCATTCAGGCACGGGCAGAGGAGGGCAAGCCGGCTCCGACGGAGTTTGCGCATATAACCAGTTGCACGGTGGAGAATGGAAAACAGGTGTCGATCAAGGGACAGATGGAGGGAACGTGGTCAGATTCCGCGTATTATGACAATTATCTCTATCTGTTTGAGATGAAACCTTATCAGAGAGATCTGAAAGGCAGAACAGACTACTGCGCATGGATCACAAAGGGAGATGCGCTGAATTTTCAGATTCCGCTGAATCTTGGAACGGAGCAGGATGCGCTCTGCTCAAGCTATGTCGTTGCCGTCTATGACGGAAGTGAGTACACGATTGTCAGCAACGAGGCGTATATCACGAATCCGGAGTCTGTGGCAAAGCACACCGATGCCTACAAGAGTGCGCAGACGAAGAAGGGTCTGCTGATTCAGACGACCCCGGCAATGCTCTCAGATGCGTTTTCTCTGGGTGTCAACCATGTGATTGTCAACATTCCGTTCAATCACATTTTAGGAAGCGGAATCGATTATCAGTATGACGGAAAGACCTATCATTTCAGCAAGGACGTGCTCGCTGTCTATGATGACACGATCCGCCGGATGTCGGAGAAGAATATGACGGTGACCGCAGTCATCCTAAACGGATGGAGCGATTCGACACCTCAGCTCTATTATCCGGGTGTGACAAAACAGCCTGCTTCAAGAGCAAACTACTATGGCTTCAATGTGGCGACTCAGGAGGGCTATGAGACGGTTCGCGCAATCGCGTCCTTCCTTGCAGACCGTTATGGAAGTCTGAAGTCTCCGTATGGAAGAATTTCCAACTGGGTAATCGGAAATGAGATCAACAACCAGCTCTGGAACTACATGGGACCGATGAGCCTTGATCAGTATGTAGAGGAGTACCAGAGAGCGTTCCGTGTGTTCTACACTGCAATCAAGAGCACGAGTGCGAACAGCAGAGTATTCTTCTCGACTGACTATAACTGGAATTACGATGCAGACGGAAGTCTCAAGTACAACGCGAAGGATGTCATCGATGCGTTCAACAACAAGATGATTCCGGGCGGTTCGATGGATTGGGGACTTGCTTACCATCCGTACTCGATTCCGCTGACGGAGCCGGAGTTCTGGAATGATGCAGAGACCGGACTGATCAAGAATGATGCGTCCTCCCCGGTTGTCAATATGCTGAATTTGAGTGTGCTGACGGATTATCTTCAGCAGGCACAGTTCCGCAATGCTTCCGGTGCTGTGCGCCACATCATTCTCTCCGAGCAGGGCTTTACCTCAAAGAGTGCAACGAGAGGAACGACGGAGGATCTTCAGGCAGCGGCAATCGCTTACGCTTATTACATTGCAGACAGCAATCCTTATATTGATGCGTTCATTATGAGCCGTCAGGTCGATGCACCGACAGAACTCTCTGAGTCCCAGGCATTTGGTCTGTGGCACTGTGATGAGAGCAAGCAGAACGACATTGTGGCGACAAAGCAGAAACCGTCATGGATTGTATATAAGAACATCGACAACAAGAATGCGACGCTCGAGACGACAGAGCAGTACAAGACCCTGATCGGCATCAACAAGTGGAGCGATGTGATTCCGAACTTCCGCTGGAGAAGCCTGGAAAAGTAAGAAATGCAAAAAATTTAAAAAGAAACACAAGAGAAAAATCAAAAAGTCAAAAAGAAAATTTTGAAACGGCACGGAAATCGTGTCTGGTGAAAGCCCGTTTTTCCTTTAAAATCAAGGGAAAATCGGGCTTTCAAAAAAAATAAAAAAAGTTTTGAAAAAGTGTTGACAAAAACAACAATATGCAGTATACTAACTATCGTTGCAGCGGACAAGAGCTAAGAGCTAAGGCAAAGAGCTCAGAAAGTTGTGACAGGCGATAAGCCGGATGTGCGCGTAGCTCAGCTGGATAGAGCACTTGGCTACGGACCAAGGTGTCGGGAGTTCGAATCTTCTCGCGCACGCTGAATAGAAAGGGCATCCTCTTCGGAGGGTGTCCTTTTTCGTTGTATAGAAGGAATCTTGACTAACATTTGACTAACGTTTTTTTCAAAATAAAAAATAATTTTTGAGACGAATGAAGGAGAGCACCAATGCTATATCAGATCGTGGACGGAAGTGTGTCACTGGGAGGAAAAACAATTCTCTCTCATATCAATTTTGAGATTCGGGGGAATGAGAAGATTGCGGTTGTCGGACGCAATGGAACAGGAAAGACGACGCTTCTGCGCCTGATCTCGGGCGAATTGGAGCTTGACCGCGATGATTGCAGGCAGGGTCTCGGCATTCTGAAGTCGAGACAGCTCACGATCGGGATGCTGCACCAGCATTTAAGCGGGGATCTCGGGCGCACGGTCGAGGAGGAGCTTCTTGAGGCATGCCCGTGCAAGGATCGTTTTGACCGGGAGCGATTCGCTTATGAAATGGAGTATGATCGCCTGTTTACTGGATTTGGATTTTCCAAGGAAGATAAGCAAAAGAGACTTGAGGAATTTTCGGGAGGAGAGCAGACAAAGATCGCGTTTATTCGTCTTCTTTTGATGAAACCGGATATTCTTCTTCTCGATGAGCCGACGAATCATCTCGATATTCCGACGGTTCAGTGGCTCGAGGAATATCTGCGAGAATATCCCCATGCGGTTGTGATGGTCTCTCATGACCGCTTTTTCCTTGACCGGACGGCAGAGGTCATCTATGAGGCATCTGGCACGTCTCTGGTGCGCTATGCGGGCAATTACACCCAATACCGCGCAGAGAAACAGCATGCGCTTGAGATCCGAAAGAAGGCGTGGGAGCGTCAGCAGGAGGAGATCAAGCGTCTGGATGAAGTCATTGAGCGCTTCCGTCATAAGCCGACAAAGGCTTCGTTTGCGCGCGCAAAAAAGAAACAGCTTGAGCGCATGGAGCGCGTCAGTGAGCCGAATCCGGAGGAGATGAGAGTCCATTTTGGGGAGATCAGTCCTCTGATTCTCGGGAGCAAGTGGGTGTTCACCGCGGAACACATGAAAATCGGATATGAGAAACCGATTCTCGAACTGTCACTGAGAATCCGCAGAGGACAGAAAATCGGTCTGATCGGTCCAAATGGAGCGGGAAAGAGTACATTTTTAAAGACGGTTGCAGGGTTGCTTCCTCAGATTGCGGGGGAGGGCGGTCCGGGCAATCAGGTGACAATCGGATATTTTGACCAGCATACTGCAGAATTTGCCTCGGATAAGACGGTGTTGGAGTATTTTCATGAACTGTTCCCCGCGATGACGGAGAAGGATGCGAGAAGTGTGCTCGGAGCTTACCTGTTTCGAGGAAAGGATGCGGGACGCAAGGTAGCGGAACTTTCCGGCGGAGAGCGCTCGCGCCTTGTTCTCGCAGAACTTTTGCAGAGTCGTCCGAATTTTCTTGTGCTCGATGAGCCGACGAATCATATGGACATTCCGGCAAAAGAAGTTCTTGAGACCGCATTTCAGGCTTACACGGGGACGATTCTCTTTGTCTCCCACGACCGGTATTTTATCCGTCAGGTCGCAGATGCCATGCTGATCTTTGACGGCAGAAGTGCGATGTATCATCCGTTCGGGTATGAGCACTATCTTGAGCGCTGTCGCAAGGAGGCAGAGGGTGTCTCGGTTGCAGAGCAGGTGCGGGCAGAGGATATGGCACTGATTGAGGGGATGCGCGCCGTTCCGAAGGCGGAGCGTCATCGTCTTCGTGAGATTCCGACGGAGGAGGCCTATCTTGACTGGAAACTTCGCCTTGTGTGTGAAAAAATGGAGCCAGCCGGAGCGTATTATGGAATGCTTGAGGCGAGCGTGAGAGACGCAGAGCAGGCGATTTGTGAATCGGAGGTGTATTGGAGGGAGATTACAACCATCACAACCGAAGCCACGATTTCAACAGAAATTGCAACGGAAGTCTCAACAAAAGTGGAGACAGAAACGGATCAATCAGATCGATCAGATTTGCTGGCTCAAGTTCCGGACCACTCTTCAGACCAAGCCCCAGATTTTGAAACCTTGCGTGCCAAACGGGATGAGGCATGGGAAGTCTGGCATCAGACCTGCTTAGAATGGTTTGAGATCTGGAATGGTGAAACATTTTGAGAAAAAAGATAGATCTGGGCACTTTACATTTTAAATAAAAATGGATACAATATAATGTATGATTTAAAGCTTATTTTGAGCGATCATGCATGAGCGGCATGAGATGTATGCGATTGATTTTTGTCAGGAAACGGGCAAATCGGGTGGAGGATAGAAAACGTGGAGTATGTCGGAGTAAAGAAGAAACAGGGAAGTATCGTGGAGGTGCTCAAGGATGCGATCCTTTCCGGGGATATCCCGAATGGTACGGAGATGACACAGAATGAGCTGGCACAGAGTCTTGGCGTATCGCGAATGCCGGTGCGCGAGGCATTGATTCTTTTGGAATATCAGGGATTGATGGATCGTTTGCCGAACAATCATGTCAAAGTGAGTCAGCTGACCGATGAATTTTTCCATCATGTGTTTCGTCATGCCTCTCTTTTAGAGGCGGAGGCGCTTCGGGGATGGCAGAATCCGGAGGAACTTCCAGAGCGGGAGATGGAATTTCATCGCGAAATCTGGAAGAATCATCGTTATAGCTTTTCCAAAAAGGCACTTGAGACGCTGATTGAGATCTATACGGCTTTTGTTGTGAACAGTGGAACGTGTATCGAGAGTGAGAGAAAACTCATGATGGCGAGGATGCTGTGGATAGCCGGAAAGCAGGAAGAGGGGACAGAGGCACTCTCAGAATATTTTGAGATGCTTGCAGCTGCGATGATTAGAATGAGAAAAGAGAGAGGGGATGGAACATGTTAGGATTAAAACCGATTCAGCTTCTTCCGGCGCGTGAGCGAGTGGCTTCTGCGCTGAGAAAAGCGATTATATCAAAACAGATTTCTGAGGGAGAAGTGCTTGCACTTGAGACGACGGCTCAGGAGCTCGGTGTCTCGGTGACACCGGTGCGCGAGGCATTTCAGATTCTGTCAAGAGACGGACTGATTGATTTAAAACAGAATAAGGGAGCTGTCGTGCTGGGAGTCAATGAGACGACGATCCGGGAGCACTATCAGGTCCGCGCGGCGCTCGAGAGTGAGGCGTGTGTGCTTTGCTGTGAAAATGAGGTGGATCTCGATGCGATCCGCAACTGTGTGGAGTCGGCGCAGGAAGCGCTCGATCAGGACAATGCGGGGGATTATTCGAATTATAACCAGTCGTTTCATTATGAAATCTGGAAGGCATCAGGCAATGAAAAATTGAAAAATATGCTCTCCGAGCTCTGGAACGGTCTGTCAATGGGCGTAAAATCGACAGCGCAGGAGTATGCAACGAAGTCTCTGACCGAGCACAAGGAGATTCTGGAAGCTCTCGAGAAGCGGGATCGTGATCTGGCGAGAAAACGGATGCACCGCCATATCATCCGAAGCATGGAGGATGTGCTGACGCGCTACCGTTAAGGAAGACTCAAAGACTTAAAAATTCAAAATCCCTGTACACAATGCACAAAATAAACCCGAAAAAAATAAACACAATGCTGAAAAAATCAATAACCTATTGACAAATTTGGCATTGTGTTTTATTATGAACATACGAAATGGATACATTATTAAATATAAAAAATTAAAGATCACAAAAACGTTTAATATCTGCAAGTTGGCAAGTTCTTCAGCGAACCAACAAGTAAACGAACGAGTAAACCAATCAATCAGGAAGACAAATAAGAATGAAACATCGGAAGCGTTGTAAGAGAGCGTGACAGGGGAGTACTGATTAGGAAGGCGATCGGAGAGAGTATGTATTTGAGGGGTATCCACGAAATTGGCGCCGAAATACCAAAAAAAAACCCAAGAAATGCGTGTATGCATGGGGAAAAGCAGGAGGAGTTTATGAGTCCATCAACCATTACTATTTTATTTCTTCTGTTTGCGATCGTGATGTTCGTGACAGAGAGGATCCCGCTGGGTGTGACTTCGATGATCGTCTGTATTGGACTTGTCGTCACAAAGGTACTGGATGTAAAGACAGCTTTTGCAGGATTTATTGACAGCAACGTAATTTTGTTCGTCGCAATGTTTATTGTCGGCGGAGCATTTTTTGAGACCGGAATGGCAAATGAGATCGGCGGAATCGTGACAAAGTTCGCGAAGACTGAGAGAATGCTGATTATCGCAATCATGGTGATCGTGGGCGTGATGAGTGGAGTTCTTTCCAACACCGGTACCGCAGCGGTTTTGATTCCGGTTGTAATCGGAATTGCAGCAAAGTCCGGATATTCCCGTTCCAGACTGCTGATGCCTCTGGTATTTGCGGCAGCGATGGGCGGAAACCTTTCCCTGATCGGCGCACCGGGCAACCTGATTGCACAGAGTGCACTTCAGGAACAGCTTGGAATGTCCTTTGGTTTCTTTGAGTATGCAATTGTCGGAGTTCCGATTCTGATCTGTGGAATTCTTTTCTATGCAACGATCGGATACCGTCTGCTTCCGAACCGCGAGCCGAAGGACGATGGTGCATTTGACCAGACTCAGGATTTCAGTAATGTTCCGCAGTGGAAAAAAACTCTTTCTCTTGTGATCCTTGTACTGACTCTGGCAGCGATGGTTCTCGAGGATAAGATCGGTATCAAGCTGTGCATTTCCGGATGTATCGGTGCTTTGGCTCTGATTCTGACCGGTGTTATCTCTGAGAAGAATGCGCTCAAGTCGATTGACTTAAAGACGATTTTCCTCTTTGGTGGTACGCTTTCTCTTGCATCTGCACTTTCCAAGACAGGAGCAGGAGAGCAAATCGCAGACCTTGTAATCAATGCACTCGGTGAAAACCCGTCTCCGTATGTGCTGACCTTCGTTGTCTTCATGCTGTGCTGTGTGTTGACGAACTTCATGTCCAACACGGCGACGACCGCTCTGATGGTTCCGATTTGTCTGTCTGTTGCTCAGGGAATGGGAGCTGACCCGAGAGCCGTTCTGATGGCATGTGTCATCGGTGGTTCCTGTGCATATGCAACCCCGATCGGAATGCCGGCAAACACGATGGTAATCGGTGCAGGTGGATATACATTCATGGACTATGTGAAGTCCGGAGCTCCGTTGATTGTGATTGCGACGATTGTCAGCATGATCATTCTTCCAATCGCATTCCCGTTTTTTCCGTAAATTTTGTATCTGTAAATGGGTATTCATAAAAGAGAATCATGCGCCAGGTGCTCTGCAAGTGCCAACGCACAAAAAATCGTATTTTGTGTACAAAAATATGTAAAAAAATTACAAAAAAACACTTGACAAACAGCATAAAACGATTTATTATGAAACTACGAAATGGATACATTATTAAATATCAAAAAACAACAAATTAAAAACAAACAACAAAATCCAAACAAAAATCAAAAACAAAAAAACATTCACATGAAGAAGCAGGAGGTTATGAGATGAGCAAGAAAGAACAGGTTGAACAGCTTACCACTTATATGGCGCATTTTGTAGACCATATCGGTAAGAAACTGCCGGATGACATCATCGCAAAGCTCGATGAGCTGGCAGAGAAAGAGGATAGCCCGCTGTCCAAGGTTATCTACGCAACGATGAAGAAGAACCAGGATCTGGCTGTTAAGCTGAACCGCCCGAGCTGTCAGGATACCGGAGTCCTTCAGTTCTGGGTAAAGTGCGGTACCCAGTTCCCGCTGATCGGCGAGCTTGAGGGTCTTCTGAAAGAGGCTGTTGTGAAGGCAACCTTCGAGGCTCCGCTCAGACACAACAGTGTTGAGACCTTTGATGAGTACAACACCGGTAAGAACGTCGGAAAAGGAACCCCGACCGTATTCTGGGACATCGTTCCGGACAGCGACAAGTGCGAGATCTACGCATACATGGCAGGTGGCGGTTGCACCCTTCCGGGTAAGGCAATGGTTCTGATGCCGGGTGCCGGATACGAGGGCGTTACCCAGTTCGTTATGGATGTTATGACTTCTTACGGTTTGAATGCCTGCCCGCCACTTCTGGTTGGTGTAGGTGTTGCAACTTCTGTTGAGACCGCCGCACTGCTTTCCAAGAAAGCTCTGATGCGTCCGTTAGGAAGCCACAATGAGAACGAGCGTGCCGCTTACATGGAGAAACTTCTCGAGGACGGCATCAATTCCATCGGCCTTGGACCGCAGGGTATGGGTGGAAAGTATTCCGTAATGGGCGTACATATTGAGAATACCGCACGTCATCCTTCTACGATCGGTGTTGCAGTAAACGTTGGATGCTGGTCTCACCGTCGCGGACACATTATTTTCGATAAGGATCTGAACTATACCATTACTACACATTCGGGGGTAACATTATAATGATCGAGATTAGAGATGGAAAGAAAATTCTGGTAACACCGGTAAGTGATGAAGATTTAAAGGATATCCATATTGGAGATATCGTATATCTGACTGGTAGCATGACAACCTGCCGTGACGTAGCACATCGTCGTCTTGTAGAGGAGCATCGCCCGCTTCCGGTAGATGTTCGCAACAACGCCATTTTCCACGCTGGCCCGATCATCCGTCCGCTGGAGAATGACAAGTTTGAGATGGTTTCCGTAGGTCCGACCACTTCCATGCGTATGGAGAAGTTTGAGAAGGAGTTCGTAGAGCAGACCGGAGTAAAGGTTATCATCGGAAAGGGCGGTATGGGCCCGAACACCGAGTATGCCTGCAAGAACTTCAAGGCTATCCACTGTGTATTCCCGGCTGGAAATGCAGTAGTAGCTGCTACTGAAGTTGAGGAGATCGTTCGTGCCGAGTGGCGTGATCTGGGTATGCCGGAGACGCTGTGGAACTGCCGAGTTAAGGAGTTCGGTCCGCTGATTGTCTCCATCGATGCAGATGGTCGCAACATGTTCGAGGAGAACAAGGTGATCTTCAACGAGCGCAAGGACAAAGCCGTAGAAGAGATTTGCAAGCACGTTGGATTCATCAAATAAGATCAACACAACCAAACACAAAACCAAGAAAATGATATACTGCCTGATGTTTTAAAAATCATTAAAAATCAACTGCATACATACAGAATCGAATCGGAACGTGATTGAATCTTCGATTCTGGAATAAAAAGGATTTCCGGCAAGTCTGCCTTCTTCCAATTTCTGCCAAAAAATGGAGGGAGACACACCGGAGGTCCTTTTTTATTGACTCTGTGTCAATCGCTGAGGGAGATTGACAAATGAGAATGAAACGCGTATAATCAGTTCTAAATAGAATAGTTCTAAAAAGAACCATTCTATTTGATAAAATAATAAAAAGCAACAAACAGAAATAGTAGAGAGAACGAAATACAGAGGAAGGGAGCGCAAGATGGATATAAAAAATCATGGAAATTATTGTACGGTGATGCGCGGGACATTCAAACTTCAGGAACTCTATCAGGAACCGGTTCGCAGTCAGTATGGGCTGTCAAAGGTGGAGATTGTGATTGTCAATTTTCTCTACAACAATCCACAGCGCGATACGGCGAGTGAGATTGTGCGGATGAGGATGCTTCAGCGAGGAAATGTCTCTCAGGGAGTGGAAGCCTTGATTCAGAAAGGATTTCTCAAGCGGACGGAAGATCCAAAAGATCGGAGACGGATTCATCTGTCGCTGACTGAGAAGGCAACTCCGCTCGTCACGGCGGTTGAGGCACAGCAGGAGAAGATGCTCGCGCAGATTTTTGCAGGCTTCGATGAAGAAGAAAAGAATCTCTATCAGGAGATGAATCGGAGAATCGAGGAGAATATTCTGGTGGGGCTTGAAGCGAATCCACAGAGGGACGGAAGCTGTGGAGAGAGCGGAACGAGTAGTGAGTGTGGAATTTGTGGAAGATATAGAAAACGTGAGGAATATGGAGAGGAAGAAAATGCAGAACGATAAAAGTTTTCTTGGAAAAGAGCCGGTCGGGAGACTCCTCTTTCAGTTGGCAATTCCGACGGTGATGGCGCAGATCATCAATATGCTCTACAATGTCGTGGATCGAATTTATATTGGACATATTCCGGGGAGCGGGGCACTCGCACTGACCGGAGTCGGCGTGTGCATGCCGATTATTCTGATTGTGTCGGCATTTGCATCGATGGTCGGCTCGGGTGGTGCGCCAAGAGCGACGATTGCGATGGGAAAGAATGAAGAGGATCAGGCGGAACAGATACTTGGAAACTGTGTGACGCTTCAGTTGATCATTTCGGTGATCCTGACAACAGTTCTGTTGACGTTTGGACGGCAGATTTTGCTGGCATTCGGCGCAAGTGAGAACACGATCGAATATGCCTGCGCATATTTGAATATCTATGCGATCGGAACGATCTTTGTACAGTTGACGCTCGGCATGAATACGTTTATCACGGCGCAGGGATTTGCCAAGATTGGCATGCTGTCTGTGCTGATCGGCGCAGTTGCAAATATTGTGCTCGATCCGATTTTTATTTTTAAATTTGGAATGGGAGTGCGTGGAGCCGGTCTTGCGACCGTGATTTCTCAGGCAATGTCATGTACCTGGGTGATGGCGTTTCTTCTTGGAAAGAAGACGTATCTGAGAATTAAGAGAAGAAATATGAGACTTAAGAAAAATGTTGTAGTGCCGACACTGACGCTTGGACTTGCGGCTTTTATCATGCAGTCGAGTGAGAGTATCATTTCGGTCTGCTTCAACTCCTCCCTGCTTCGCTATGGCGGAGATCTCGCTGTCGGAGCGATGACGATTCTCACAAGTGTGATGCAGTTTGCGATGCTTCCGCTTCAGGGACTTGGACAGGGTGCACAGCCAATCATCAGTTATAACTACGGCGCGCACAATGCAAAGCGTGTGAAGGAGACATTCGGACTTCTCGTCAAAGTCAATCTCTGTTACTCGATCATTCTGTGGCTCTGCGTTCAGCTGTTTCCGGGGACGTTTGTATCGATGTTCACCTCAGATGCGCAGTTGTTGACATTTGGAAAATCAGCATTGCGCATCTATATGGCGGTGATGTTTGTGTTCGGAATTCAGGTTGCCTGCCAGCTCACATTCAGCGCACTCGGAAATGCGAAAGCCTCGATCATGGTGGCAGTCATGCGAAAATTTATTCTGCTGATTCCGCTGATTTATTTGCTTCCGCATCTGTTTGCAAAGAATCCGCTGATGGCAGTTTATCTGGCGGAGCCGGTTGCAGATACGCTTTCTGTGATCTTTGCAAGCACGCTGTTTGCATTCCAGTTTAAAAAAGCTGTGAGGGAGATGGAGGGTGAATAAAAAATCCGTTCCTATTCTTCGGTATAAGAAGGGAACAGGAACGGATAAAAGTGGGCAGTGGTGATTGGATGATTGTGCAAGATTAATTACCGGCGGTGACTACTGTCGATGAGGTTGTAGAACTCGTGTCCGTTGTCGGTGCGCTCTGGGAGACATTCTCAGGTGTCGGGGAGGTCAGACTTCCATTTCCTGCCTGAACACCCGGACCACCGGTCTGGGAAGAAGCGCCGACCGTAGGAGTTGCAGAGGCGGAGTGATTTTGACTGCCTGCCGGTCCGACTGTGGAGGTGGAAGAACCATTTCCGGTTCCAACCTGACCGATGTAGTTTTTAAATGCGAGCTCAATGCAGACATTTCCGGAGATGCCGTTTACGGATGCCGTCTCCGTCGGTTGCCAGATCGTGCGGTTTGCAAACTGGTTGTTCGTGGAACCGTAACGTGCAAGCCAGATGTCATAAGGAATCTGAGAGGTATCCATCTCAGTGCTCAGCTTGTTGAAGTCGCTGTATACAATCGGGGTGTAGCCGTTGTCTGCGATCACCTGACAGAACGCATTGATGACATCGGTCAGCTCCTGAACCGACAGTGTGAGGATGTAAGGAGATTCGATGTCGACGGCGATTGGGAAGTTTACGTTGTAGTTTCTTGCGGTATCGACAGCGAACTGACCGGCTTTTCTTGCCTCCTCGACCGTTTTAGTCTGAAGATAAATATAGGGAGCTGTCTTGATGCCCTGAGCGCTCGCCTGACGCATATTCTGGTCGAAGGTCTCGTCCATCGTGATCTGACCTTCGTAGCCGTAGGAGACCATGCGGACGAAAGCGAACGAGATGTCATCGCTTGCAACCTTTGCCCAGTCAATGTTTCCCTGCCACTTGGAGACGCTGATTCCGCGCATCAGAACGCCGTCAATCGGATTGCCCGATGCGTCGACATACTGTCCGTTGATCTTGTGCCATGCCTGGTCTGCGGTGAAGGATGAGGCAGAAGAAGAGCCGGTAGCAGGGCTGACGTTTGAAGGGGAGGCGATGGAAGCACCGCTTCCTGCGACGATAGTTCCAGCGTAAGAGGAGAAAACAGGCTGTGCACACAGACAGAGACTGAGGCAGGCGACTGCAAATTTTTTTATGTACATGTGAGTTACCACCTTTCGTAAGATGGTAACAGTATACACCTTTTTTGATGCAACTGCATTTACAATTCCATTACATCTATTACAATTTTATGAAATTCTTTTTTACAAATCGCATATCCTGCAAAATTTTTCATTCAAAAAATTTGAATTACAATCCGATTTAAGTCGACGCTTGCGAAGATTTGGCGCGTGATTTTAATTCCATCTCAAAGCATCTCGGAAGTCTCGAAAATCACGATTCGCTCTCTCGGATTATGTCCCTCAAACAGATCCTGACAGTCAATCTCATCATAAAATTCCAGTTCGTTTACTGTCATCAGATAGGCGAGATACTCGTCCTGCGGGTAGTAAAAAAAGAGCTTGATGTTTCGCAGATTTTTGTAGTAGGAGTCGAGGACTCTCGCGAGAACACTCTTTAAAATTTCAGTGGAAAACGGATTAAAAAAGAAAATTCGGTTGATTTCGGGAGCGACCAGATACTGCTCAGCGTTTGCAAGCACAAATTCTGTCCGGGCGCCGGAGACTGCACTTTCTTTATTTTTGCATGCCTCTGCATAGATCCGTTCATCATATTCGATCCCAATCGCCCGACATCTGGTTTGGTAGGCGAGAAAGAAGTCAACCCGCCCTTTTCCGCATCCGTAGTCGAGAAGAACGTGATTCTTACGGATCTCCCCACTGTTTGCGAGCCGTTCAAGAACCGTGTAGGGAGTCGGTTCATAGGGGTAGCAGTACTGGTCCGCGTTTGAGTCATCCCGCCCGGTGGTATGGATTTTCAGAAGTTTGTCCCATTTGTTTTCCTGATCTTGTGTCTGAGCCATAAAATAAAATCCTCATAGTTTGTAAATTTTTGTATTTTAACTATTTTATCATAAGCGAAATCTTCCAGATTTTCAAATTTTCTTCAGCTTCTTTTCTGGTCTTCTTGTGCGCAAGACCGTATAAATTCACCGGAAAATGTCCATCCTTACATTCAGAGTTGCTGTTTGGACTTGGGATTCACACTCCCTATCAAATCTGCGGAGGTAAAGGATATGCCTGTCTATAAGGTGGAAATTTGTGGCGTGAATACATCAAAGCTCCCGTTGCTCACAAATGAGGAGAAGGATGCTCTTTTTATGCGGATCGCAAAGGGGGATAAGAGTGCCAGAGAGCAGTATATCAAGGGAAATCTGCGTCTGGTATTAAGTGTTATTCAGCGCTTTGCCGGCAGTCAGGAAAATATTGATGATCTGTTTCAGATCGGCTGTATTGGGTTAATCAAGGCGATTGATAATTTTGATCTCTCCCAGAATGTGAGATTTTCGACGTATGCGGTGCCGATGATTCTCGGGGAGGTGCGCCGTTATTTGAGGGATAACAATTCGATCCGCGTCAGCCGTTCTCTGCGGGATATTGCATATAAGGCGATCTATGCCAGGGAGGCACTGACGCGCCGTCTCTCAAGAGAGCCTTCGATCTCGGAGATTGCAGAGGAGATCGGGATGAGCAAGGAGGAAGTCACCTATGCGCTTGATGCGATTCAAAGCCCGGTCAGTCTTTATGAGCCGATCTATACGGATGGAGGAGATCCTCTCTATGTGATGGATCAGATCAGTGACAAGAAACATTTAGAAGAAAACTGGGTCGAGGATCTTTCGCTTCGGGAGGCGATGAAACATCTGCCAGGACGGGAACGTCACATCATCGATATGCGTTTTTTTGAGGGAAAAACCCAGACCGAGGTCGCGGAGGAAATCCATATCAGTCAGGCACAGGTGTCGAGACTGGAAAAGAGTGCGCTCAGGACGATGAAAAATTATTTGAGTTGAGGAAATCATTTACAAATCACTTGCCCTGCGCTATACTAAATGAAAACAGAGAATTTTATACATTAAAGTGCTAGAGTAAAATGAAAAATACAAAAATACAAAAGAACTGAGAAAGGCAGGAAAGAAATATGTTAAAACAGGTGTCTGTTTTTGGCGAGAATTCAAAGGGAACCTTGCAGAAAATCACCAGTATTTTGGCGGAGGCTGAAATTAATATCTGGGGGTCTGTCACGAACGACAGTGCGGAGTTTGGAATCATCCGCATGGTTGTCTCCGATCCAGAAATGGCACAGGAGAAGCTCACAGAGGCAGGTTATATGTGCCGTCTGAGCAATGTACTCGGCGTTGAGGTGGCAGATGAGGTTGGAAATTTGAATCGTCTCTTGCTTGCGCTCTCTGAAAGCAACATCAGCATCAATTACATGTATCTCTCGTTTAACAGAGATTCCGGCAAACCGGTTATGGTCTTCAATACGGACGGCATCTGGGAAGTTCAGGAATGTCTGAAGTCTAAGGGATATAATCTGATCTAGTTAAAAAGTTCTATAAAAAATTTTATAAAAAAACTCTCATGGATCTGTGACGTTGAAATATTGCGAATACAGACTTATGAGAGTTTTTTTGAAATTATCAAATAAAATGTATCAAAATCATATAGAAAATCGTACCTCCGGCGATCGAGAGAAGCATCTGGCGTTTCCAGAGATGAATGATTGTCGTCGCAATGATGGCGAGAACCTCCGGTGCACCGTGTGTGCCATGAAGAAGGTCAACGTTTTTCAGGCAGTATACGACAAGCATACCAAAGACTGCGGAAGGAAGATATTTTCCAATGTACTGGATAAATGCGGGTGTCTCCCGTTTCTCCGAGAAGATAAAAAATGGAAGAAAGCGGGTTGTCATTGTCGCAAGGATGCATAAGCTGATTGTGATAATTTGTTGTGGAATGGTCATGAGATGAGTCTCCTGTCTACTTGATACTTAATCCTGTTAGGCTGAAATTTTCGCCGTAAATTCTTTTACCTTGTTTTGCCTGCTGCAGTTTCTTTTATTGTGCTTTCTTTCAGAGTTGTTTCTTTGTTTGTGATTTCCTCTTCCATGTGCTCAATCGGTTTGCGGAACACAGCGAGCAGAATGATGATCGTGATCATCGTCGGAATCATGAAGGTGTTCGCTCCGAAGCCGAAAAGGCAGAGTGCAGAGACGGAAAGACCGATGATTGCGGAAACATGATTTTTTTCTTTGAGCCACTGCTCCAAAAAGATCACAACGAACATCGAGGTCATGACGAAGTTGATTCCGGCAGTGTCAAAGGTCAGCAGAGAGCCGATCAGTCCGCCGAGAGTGGCTCCGAAAACCCAGTAAATCTGATCTAGGAGGGTGACGAAAAAGAAAAACCATCCACGATCAACACCTTCGGGAATCTCTGCGGAACAGTTGATTGAGAAAGTCTCATCGCACATTCCAAAAATCAGATAAAATTTTTTCCATCCGAGTCCCTTGAATTTTTCTAGCATCGAGAGACCGTAAAAGAGATGACGCGCCTGAATCAGAAATGCCATGATAAATACCTGAACTGGTGCGAAAGGGCTTAATAGCATCTCAACAGCGACAAATTCGAGGGAACCTCCGTAGATCAGCATGCTCATCATCAGTGGATAAAAGAAAGAAAAGCCGGAAGCGTTCATATAGATGCCATATGCCATACCGAGAAAACAGAACCCGGTAAAGATTGGAATCGTGTGTGGGAATGCGGTCTTGAACGCCAGTCGTTTCATAAGATAGCTCCTTTGTATAAAATTTTGTGATCCTCAGTTTTTTTATTTTTCAAGGGTTTATTATACTACCTGTGAAATTTATTTGTAAACAGAAAAAAGGATAAGCGCAGAGAAGACTGAGAACCAGAAAAGGAAGGCGAGTTATCTGTAATACGGTTACAATCTTGTGTCCTCTGTACATTTGGAATGAGATGGTTTAAGATGAAACGTGAAAATAAAGAAGTGGGTATACAAAGTAGAAAAAGCCAAAAAATGTAGGAAATGTAGAAAAGGTAGAGAAAACCAGAAAAATCTAAGAAAACAGAACAGAAAAAGTAGGAAAAAAGGTGGAAAAACAAAAAGTAGAGAGGAAGAATAGCAGAATGAATCAGAGTGAGCGACGGCAGTATTTGATCAGAGAACTTTTGACAGAGAATGTTCAGTATCAGAAAATCCGGATCCCGGGGGAAGCGGGAGATCAGAGGGAACTTCTGCGCGGATTGATGAATGTGCGTCGTCCGATGGCGTGTTCCCCCGAGTTTTTGAAAATTCAGGACGAGTATCTTCAGGAGAGAGTGAGACAGAAGGGAATCGTGGAGCTTGATGAGATCGATGAGGTTGAGCCGGGAATCTTTTTGTGGAGGGGAGATATTACCCGCCTTCATTGTGAGGCGATCGTCAATGCGGCAAACAGCGGAATGACTGGGTGTTATGTTCCGAATCACGCCTGCATTGATAACTGTATTCACACTTTTGCAGGAATTCAGCTTCGTCTTGCATGTGAAAAGATGATGGAAGAGCAGGGAAGCGAGGAGCCGACGGGACAGGCAAAGATCACACCAGCCTACAATCTGCCGTGTAAATATATAATCCATACAATTGGTCCGATTGTGCAGGGAGAATTGCAAGAGAGACATGAAGAACTTTTGGAGTCCTGTTATCGCGCCTGTCTGGAACTTGCAGAGGAATATAAGCTAAAGAGCATTGCTTTTTGCTGTATTTCTACCGGGGTTTTTATGTTTCCAAATGAGCGCGCAGGAGAGATTGCGATCGAGACTGTGCGAAAGTTTCGTGAGGAGACTAAGAGCAAGATAAAAGTTATTTTCAATGTATTTAAAGAGGAGGATGAGAGAATTTACAGAAAGTTTTTGAATTAAAAAAGGACAGGAAGACATCGTGTTTTCAGAAAACAATTAAATAAGACAGAATGAGGAAGATGCGAAGCAGGTGTTTTGCATGGAGGAAAATGATGAATCGAACAGAACTTTTTGCACTCGTGAAAAAAAACTATCAGGTGGAGCCGGACTATCCGTGGCGGGATACAAATGCAGTGCTTCGCCATCGTGATACAAAAAAATGGTTTGGAGTAGTCTTGAGCGTGGAAGGGAAAAAAATTGGTCTGGCAGATCAGGATGTGGTAGATCTTTTGAATATCAAGTGTGATCCGATTTTGATTGGTTCGTTGATCACGCAGGAGGGATTTTTCCCGGCTTATCACATGAACAAAGAAAACTGGATCAGCATTCTTCTGAGCGAGGAATCGGAGGAGATTTTTAATCAGCAGATAGAAAACCTTCTGGATTTGAGCTATGAGCTGACAATCGAAAAAAAGAAGACGAAGAAAACAAATGCAAAGAAAAAGAAGGTGGAGTAAAGAAGGGCAAAGCAAATGAAAGCTCAAAAACCCGCTTTTAAATTTTGCAAAGAAGTGTATAATGGAATCAGCGCTGAAGGTTCCGGACATAATTTCCGAACAGGATTTCCGTGCAGAATGACCGGACGGAATGGAAAGGATAAATAGGATTTTTATGAAAAGAACGTATTTGATTGACAGTGAAAATATCAATGATGTATGGGTGGAAATCCTGGATGCCCTTGAAATTGGGGACTGCATCATGGTTTTTTTCACAGATAAAAGCGCACACATGGGATACGACCGAATTGTTCGCCTGATGGAGCTTGAAAAAGGAACGGTAAAATGGATTCGCTGTTTTGGCGGTCAGAATGCTCTCGATTTTCAGCTGGTTACCGAGCTCGGTCATCAGATTTGTCAGGATCAGGAATGCGAGTATGTGATTGTCTCAAACGATACCGGATATGATTCGGTTGTTCGCTACTGGCAACAGAGAGGATGCAGTGTCAGCCGGATCAAAGGAATGGAGTGCACAAAACTTGCGAGCAGGATGAAGAAACAGCGCCAGGAGGAACCCTGTATTTCGATTTTCTTGAAGAAGAAAACGTTTGGGGAAGTGACTCCAGAAGCAGTAAATTCAGAAGTGGTATCTTCAGAAAATTCGGAAAAGGCGGTTTCGGAAAAAATCGTTTCTGAGCAGAGCGATTTTGGAAAATTAACTTCTGAGAATGAGATTTCTGGGGATGTAGTTTCTCAGCAGGAAAAGACAGCACAGACAATAGAAGCAATAGATGCAGCAGACCCAGTAAAAACAGCAGGAACAGCAAACTCTGGAGCAGAGACGAAGGTGCAGATTGACAATGATGCTTCGGAAACTGTTCAGAAGAATGCTGTGGCAGATTTTGTAAAGGATATTGTGGACGAGGCGAAGAAGTCAGTTTCTGCTTCCGTTGAGATCGGAAACGAAGAAAAATCGGAAAATCTGGAATCTGAGTCGGATGCCTGCGATGGCGCAGAATCAGAAAAACCGAACCGGAGAAAGAGAAGACGGGGAAAGTCCTCAGCCGTGCTTGCAAAAACGCTTTTTGACAAGGTGGCAACGCCTGAGCGCAAGGCGCAGGTGGAATCGCTGACAGATACCGCAAAGACGGCTCTGGGAGCAGTTTTAGAGACGGCATCGGAGATGATCGCAGAGCAGATCGCAGAAAAGAATTCCGAGAAGAATTCTGAAAAAAATACGGAGAAAAATGCCGAGAAAAACGCTGGGAAAAAGACCGAGAAAAAAGTGGAGAAGAGCGCAGAAAAGAGTGTAGAAGAGAACACTCAGAAGGCTGAGAAGGCTGAGAAAAAGACAGAAAAGAATGCCGGAAAAAGTGCAGAGAGACATACAAAGAAACTCGCAGAGACAAAATCAGAACCTGCACCGGAATGTGCTGTGACAAAACCGGATTTTGAGGAAACTCTAAAGAAAACAGAAAATAAAACAGAGGAATCCGTGATCGAGTATCCGGAACTTGAGGATGAGAGAGATTTGAACTATGATCCGGACGAGGATCAGGATGAAGATTCCGAGAACAGGAAGAATGCAGAGAATTTAGAGAATGCAAAAAAATCAGAGCTTGCAGAAAAGCAGGGAGAGTCGGAAGCATCAGAAGAGATAGAGGCGCAGAGATTGGCATCATACACGCCGTGTCAGCGCTCAGTTCTCAGAATTTTCCGCGCAAGCGGAAGCACAGATCCGCACCAGGATCTCAAGTTTTTCATGGATATTTGTGGGACGGTGAAACTTTCCAACATGTCGATGGTTCACAATATGCTCGAGTATCAGTTCGGTCAGGCAGTGGGAAACAGTCTCTATCGCTATCTCAAGGAGAATCCGGAGTGTAAGGAAGAACTTTCTGCCGGATACAGCAACCGCAGAAAGCAGAGGGAGAGAGAGTATCTTGACCTGATTTTAAAAAGAAATCAGATTGAGATTCAGGAAGAGGCGACAGAGACGATCTGGAAGATTTTAAGCGGACTTCCGCGCAAGAATCTCAGTGGAATTCACACGGCTCTGGTGAAAAAATTTGGTCAGGAAATCGGAAGCGGTTACTATGCGGTGCTTCGCAACCATGTGAAAATTATTCGCAATCTGTAAGGGACAGAGAAGAGTCGTCAGGAAGCAAGGGACGAGAAAACGAAAAACCGAAAAACCAAAAATCAGAGATCAAGAATCGAAAGAGAAAAAACAACAGTAAAGTAAAATTAAAAAGCAAAATCAAAAAGTAAAATCAAGAAGTGAAAACCAGAAAACTGGAAATGAGGAAATGCCATGAAGATGCAACTTGCGAGACTGATGGATGCGATGATCGGTTATGATCAGGGGGATGCAAAGAGAATTCAGCATTTTGTGAAAGTGCACGATTTTGCAACCGCGATCGGAAAGTTAGAAGGACTTGATGAGGAGACGCAGTTTATTTTGGAGAGTGCGTCGATTCTGCATGATATTGGCATTCATATCAGTGAACAGAAATATGGTTCAAGCAGTGGAAAATATCAGGAGTTGGAGGGTCCGGCAGAAGCCGAGAAACTCATGCGGGAAGTTGGCGGTTACATGGAGGGTCAGATGGATCGGATCAAGTATCTGATCGGTCATCACCACACTTACCATGAGATCAACGGAATGGATTATCAGATCCTGGTAGAAGCGGATTTCCTTGTGAATCTTTATGAGGACGGGGAATCAAAGGAGACGGCAGAGGCAGTACGCGGTCGGATTTTCCGCACAAAGACGGGAATCCGTTTTCTGTCGCAGATGTTCGGAATTTGATGGATTTGGTTCGGATTTGAGAAAATAAAATATGTCCGCTTTAGCGCAAGATGGGCGATTGGCATGAAGAAGAAACGTTCGCATGCCAGTCGCCTGTTTTTTATATGATAAGAAATTGCGTCCTATCATACAAAAAATGCTCCGCAAGGGTGCAAAGCGCCAGTGGCGCTTGTTATGCACCAACCGCAGTGGAACGAAGATGCGCACTCGGCGCAGGAGTAGATGGTTGTCGAAGCAGCCGCGCCTCAGCAAATATGTATCATGCATATCGCGAAGGTAGCAGTGAGATGCCTATCGGTTTATTGCGTTCTAAGAGTGCATCGCTCAGGCGTTTGCGGATTTATTTTGAATGTCTTCAGACACATCATCAACCGCATTATCAGGGGGAAGGGAGACAGGACACGTATGATAAAAAACTTCTGGCAGCTTGAGTCGTTTCCTTTACTGGATGTTTAAGGCACTCAGAATTTCCTCACAGATTTCCTCTGCGCTCTTGCCGTCTGTGGCGACGGTGATGTCTGCGACAGACTCGTAACGACTGCGTCGTTTTTCCATCAGACTGCGGATGTAGTCGACATTCATGTTGTTGTTTAAAATCGGGCGGTCGGTGTTGTCTTTCACGCGCTCATAGACGGTCTCCGGAGTTGCGGTCAGGAGTACAATGCGTCCGCACTGCTTCATGATTTGGGTGTTCTCTTCGCGCATCACGGCACCGCCTCCGCAGGAGACGATCATCGGGGAACACTGGGAGAGATCCTTTAAAAGAGTGGTTTCGAGATCACGGAAATAAGACTCTCCGTGTTTGGCAAAAATGTCCGGGATCGACATGCCTTCCTCTCTTGCTATTGTCTCGTCCATCTCCATCTGGTCAACAGGAAGCATTTTTTTGAGCTGGGTTGCGATCGTGCTTTTTCCAGCCCCCATAAATCCGATCAGGAAAATATGGGAATTCAGTTCGAGATTGTTGCTATATTTTGCCATAAAAATAATCCTTTCTCACTTTCGTAAAAATAGTGGTTCGCTTGCCATTTCCCCTGCTGAGAAATCTTGTAATTCCTTACCTATAGAGGAGGGGTGGACACCCACTCTGAGTTATTATAGCAGGCGCAGAATGGAATAACAAGTTGCAGTTTGTGCAACGAATAATATGGTGGAATGCATGAACTACTGTAAAGAGGCAGGAATTGTCTGAACTGAAAATTCCGTATAATACTGGTAACTTCAGAAAAGAGTAGCAATATAAAAAACAATATGCTATAATAAGTAGTATTGAAAACCATATATTGAGGGGAAATGATTCGAGAGGAGAATTTTGAGACTATGAGTTATAAAGTGACAGGAGACAGCTGTCTCGATTTGACAAAGGAGATGAAGCAGAATCCGCACTTTCAGATGGTTCCGCTGACACTTCAGGTGGATGATCATATGGTGATTGATGATGAGACATTTGATCAGAAGGCGTTTATCAAGATGGTGAAGGAGAGTCCGAATTGTCCGAAGACCGCTTGTCCGTCGCCGGAGGCGTTTAAGAATTCTTATGAAGGAGATGCAGAGGATGTCTATGCAATCCTCCTGTCAAGTCATTTGAGTGGATGTTACAACAGTGCCACGGTCGGAAAAGATATGTACGAGGAAGAGCACGGTGCAGATCATAAAAATATTTTCGTGCTGGATTCCGAGTCCGCGTCTGCGGGAGAATTGAATCTTGTGCTCTATGTTCGTGATATGTATGAGCAGGGAATGAAATTTCCGGAGATTTCCAAAAAACTCGTGGAGCTTCGCGATCGCCAGAAGACGTATTTCGTGATCGACTCCTTAGAGCCACTGCGCAAAAATGGTCGTCTGACTGGACTTCAGGCATTCTTTGCGACTGCGCTGAACATCAAGCCGGTTATGGGTGCGGATCACGGTACAATCATCAAACTGGAACAGGCAAGAGGAATCAATAAGGCATTCTCAAGAATGTGCGAGATCGCTGTGCGTGAGGCGGAGAATCCGTCCGAGCGTCGTGCGGTGATTGCTCACTGCAACTGCCCGGATCGTGCTGAGTATGTAAAGAATGAGCTGATGAAGCGCGCTACATTCAAAGAGATCGTGATCACGGAGACGGCCGGAGTTGCAACCGTTTATGCCGGAGATGGTGGTATCGTGCTCGCAGTCGTATAACTCAGAGTGGATGTGCTGTCGTTTGTGCACAGCCCTGATAGATATTTCGTTCTTTAAAGCGTCTGGTGAGCGTGTTGAGCACCAGGCGCTTATTTGCGCTCCAGAGTGGGGCGACGAGAAGGCTCTTGGGACCATCTCCGGTAAGACGGTGAATCGTGATCTCGGGTGGAAGGATGCTCACGCAATCAATAACAAGGTCAAGGTATTCCTCCATTGAGAAAACAGGAAATGGCTGAGTTTCATAAAATGTGGAGAGATCTGTGCCTCGCAGAACGTGGAGAAGCTGGAGCTTGATCCCCTGAATGTCCTGCTTGCCGAGCCAGGAAACGGTCTCAAGCATATCCTCACGGCTTTCTCCGGGGAGTCCGAGGATCACATGGACGATGACTTCAAGACCGCGGATGCGAAGATGTCGAAGTGCGTTCTCAAAGCAGGAGAGCGGATAACCGCGCCGAATAAAACGGGCGCTTTTCTCGTGAATTGTCTGAAGACCAAGCTCAATCCAGACCGGCTTGATCTGGTTTAGTTCCTCGCAGAGATCAATCACCTCGTCGGAGAGACAGTCGGGGCGGGTTCCGATCGCAATTGCCTTGACGGAAGGGTGGGAGATTGCTGAGGAGAAGAGAGTTCTCAGGTAGGAGACCGGAGCGTAGGTGTTTGTGTAGGACTGAAAATAGGCGAGGTAGGCTTCCGGTGATTTTCCCATCTTGTGACTGACGCGTGTGATCGCCTCCTCAATCTGAGCGTGGACGGCGGAGGAGATCGCTGTATTGGAATCTATATTTGAATCAAGGCTTAATTTAGTCGCAAAATCACCCGAACCGCCTTCACTGCAAAAGATGCATCCGCGCGCTCCGAGTGTGCCATCACGATTCGGGCAGGTCATCCCGCCGTCGAGGGCGATCTTGTATACCTTTGTTCCAAAGCGTTTCTTGAGTTCCCAGTCAAGGGAGTGATAAGGTTTTCCGTTCCAGTCCATTATTATTGTATTGACCTCTCATTTCTTCTAAATTTTTTTCTAAAATCTTTAATCTTTATTAAAGATCATCATGAATCATCATAATCGGAAAGTGAAAATTCTTCAAGCAAAGGATTTTAGTTGGATTTTTTGCTGTCGTACAAAAATGTATCAATTTCAAAGAATATCGTATTGTTACCGCTTGACGAAATGTGATATACTTTTAGCGTCTTCCGGAGAAGAAAATCCGACCGGTTCAGACGCTAAAAAATGGGGCTTATTTGATTATATAAAAAATGGAGGAGAAGGATATGAGATCAGAAGAGACACTGCAGTTGCTCGAGACTGAGGGAGCAAAACATCTGATGAGACAGCTTTATGGGGAGACAGCAGAAGAGAATGTCAACCGCTATCGCCATGTTGTGCAGAAGTTTCACGATACATTCGGAGATCAGGATATGATGCTGTTCAGCTCTCCGGGAAGAACAGAGATCAGTGGAAACCACACCGACCATAATCACGGAAAAGTGCTTGCAGGAAGCATTAATCTGGATTGTGTGGCAGTCGGAGCAATCAACCACTCCTCAAAAGTGAATATCATCAGCGAGACGTTCAACCAGGACCTGACAATTGACCTGAATGATCTGACACCGAGCCAGAAGAAGGCTGGAACCGTTGATCTGATTAAGGGACTGCTCAAGGGATTTGAGGAGAGCGGATACAAGATTGGCGGTTTTGATGCCTACATTACGAGCAATGTCATCAGCTCTGCGGGAGTGAGTTCTTCTGCGTCATTCGAGATGCTTCTGTGTTCGATGATCAATCGTTTCTTCAATGAGGGACGGATGGACACCGTCGCCTATGCTCATATAGGAAAGTATGCAGAGAACGTATACTGGGACAAGGCTTCCGGATTGCTTGACCAGATGGCATGCGCAGTCGGCGGTCTGATCACGATTGATTTCCTGAATCCGAACGAGCCGAAGGTGGAGAAGATCGATTTTGATTTTGCATCCCGGAATCACAGCCTGATCATCGTTCAGACCGGACGTGGACATGCCGATCTGAGTGCGGATTACTCAGCAGTACCGGCGGAGATGAAGAAGGTTGCAGAATATTTTGGAAAAGAGGTTTGCGCACAGATTACGGAGGAGCAGTTGATTGAGCATTTGAAGGAGGTCCGCGAATACGCCGGAGATCGTTCTGTCCTCAGAGCCCTTCATTTCTTTGAGGAGAATAAGCGTGTCGAGGCTGAGGTCAAGGCGCTGAAAGAGGGACGCTTTGAGGATTTCCTGAAGAATGTGACGGCTTCCGGAAATTCTTCCTGGAAATGGCTTCAGAACTGCTACACCAATACCAACTATCAGGAACAGGGAATTTCGATTGCCCTCGCCCTGACAGAATTGTTTATAGAGGAGAAAAAGCGGGGAGCCTGCCGTATTCACGGTGGCGGATTTGCAGGAGTCATTATGGCGATGTTGCCGAATGACCTTGTGGACGAGTATGTGGCTTTCATAGAAAAAGCACTCGGTGAGGGAAGTGCATACCGAATGACAATCCGTCCTTACGGGGCAATCTGTGTCAATGACGAAATTTGATGAGACTGAAAAAATATTTACATCTTTTATGTTACCTGGTTCTGATTCTGGTCTGTGCCGGAGTGGTCTATCTGCTGGGAGAACTTGGCGGTAGTCACTCGGGCACGGGCAAGGAGACGGAACACTCTGCACAGACGCCGGAAGAATCGACGGGAGGCACTGGTGCGGGCGAGACTTCACAGCCGGAGACCGATGAATCATCTGATAGATTTTCAGATGGCTCAGAGGATTCCGAGACCGAAAATGGGGAAGCCGGGCAGGAGGAATCTTACGAAGCCTGGATTTCTGATGTTTTAAAACGCAACCCGCAAAAAGGCAGTATCGGCGGGAAAAAGCGCGGGGCAGGAAAGAAGAATGACAGGTCAGATGATTCTGAGACAAAAAACGAGAACTCTGAGGAGTATGTTCCGCCGACAATCATGATCGTCTCCGATCTCCACTATATGAGTGGGACGATGCACGATGACGGGACGGCCTTCTGGAAGATGGTTGCAGATGACGACGGAAAGACGAGTCAGTACAGCGATTTTCTGATGGATGCACTCGCTGACACCGTTCTTGAGAAAAAGCCGTCCGCCCTTGTGTTGACCGGGGATATCACGCTCAATGGAGAGAGGGAGAATCATGAAAAGCTCGCCAAGCGCCTCCGTGCGATTCAGGATGCCGGTGTTCCGGTTGTCGTGATCCCAGGAAACCATGACATCAGCAACAAGAATTCAGCAACGTATTTTGGGAAAGAGAAAGAAGAGGCAGAATACCTGCATTCGGGGGAGGAATTCTACGAGATCTACCACGAATTTGGTTTTGATCAGTCCCCGAACCGGGACCCAAGTTCGCTGAGCTATGTCTATCCGGTTGATGCAGGGCATTGGCTTTTGATGCTCGATTCGTGCCAGTATGAGAATGGAAATAAGGTTGGAGGTCGGATTCGGCCGGAGACGCTTACCTGGCTTGGTGTGCATCTTCGCGTCGCACAGGAGCATGGGATCGAAGTGCTTCCGATGGCACATCACAACCTGCTCTCCGAGAGCCGGATGTACACCTCCGAGTGTACGCTTGAGAACACGTATGATACCGTAAATCTGCTTGAGTCCTACCACGTTCCGCTCTATATCAGCGGTCACCTGCATGCAGAGCGAATCAAGAAGCACAAGCCGGAACCCGGAACTTCCGCGGACGATTATGGCGTGTCGGAGATCGTGATGCCTCCGTTTTCGATTCCCGCATGCCAGTATGGAATCTTGAGCTGGGATACCGAGGGTGGCATGCATTTTGAGACAGAGAAGCTCGATGTCGAGGCATATGCAAAAAAAGTCGGAAGCACTGATGAACATCTTCTGAATTTTTCGACCTGGTCGTCGGGCTTTGTCAAGGAGATTATCAAAAATCAGGTGATGAAGACGATCACACTCGTGCCTGACGATCTGAAGGCGGAGATGGCGGGACTTTACGCCGATCTCTATTACGATTATTGTTGCGGAAACAAGATGAGCTGGGAGCCGGTGCGGGCGACAGCGGGATATAAGCTGTGGCAGAGAGTTTTGCCGGATAATGTATATACGAAGAGGATTGCACAGATGATCGAGGATGTGCGGGATGATCTGCACACCTGGGATTCGCCGGCATCCCAATAGAATTTTATTACGATTTCGTAGGGTTCATCAGAATTCCTACTGGATTTTTTCAAATACGAATCCAGCAGGAATCCTGTACCCTGCCCAATCAGAAGAATGTTTGCTATTTTTATACAAATGCGATATAGTGAGCACGGAACGAAGAAATAATATGGGTAGCAAAGGCGCTACAAAAATTCACAGACAGAATGAGATAGGATATAAAGAAATCGTTTTGTATGTGTTTTTTTTGCACCCTTCAAGGAGAAATTATGGCAACGCAGGGTATTAAAAACATCAAAAATCCATTTTTAAAAGTGCTCGTGGAATATGGAATGATCACGGTCAGCATCTGGATCATGGTAGTCGGAATCTATTTCTTCAAGTTTCCGAACAACTTTGCATTCGGCGGTGTGACCGGATTTTCCTCAATCGTCGGAAATGTGACACCGATCAGTGCGAGTGATTTTACGTTTGTGGCAAACACGGCTCTGCTTGTTCTGGGATTTATTTTTCTCGGAACCGATGTCGGAATCAAGACGGTCTACTCGAGTATGCTGATGTCATTCAGTCTTTCGGCGCTGGAGCGAATCTGTCCGCTCTCGGCGCCGTTGACCGACCAGCCGATGCTCGAGCTTGTCTTTGCGATCTTTCTTCCGGCGGTCGGCTCTGCGATCCTCTTTAACATCGGGGCATCGAGCGGAGGAACGGACATCATTGCAATGATTTTGAAGGCACACTCGAGCCTGAACATCGGCACAGCACTTCTGTGCGTCGATGTGGCTTCGGTGCTGATGTCGTTTTTCGTCTTTGGACCGACGACGGGACTTTATTCCTCTCTCGGACTGATGGCAAAATCACTTGTGATCGATGAGGTAATTGAGAACATCAACCTCTGTAAATGTTTTACGATCATCTGCGATGATCCGGACCCGATCTGCGAGTACATCATCCACGATTTGAACCGCAGTGCGACGACGTACAAGGCGCAGGGAGCATTTACACATCACAATAAGACCGTGATTCTGACGACAGTCAAGCGCGGACAGGCCGTCTGGCTTCGCAATTACATTCGAAAGAAAGAGCCGGATGCATTTATTCTGATCTCAAATTCAAGTGAGATCATCGGAAAGGGATTTCTTCAGAGCTGATCAGGCATTCCTGTACACGCCTCCTTATTCTTCTGCATATAGTGAAGGTATCAAGATCGGACTTTATCTACGTGACTGGGAGGGCTCTATGGATCAGTTTCAGGAAGAATATATCAGACAGGAACAACTACACAGAAGAAGGGTGAAAGCGGTACGGCGGATGTTGCTCGTTCTGCTCCTCGCTCTTTGGGAACTCTGCACGAGACTGAATATCATCGATGGATTTATTTTCAGCTCTCCGTCCAGAGTTCTTTTTTGTCTCGCCGGAATGATCCGGGACGGAAGCATCTGGGAGCATCTGGGAATTACGCTGTTTGAGACGATTATGAGTTTTTTGCTTGTGACGGGAATCGGAATTTTTATGGCGGTGATTCTTTGGTCAAGCCGGACGCTGGCGGAGATTTTAGAACCTTATCTTGTGATGCTCAACAGCCTGCCAAAGTCTGCACTGGCTCCGATGCTGATCGTGTGGTTCGGAAGCCATGTCCACACGATTGTCGTCGCAGCGATCTCTGTCGCTGTTTTTGGCTCGATTATGACGCTTCACGCAGGATTTCAGGAGACGGACCCGGATAAGATTCGCCTGATTCGCTCGCTAGGCGGGGGAAAGAAGGAGGTACTCACAAAAGTTCTGCTTCCGGGAGCAATTCCGCTGATTGTCAGCAATATGAAGGTCAATGTCGGGCTCTGTCTCGTCGGTGTGATCATCGGAGAGTTCCTCTCGGCAAGGCGGGGACTCGGCTATCTGATTATTTACAGCAGTCAGACGTTTCAGCTTGACATTCTGATGATGAGTATTCTGATCCTCTGTGTGCTCTGTGCCCTGCTCTACACGGGAATTTCCTTCTTAAAACATCTCGCAGAGTTCGACAGAAATACTGAAAAAGAAAACTTGTTATAAGAAAATCGATTGTGCGTATGAATGATTTTGGGCGCGTTTGTCGAATTCTGCGCTGAAAAGAAATTGCGTTGAGACAAAGGCAGAGGCTATAATACATTTTATTACAGGATGATTACAGGAAAAGGAAGAGGAGGAATGAAAAATGACAGATTTTCGCGTGGTAATTGCAGAAGATAATCCGCAGATGATGGCATTGATTCAGCAGATGCTGGAGGACGAAAAGGGATTTTGCGTAGTTGGAAAAGCAGAAAATGGAGAAGATGCATGTGAGATGATTCGGAAAACCGACCCTGACCTGGTGCTGTTAGATGTAATCATGCCAAAACTGGATGGAATTTCCGTGATGGAAAAAATCAGGAAAGAGCGGGCGGGAAAACAGCTTCCGGCCTTTATCATGGTGACCGCAGCAGGAAGTGAGCGCGTTGCACAGGAGGCATTTCAGCTCGGTGCAAGTTATTATATTATGAAACCGTTTGAGCGAACCATTCTGATGGATAAGATCAAGCGGGTATGTCGAAGTGTTATTGCCGTCGAGCCGCAGCAGGAACAGAAACGCGTTGTCCCATATTCCGATCCGGGCGAGTACATCAAGCAGAATCTGGAAAATGATGTGACACAGCTTCTTCATGAGATCGGAATTCCGGCGCACATCAAGGGATACCAGTATTTGAGAGATGCAATCTCGATCTCTGTCGAGGAGAAGGATATGCTTGTCTCTGTGACGAAGGTCCTGTATCCGACGATCGCAAAGCGTCACAATACGACCTCAAGTCGTGTCGAGCGGGCAATCCGCCATGCGATAGAGGTTGCCTGGAGTCGCGGAAGACTTGATACTTTGCACAAATTGTTCGGATATACGGTCAGCACAGGAAAGGGAAAACCGACAAATTCGGAGTTTATCGCTCTGGTTTCCGACAAAATCCGTTTAGACTACAAGAGACTGGCATAAATTTGGAATGTTTAGAAAAATAAAGCAAGATTTTACTTTCTAAATTGCCACAAATATTGTATACTTGAAGATACGAGGTTACCGTTTCACGCGTCGGAGATTGCAGTTCAAATTGCAGTTCAGATAAGTTTTCGATGGGATCTGAGTGCGTGAGAAACGCGAGGCATCTGTGACGGAGCGTGGACGGTAGCGAGATGAGAATCCGCGAGGGGAGCGGGTACGGTAGAGGAGGGGGATTCGATGAAAAATATTTTATTTGTGGCATCGGAAGCAGTTCCATTTATTAAGACGGGAGGTCTGGCGGACGTTGTCGGTTCACTTCCAAAGTGTTTTGACAAGCAGTACTACGATGTGAGGGTGATGATTCCGAAGTACCTGTGTATCCCGGAAAAATGGCGCAACAACATGACCTATGTCAATCATTTTTATATGGATTATCTCGGTCAGAGCCGTTATGTCGGAATTTTGCAGTATGTGTATGATGGAATTACTTATTATTTTATCGACAATGAATCTTATTTCGGTGGTCCGAAGCCTTATGGAGACTGGCTTTACGATGATGAGAAGTTCTGCTTCTTCTGTAATGCAGCACTCTCAGCACTGCCGGTGATCGGATTCAAACCGGATGTGGTTCACTGCCACGACTGGCAGACCGGTCTGATTCCGGTTTACTTAAAGGATCGTTTCCGTGGAGGCGAGTTCTTCCAGAATATCAAGTCTGTGATCACGATTCACAACCTGAAGTTCCAGGGCGTTTGGGATGTGAAGACAATTCAGAGATTTTCGATGCTTCCGGATTATTACTTCACGCCGGATAAGCTCGAAGCATACAAGGATGGAAACCTCTTAAAGGGTGGAATCGTGTTTGCTGATGCGATCACAACTGTAAGCCCGACGTATGCGGAGGAGATCAAGATGCCGTTCTACGGTGAGGGTCTTGACGGTCTGATGCGTGCGCGTGCGAATGATCTGCGAGGAATCTTAAACGGCATCGATTACGATGAGTTCAATCCGGAGACCGATTCCCTGATCGCACAGAGCTACAATGCAAAGAATTTCCGCAAGGAGAAGGTAAAGAATAAGCGCGCTCTTCAGGAACAGCTTGGACTTCCGGTTGATGAGAAGAAGTTTACGGTCGGTATCGTTTCCCGTTTGACCGATCAGAAGGGTCTTGATTTGATCCAGTGTGTGATGGATGAGCTGTGCAGTGATGATATGCAGTTGATCGTTCTCGGAACCGGAGATGAGCAGTATGAGAATATGTTCCGTCACTATGACTGGAAGTACCATGATCGCGTTTCTGCTCAGATTTATTACTCCAATGAGCTGTCCCACAAGATCTATGCAGGCTGTGATGCATTTCTGATGCCGTCTCTGTTTGAGCCGTGCGGATTGAGCCAGCTGATGGCCCTGCGCTATGGTACCGTTCCGATCGTTCGTGAGACCGGTGGACTCAAGGATACCGTAGAGCCGTACAATGAGTATGAGAGCAGAGGAACCGGTTTCTCCTTCTCAAACTACAATGCGCATGAGATGCTTGACACCGTTCGCTATGCAAAGCATATCTATTACGACAAGAAGAGAGAGTGGAACAAGATCATTGACCGTGCAATGAACGCAGACTTCTCCTGGCATGCTTCCGCAATGAAGTATCAGGAGCTGTATGACTGGCTGATCGGATATTAAAGATTCGCGGTCATCTGATGTGAGATGAAATTTCTGGTGTAAGATGGAAATAAGGTGAGGAATTTGATCGGAAAACAGAATCTGCTGACTGCCGAGGAACGGCGTCAGCTGAAAGAATGGCTGGAAGATACCGGCTGGACCGCTCTCGGGCGGTATGCGGGGGATGAGGAATATTTGAGCTATGTGATGGACATTCTGGAGCATCCGGTGTTTCAGTCGATGGAACGTTACATTCAGCATGGTCAGACGACGTGCCGGGATCACTGCATCCGGGTATCGTATCTGACTTACCGCATATGCAGGCGGATGGGATGGAACAGCCGGGAGTCGGCGAGAGCCGGTCTCCTTCACGATCTGTTTCTCTATGACTGGCATACTCACGGAAAGATGACCGGAGAGCGCTTTCACGGTTTCACCCATCCGAGAACTGCGATGAACAATGCAGAAAAATATTTTGAAGTGACGGAGAATCAGAAAAATATGATTCTCCGCCATATGTGGCCGTTGACACCGATTCCTCCGGCGACAAAGGAAGGCATGGCACTCTGCCTTGCAGATAAGGCGTGCAGTCTGGCGGAAGTCGGAGATGGGATCAGAGAGAACCAGTGGGTTTGTCGGCTGGCTCACGTTTTGCATGGAGCAGGTTAAAAATAAAAAGAAAACGAACGATAACGACGTCCGGATGGGAGTGAGAAAACATGACATTCTGGGAAAGTTTGTGCAGCAATGAGGTACTCGTCAGTGCGTTGACAGGCTGGGTAGTCGCGCAGGTGCTTAAGACGATCATTGATTTTTCGATAAACAAGAGTTTTACACCGGAGAGACTTGTGGGATCAGGCGGAATGCCGAGCTCCCATTCCGCAACAGTTTGTGGTCTGACAACGTCAGCGGGACTGTGCTACGGGGTGAGCTCGTTTGAGTTTGCGATCTCCTTTGTATTGTCGGCGGTTGTGATGTACGATGCAATCGGGGTTCGGCAGGAGACCGGAAAGCAGGCGAAACTTTTGAATCTGATCATGGAGCAGGATTTCTTTAAGCTCGACAATGAGCACATTCAAAAACGGCTCAAGGAGTTTGTCGGACATACCCCGCTTCAGGTTCTCGCAGGCGCAGTGCTTGGGATTTTGCTGGCACTCTGGATTCATTCGCTGTATTAAAAAAAGGGGCTGGTCCCCGGCAAGAGATGTGAGTTTGCCGGAGATCAGCCCTTTTTTGATTTCATAGGAAAGTGCATCCTATGAAACAAAAAACGCTCTTTTTTATGCGTTCTCTTTTGCTGTGTTGTTCTTCTCATAGAGAATCAAAAGTCCCTTTAAGAGAAGAGCATCGTCATAGATGATCTTGTGACGGCAAAGCGGAACAACGAAGCGGGAGAGACCGCCGGTCGCAACGACGGATGGGGTGGTTCCGAGTTCCTCCTCCATGCGGTCGAGGATTCCGTCGATCATTCCGGCATTGCCGTACATGATTCCGCTTCTCATGCAGTCAATCGTGTTCTTGCCGATGACACTCTTTGGGATGTCAAGGCTGATCGACGGGAGCTGTGCAGTCTTACTGCTCAGAGAGTCGAGGGAGACGCGAAGACCCGGAAGAATCACACCGCCGATGTAGTTGCCGGAGTGGTCGACAACGGAGAGTGTCGTCGCTGTTCCCATGTCGATGACGATGATCGGGCATGGATAGTCGTGGATGGCGGCAACTGCGTCGACGATCATATCACTGCCGACGGTTTTCGGGTTGTCCATCAGGATGTTCATTCCGGTCTTGATGCCTGCACCGACGAGCATCGGGTGATAGCCGAGGATCTTCTTCACAGCGGAGGAGATTATGGCGTTCAGAGGAGGGACAACGGAGGAGAGGATCGCTCCCTCGATCTGTGACGGCTCGATGTGATGGATCTCGAGAATATTTTTGATGTTGATCGCATACTCGGTACCAGTTTTATCGTGGCTTGTCGTCACGCGCTCCACAAAGTAAGTCTGTTTATCATCGATACAGCCGATGACAATGTTTGTATTACCCATATCGATTGCCAATATCATATAAAAACTCCTTTAAAAATAATTTGAGGTATTTTCAGTTCAGAAAATGCCTACCCATATATAGTAACAGATTAGCACATAATGGAAAGAAACTCAAATGGAATCCCTTTCAATGAAGAAAAAAATATGGTACAATGAAGTGCAAATTGATGCAAACTCGAGAGCTCGAACGTATTTTGTTTTATGAAAAAACATCAGAAAATACCAAGTGAATTTTTATTTGAGAATGTTTCATAAATATAAAATTCTATAAAATGCCGGGAGAGTCGGCAGGGAGGAAAATCATGCTTCAGGGAAAGACTGTGGTAATTGGCGTGACGGGCGGAATTGCCGCTTACAAGATCGCCAGTCTTGTCAGCATGTTGAAAAAACAGCATGCAAACGTGCGTGTCATTATGACGGAGAATGCAACGAACTTTATTACACCGGTGACATTTGAATCATTGACCGGGACGAAGTGTCTGGTTGACACATTTGACCGGAATTTTGAGTTTCAGGTGGAGCATGTCTCGCTCGCAAAGCAGGCGGATATCTTCATGATCGCTCCGGCGACGGCAAATGTGATTGCAAAAGTGGCACACGGTCTTGCGGATGATATGCTGACGACGACATTTCTTGCCTGCAAGAAGCCGAAATACATCGTCCCGGCGATGAACACGCAGATGTATGAGAACCCGATCACTCAGGACAATCTTGAGATTTGTCGAAAATACGGAATGCATGTGATTGAGCCTGCGAGCGGATATCTCGCCTGTGGGGATACCGGAGCCGGAAAGATGCCGGAGCCGGAGACTCTGTTTGAGTATATTCTTCAGGAGATCGCATTCCCGAAAGATCTTGCCGGAAAGAAGATTCTTGTGACCGCAGGTCCGACACAGGAGGCGATCGATCCGGTTCGCTATATCACCAATCACTCAACCGGAAAGATGGGATATGCGATTGCGCGCGCAGGTGCGCGAAGAGGAGCTGAGGTGACACTCGTCTCCGGACCGGTGAATCAGATTGTTCCGCTCGGAGTGACACTTGTTCCGGTTGTGAGTGCGCGGGATATGTTTGAGGCGGTGACATCCCGGAGTGCAAAGCAGGATGCGATCATCAAGTCGGCAGCGGTTGCTGATTACCGCCCGGCAGTTGTCGGAACGGAGAAGACGAAGAAGAGCGACGGGGATATGAGCATTGCACTAGAGCGAACCGATGATATTCTCTCGTGGCTTGGAGATCATCGCAGAGAGGGACAGTTCTTGTGCGGATTCTCGATGGAGACCCAGAATATGCTTGAAAATTCAAAGGCGAAGCTCGAGAAGAAACATGTCGACATGATTGTCGCAAACAATTTAAAGACTGCCGGAGCCGGATTTGGAACGGACACGAATGTCGTGACGCTGATCACAAAGGACGGAGCGGAAGATCTTGAGAAAATGTCAAAAGATCAGGTTGCCCATGTGCTTCTCGATCGAATTTTTCACAGATAATCTTTTTTGTGTGTCAGGGTACATCCTTTTTGGGTTGTCAAAACGGAATTTCTCTGATAAGATTAAAGGTTGAGACAAAATAGCAACACAAGTTGCAATAACAAGGCAACAGAACTGGCAATACGAAACGATTCAAAACAATCATACGAAGAGAATAGAAGATGTACTCTCGGAGTCTCTCTTGCACCTGGCTTTGCGACCGATTTTTCGCAAAAACAGGCACAAAAAGATTCTGAGAGCACATAAAGAGTAATTGGAGGAAAGACGCTTGTCAAATATAGCAGAAGAAATTAAGAAACGAAGAACCTTTGCGATTATTTCCCACCCGGATGCAGGTAAGACGACCTTGACCGAGAAGTTCCTGCTTTACGGAGGAGCAATCAATCTGGCTGGTACCGTAAAGGGAAGAAAGGCTGCAAAGCATGCAGTTTCTGACTGGATGGAGATCGAGAAGGAGAGAGGAATTTCCGTTACCTCCTCCGTTATGCAGTTTGAGTACGACGGATATTGCATCAACATTCTGGATACCCCGGGACATCAGGACTTCTCGGAGGATACTTACCGTACCCTGATGGCAGCGGACAGTGCAGTCATGGTTATCGACGGATCAAAGGGTGTCGAGGCACAGACGATCAAGCTGTTCAAGGTTTGCGTGATGAGAAGGATCCCGATTTTCACCTTCATCAACAAGATGGACCGTGAAGCGAGAGATCCGTTTGAGCTGATGGATGAGATCGAGAATGTGCTCGGAATCCGCACCTGTCCGATCAACTGGCCGATCGGCTGCGGAAAGAACTTTAAGGGCGTGTACGACCGCCACGACAAGACGATCACAACATTTACCGCAGCAATGGGCGGACAGAAGGAAGTTGCGACTCAGACATTTGATGTCGAGGGAGCAGATGTAGATTCTGTGATCGGAGTGGATTATCACCAGCAACTTCTCGACGAGATCGAGCTTCTCGACGGAGCAGCGGATGAGTTTGATATGGATCGTGTCAGCCGTGGAAACCTCTCCCCGGTCTTCTTCGGATCGGCGCTGACAAACTTCGGTGTTGAAACCTTCCTGAAGCATTTCTTAAAGATGACGACATCCCCGCTTCCGAGAAGGACGACAACCGGAATAATTGACCCGTTTGAGGAAAAGTTCTCCGCTTTCGTCTTCAAGATTCAGGCAAACATGAACAAGGCACACCGTGACCGTATCGCATTCATGAGAATCGTATCCGGCAAGTTTGAGGCTGGAATGGAGGTCAACCATGTTCAGGGCGGAAAGAAGTTGAGACTGACTCAGCCACAGCAGATGATGGCTCAGGACAGAAAGATTGTCGATGAGGCTTATGCCGGAGATATCATCGGTGTCTTCGATCCGGGCATTTTCTCAATCGGTGATACGCTCTGTCTGTCAAATGAAAAATTCCAGTTTGAAGGTATCCCGACATTTGCACCGGAGCATTTCGCTCGTGTGCGCCAGATCGATACGATGAAGCGCAAGCAGTTCTTGAAGGGTGTTTCCCAGATTGCACAGGAAGGTGCGATCCAGATCTTCCAGGAGTTCAACACCGGTATGGAGGAGATTATTGTCGGTGTAGTCGGAGAGCTTCAGTTTGAGGTTTTGACATATCGTCTGGAAAATGAGTACAACGTAGAGGTTAAGCTCGAGAAACTGCCTTACGAGTACATCCGCTGGATTGAGAACAAGGAAGAGATCGATGTTTCCCGAATTCAGGGTACGTCCGACATGAAGCGCATCAAGGATCTCAAGGACAACCCGCTTCTGCTGTTTGTCAACAGCTGGAGTGTCGGCATGGTTGAGGAGAGAAATCCGGGTCTGAAACTCAGCGAGTTTGGACGGGATTAATAAGAAATTAATAGATTGCTTATTAATTGTTAAAACAGAAAAATAAACATAAGAGAGGAGAATGTGTCATGAGCAAGATTGATGTAGTAAGAAAAGCAATGGTAGAGGCAATGAAGGCAAAAGATAAGGCGAGAAAGGATTCCCTTTCCATGCTTCTGTCCGCATTGAAGAATGCGGAGATTGACAAGCGCGAACCGCTGACTGAAGAGGAAGAGAATGCGATCGTGAAGAAAGAGATCCGTCAGACTCAGGAGACTTACGATCTTGCTCCGGCAGACCGCACAGACATCAAGGAAGAGGCTCTGGCAAGAATGACCGTTTACAAGGAGTTCGCTCCGGAGGACATGAGCGCAGAGCAGATCGCAGAGGTTATCAGGGGCGTTCTCGCAGAGCTTGGAATTGAGAAGCCTACCGGTGCAGACAAGGGTAAGATCATGAAGGTTCTGATGCCGAAGGTAAAGGGCAAGGCAGATGGCAAGCTCGTTAACCAGACCCTGTCTGAGATGATGAAATAATCCGAGTAGTAAGAAGAATAGAAATTAGAAAAAAGAAGAGTGCAAAGCAATTTGCAGAAAGTGAGCGACATCATGTACAAGGACAAAATTGACAAATATATTGAAGCACACAAGCAGGAGATGATTGAGGATATCTTTGAACTCTGCCGAATCAACAGCGAGAAGATGCCGGCAGAGGAGGACATGCCGTTCGGACCGGGACCGGCGGAGTGTCTTGACACGGCTCTGGATATGGCAGAGGGATACGGCTTTGAGACCCTCGATTATGACGGTTATGTTGGCTGTGTGGATATGAGCGAGGAACTGCCGAAACATCTCGACATTCTGGCTCATCTGGACGTTGTTCCGGCAGGCGAGGGCTGGACTGTGACTCAGCCGTTTGATCCGATCGAGAAGGATGGACGCCTGTACGGACGTGGAACCGCAGATGATAAGGGACCGGCAGTTGCAGCTCTCTACGCAATGCGTGCAGTCAAGGAACTTGGAATCCCGTTAAAGAAGAATGTCCGCCTGATTCTCGGAACCGATGAGGAGTGCGGAAGCTCTGACATCAGGCACTATTACAGCATCGAGAAGGAAGCTCCGATGACATTCTCACCGGATGCCTCCTACCCGCTTGTAAATGTGGAGAAGGGACGTTTCCCGGGGCATTTTACAAAGGAGTTTGAAGCATCCGAGGCACTGCCGAAGATCGTGAAGATCAACGCGGGAACAAAGATCAACGTCGTTCCGGGCAAGGCAAAAGCTGTTGTGAAGGGAATTGAGAAATCCGTTCTTGAGAGTGCGGAGGCAGAGACGACTCAGGCAATCGGCGTGAAGTTTGAGAATGACTGGAACGGAGACGAGGCAGAGATCACCGCTGTCGGTGCAGGTGCTCATGCTTCCACCCCGGAGGACGGAAATAACGCGCTGACCGGTCTTGTGAATCTGCTGTGCCGTCTGCCGTTTGCACAGAGCGCTCAGTTTGACTCTCTGAAGGCAGTTGCCGAGCTTTTCCCGCACGGCGACATGAACGGTACGACGATCGGTGTCGACATGCAGGATGAGATTTCCGGACGCATCACGCTCTCCCTCAACATGCTGACTGTGACTGACACGACGTTTGACGCTGAGGTTGACGGAAGAATCCCGGTTTGCGGAACAGATGAGAACGTGCTGGAAGTTGTGAGAAAGAGACTTGGCGAGCATGGATTTACTCTGCACAACAAGGCACTGATCGCTCCGCATCATGTGAGCGAGGATTCTGATTTTGTTCGGACTCTGCTCAAGGCATATGAGGCATATACGGGTGAGAAGGGAACCTGCCAGTCTATGGGTGGCGGTACCTATGTGCACCACTTAAAGAACGGTGTCGCTTTCGGCGCTTCAATGCCGGGTGTGGACAATCGGATGCACGGAGCAGATGAGTTTGCAAATGTCTATGATCTTGTGACGAGTGCGAAGATCTTTGCTCTGGCGATTGTGGAGCTCTGTGGCTGATCGTTGACGAATCGAAGGAATCTCTGAGAAGTATTCGATAACAAACGAATCGAACGATTGGATATTCATTGGAGATTCCTCGCTTCGGAAAGGAGGAGCGATGATTCGGAGAGTTTGTCCGATCTGTGATCAGGTCATGACAGGAAGACATTACTGTCGGATCTGCCACAGCTTGGTGCGCCATCCGAGAATTCAGGATGTGACGTACTATCTGAATGAGCGCCATCCGCAGAATGAGACTGCTTGCAGTTATCATGATTCTTACCATGATTCGGTACATAGGCAGGAGGATTCTGCCGGTTCTAAGATGAAGAAGAGCGGGAAGAAGGATGGCAAAAAAGGTGACAAAAAGAAGACAGAAAAGACGGTGACTGTTTGGAGGATGGGAAATCCGTCTCAGCCAGGCAAGAAAAACAACCAGAAATCCTCCAAACCCTCTAACCCCGTCCCTGCTTCGGGTGGAAATTACCGCAGTGGAAGTGGGAACGACTGGGAAGAGACATTTGGAAATCGGACAGACAAATCCAAGAAGGAGGGGAGCGGTCGCACGATCGGCGCTTTTTCCCTCTTTCTGATTCTGATTGTGTTCTGGAGACTTTTTCTTGCGATCTGGAGTGTCATTCAGGCATTTTTAGTCTGGTAAAAAAAGTTCTGACTCCTGATCTTTCTGGTCTTTTATTTTTCTGTGGAAAAGGTATCAGGAAGGCTACTGAAAAACAGAAGACAGGAAATAGGAAGATTGAAGAGAAAAATGGAAATGGAACGGAGAGACGAGGAAAATAACATGAAAATCAGAGATATTCTGGCAGAGGGAAAACCGACTCTGTCATTTGAGGTATTTCCGCCGAAGACGGAGGATAAATTTGATTCTGTGGAGAAGGCAGCACTTGAGATTGCAGAGCTGAATCCTGCTTTCATGAGCGTTACTTACGGTGCAGGTGGTGGGACGAGTGATTACACCGTGGATATTGCTTCTGCAATTCAGGCTCACGGCGTAACTCCGCTTGCTCATCTGACCTGCGTCTCTTCCACCCGGGAGAAGGTTCATTCCGTTCTTGGAAAGCTCAAGGAGCACGGAATCGAGAATGTGCTTGCACTTCGCGGAGACATTCCGAAAGATGGAAAAGTGGAGCACGATTATCAGTATGCTTCCCAGCTGATTCGTGAGATCAAGGAATCCGGAGATTTCTGCATCGGTGCAGCCTGCTATCCGGAGGGTCATGTCGAGTCTGCAAATAAGTCTGAGGATATTCAGCACCTGAAAGAGAAGGTTGAGGCGGGCTGTGATTTTGTGACGACCCAGATGTTCTTTGACAATAACATTCTCTACAACTATCTCTACCGCATCCGCGAGAAGGGAATCACGGTTCCGGTGATCGCAGGTATTATGCCGGTGACGAATGCCGCTCAGATCAAGCGAATTCTCTCGATGTCCGGAACGTATATGCCGACTCGCTTTAAGGCGATTGTGGACCGTTTTGGCGACAATCCGTCTGCAATGAAGCAGGCAGGTATCGCTTATGCGACGGAGCAGATCATTGACCTTCTCGCAAACCATGTGAATGGAATTCATGTCTACTCGATGAATAAGCCGGATGTGGCACAGCAGATTCAGACGAGTCTGTCTGAGATCCTGAAATAGGGTCAAAAGCAATGGAGTGGAATGAGCGGGAGATCCTGCGCTATCTAGGGCATCGGGGGCAGGAGATTCCGGAAAATGTAGAAGAATTGATCAAGGAGTGCGAGCGGGAGTTGGAGCAGATGGCATCTCCACGGGCAATGTGGAAGGAATATCCGCTCTCGATTCACGATCACGTCCTGGACATGGGATTTTTGCAGACAAAGAGCAAGAGTCTGGAGCGAAATCTCAGGGACTGTGAGAGAGTCATTCTGTTTGCGGCGACACTTGGAAGCAGGGTGGATGTCCTTCTGCACCGCTACAATATGATTCAGATGAGCAAGGCGGTTGTGATGCAGGCGGCGTCAGTCGCAATGCTTGAGACGTTTTGCGATGAAAAAAATCAGGAACTTAAGAGTTCTTACGAGGCGAAGGGCTGGTATCTTCGCCCGCGTTTCAGCCCCGGATACGGGGATTTTCCGCTTGGGTGTCAGCGTGAGATCGCACCGGCGCTTGAGATGGGAAAGCGAATCGGAATCAATCTGACAGATACGCTTCTGATGATGCCGTCTAAATCTGTGACGGCGGTGATCGGAGCGAGCCGTCTGCCTAGAAACTGTACCGTGCAGGGCTGTGAGGTCTGTGCGAAGCGGGACTGTGCATATCGCAGATAAATGAGATGTGGGATGCGAGTGTCGACTTGAAATGAGAGAAGGGAAAACAGAGCGCATGGATATTTTACAGGAGATACAGAAGCGGATCTGCTTCTTTGATGGTGGAATGGGAAGCCTGCTTCAGGCAGCGGGACTGAAACCGGGAGAACTTCCGGGAATCTGGAATATCACACATCCGGAGGAGCTGGTGAAGATCCACCGCGCCTATCTGGATGCAGGTGCAGACATCATGACGACAAATACGTTCGGTGTCGATGCACTCAAATACAATGAGAATACGGAGTATCAGCTTGATCCGGTCATTACTTCGGCTGTCCGCAATGTAAAGAAAGCAGTGGAACTGAGCGGAAGAGATGCCTGTGTTGCCCTTGATATGGGACCGACCGGAAAACTGCTCAAACCGCTTGGCGATCTCGCATTTGAGGACGCCTACGAGCTTTACAGTCAGGTTGTTCGGATCGGTGCGCGCGAGGGTGTGGATCTCGTGATCATTGAGACGATGAGCGACAGCTACGAGACAAAGGCGGCTGTCCTTGCGGCAAAGGAGAATTGTGATCTCCCGGTGTTTGTGACGGTGACGTTTGATGAGAAGGGAAAACTGCTGACAGGCGGAACTACGGCTTCGATCGTCGCAATGCTTGAGGGACTCGGTGTTGATGCAATCGGTATGAACTGTGGTCTCGGTCCGATTCAGATGAAGGAGATCCTCAAAGACATGCTCGCAGTCACCTCAGTTCCGGTCATCGTGAACCCGAATGCAGGTCTTCCGAGAAGTGAGAACGGCGAGACCGTCTACGACATCAATGCGGAGCAGTTTGCGGATGCTCTCTCCGAGATCGTCGATATGGGCGCACGCGTTGTCGGAGGATGTTGTGGCACGACACCGGATCACATTCGTCGGGTTGTCGGGCTGTGCAAGGACAAGGTTCCGGTTCCGGTAGTGAAAAAGCACCGCAGTGTGATTTCCTCGTTCTGCAAGGCGGTTGAGATCGGAAAGAGTCCGGTGCTGATCGGAGAGCGCATCAACCCGACCGGAAAGTCGAAGTTCAAGCAGGCGCTTCGCGATCACAATCTCGAGTACATTTTGCGCGAGGGTGTGACACAGCAGGATCACGGAGCCCATGTTCTCGATGTCAATGTCGGTCTTCCGGAGATCGATGAGAAGGCGATGCTCGTCGAGGTCGTTCGCGAACTTCAGAGTATTGTCGAGCTTCCGCTTCAGATGGATACGACAAACATCGAGGCGATGGAGGCGGCACTCCGCGTCTACAACGGAAAAGCTCTGATCAACTCCGTAAACGGAAAGCAGGAGTCGATGCATGCGATTTTCCCGCTTGTGAAGAAATACGGCGGTGTGGTTGTCGCGCTTGCGCTTGATGAGAGCGGAATCCCGGAGACTGCGGAGGGACGAATCCAGGTCGCAAAGAAGATCTACAAAACGGCTTCGGAGTACGGAATTGAGCCGGAGGACATCATCATTGATGCCCTGTGTCTGACGGTCAGCTCCGACAGCCAGGGTGCAATCACGACGCTTGAGACTCTGCGCCGAGTTCGCGATGAGCTTCATGGATACACGGTTCTCGGTGTCTCAAACATCTCGTTCGGTCTCCCGCAGAGAGAGATTATCAACTCGGCATTCTTCACGATGGCGATGCAGAATGGACTTTCTGCGGCGATCATCAACCCGAATTCCGAGGCGATGATGCGCGCTTATTACAGCTTCAAGGCACTGATGGATCTCGATCCTCAGTGCGGAGAGTACATCAGCATTTACGGTAACCAGCCGGCAGTCAGTCTCGGTCAGAGTGTTGTCCGCTCGTCGGACGGCAAGACGGCAAAGAGCGGGGCAGAGGGATCTGGAAATGCCGGTGGTTCCGGTGATTTGGAAGAAGTTCTTGGAAACAGCATCATCCGTGGACTCAGAGATCAGGCGGGTATGGCAGTCAAGGAGCTTCTTGAGACAAAAGATCCGCTCGATGTCATCAACGGATGCATGATCCCGGCTCTCGATGTAGTCGGAAAAGGATTTGAGAAGGGAACACTTTTCCTGCCTCAGCTTCTGATGAGTGCGGAAGCTGCAAAGACTGCATTTGAGGTCATCAAGGACAAGATGGCAAAGAGCGGACAACAGCAGGAGAAGAAGGGAACGATCATCCTTGCAACCGTAAAGGGCGATATTCACGACATCGGAAAAAATATCGTCAAGGTTCTGCTTGAGAATTACAGTTACGATGTTCTCGATCTCGGAAAGGACGTTCCGCCGGAGCTGATCGTGGAGACGGCAGTAGAAAAACATGTGATGCTCGTCGGTCTCAGCGCACTGATGACGACGACGGTTCCGAGCATGGAGGAGACGATCCGCCAGCTTCGCATTTCCGCGCCGTGGGCGAAAGTCATGGTCGGCGGAGCTGTCCTGACGCAGGAGTATGCGGATACGATGGGCGCGGATCAGTACTGCCGGGATGCGATGGCTTCGGTCAACTATGCGGAGAGTGTGTTTGGAATCAACTAGAGCTCAGGCAAAATGATGGAGAGTTTCATAAAGAATTTATTTATGAAAATCCCTGAGATGAGAGAGAAAAGGGAAAGAGATGGAAACGCAGAGAAGAGCGATCAGATCTGCATTTCTGTCTCTTTTTGCTTTGCGAGAGGGGAATCGGGGATGTTTGTTTCTTCGATTTGAAATTGGTTTGAAATTGGTGGCGGTATCTCTTTATGCAAAGGTGGCGGAATTTTCTAAAGGGAAACTCAAGAATTTCGTTAGGAATTTCGGCTTGTAATTCCTGATTTCTTTCGGTAGAATAGAGCTAGGCTGAATCTGGAATTCTCTCGGAAAAGGAGAGGATTTTATGAATCAAAAAGAATCAAAACCGATGGGCGTATCTGGAATCTTAAAATGGGTGGTTCTGGCAGTGTTTCTGCTCGTCGCAGGATGCCTGTTCAGTTGTGGGGCGTCGGAGGTGTCGATGGAGATCGAGTTGTCCTCGACGGACGCAGATGCGTCGGATAATGTGTCGGATGACAAAGAAGCAGAGGATGGGCAGAATGTGGGAGAGAAAGCCCTCACGGAAGCTCCGAAGAAGGCAGGAAGCGAAGCATTCACAAAGGCCGGAAAAGAAAATCCGACAGGAAATGCGACGGCGACTGTAACCGGAGAGAATGAGACTGCGATCGAAGAGGGAAAAGAGGTAAAATCAGAGTGCTTTGTCTATGTGTGTGGCGAAGTCAGAAGTCCGGGAGTCTATTGCATGGAGGAGGGACAGCGGATCTTTGAGGCAGTCGAGCAGGCGGGCGGTTTTACTGATAAGGCGGTGCGCGAGTATTTGAATCTGGCAGATGAGATCTGCGATGGGATGAAGATTTTTGTCCCGAACAGGGAACAGGTGCAGTCCGGGCAGATTCCACCGGAGGGGCTTGTCTCTTACGGCTTTGGTGATGGAAGTGGAGTGAATGCCGGGAACATAGCAAGTACCATCGGTGCCGGAAAGACGGGATCAGGATCGGCATCAGCCTCAGCAAGGATCAATCTCAACACTGCGTCAAAGGAAGAACTGATGACGCTTAGAGGGGTCGGATCAGCGCGGGCGGAAGATATCATCCGTTACCGGGAGAAGCATGGTGGATTCCAGAAGATTGAGGAGATCAAGAAAGTCTCCGGCATCAAGGAGACAACCTTTGAAAAGATCAAAGATCAGATCACTGTCTGAGGAATAGATTGAGATTCGATCATCGAAGGATAGGAAATGGCAGGAAACGTTGATTTGCTGATTTAGAGATTTAGAAAGTGAATGAAGAGCAAGAGTAGAGGAAATTATTATGGCAAAGATCTTGGTAGTGGATGATGAAAAACTGATTGTGAAAGGAATCCGTTTCAGTCTGGAGCATGAGGGCTGGGAAGTGGATTGTGCTTACGATGGAGAGGAAGCGATCAATCTGGCAAAGCAGACCGAATACGATGTGGTTCTGCTCGATGTGATGCTTCCGAAGTTTGATGGATTTGAGGTGTGTCAGGCGATTCGCGAGTTCTCAGAGATGCCGATCATCATGCTGACTGCCAAGGGGGGAGACATGGATAAGATCCTTGGTCTGGAATATGGCGCCGATGATTATATCACAAAGCCGTTCAACATTCTTGAGGTGAAGGCACGCATCAAGGCGATCATGCGCCGAAATGCGAAAAAGACAAGAGTGGCAAACGAGCCGGAGAACAAGATGATCAGTGCCGGAGATCTGAAACTTGACCGGGAGGGACGCAGAGTCTTTATCGGGGAGAAGGAGATCAATCTGACTGCGAAGGAGTTTGATCTCCTTGAGCTTCTCGTGTGCAATCCGAACAAGGTGTACAGCAGAGAAAATCTGCTTGCGCTCGTATGGGGAAATAAGGCATCCGAGTCAGGTGACGTGAGAACCGTCGATGTCCATGTGCGCCGTCTGAGAGAGAAGATTGAGCCGAGTCCGAGTGATCCGCGATATGTGCACACGAAATGGGGCGTGGGATATTATTTTCGTGCCTAGTCCTCAATTTCCCATCACAAATCTGACATGGGAGATCGGATCATAGTAGAATAATAGGGTGTGAGAAACAATTCAAGTCGACGCTCGCGGAGCGTATAACTCAGAGGGGGAATCCACTCTGAGTTTATAAAACTGAGAAAGAAGGGACTCCTGAGATGGCAGAGAAAGGGCATAGATGGAGAAGATTGGATAATACAGCGAAGATTTTTCCGGTGATTGCAAATGAGGGAATGAGTCAGGTGTTTCGCATTTCCGCAGTCATGAAGGAGGAGGTTCAGCCGGAGCTTCTTCAAAAAGCATTGGAGGATATTCTTCCTCATATTCGGGAGTTTCGTGTAAAATTGCGCCGGGGACTTTTCTGGTATTATTTTGAGGAGAATGACCGGATTCCGCAGGTACAGCGCGAGAGCACTTATCCGTGTCGCTATTTAGATCCTCATGGAAGCCAGAGATTTCTGTTTCGCGTGACGTATTTCAAGTGCAGAATCAATCTGGAGGTCTTTCACGCGCTGACAGATGGACTCGGATGTGCGAGATTTTTGAGAAGTCTGGTGGCGCGCTACTTAGAGCTTGTCAAGGAGGAGCCGGGAGTCTGGATGCCGGAGGACGAGGAAAAGCCGGATGAGCAGATTTTTGAGACCGTGGACAGTTATTTGGAGAATTACCGTGAGATGGAGCACAGAAGTTACAGCTCCAAACCGGCATTTCGGATGGAGGGACATTTCCTTCCGCTTGGAAGTGGACAGGTGCTCCACGGTTATCTGAAAGTCGCAGAGGTCAAGGCAGTGGCGAAGAAGCACGGCGTGACGGTGACAAAGTATCTGGCTTCTGCTCTGCTCTGGTCGATCTGGCAGGAATACCTCGATGGAAAAGCGGATCGAAGACCGGTGGTTTTGAATATTCCGATCAATTTGAGGGCATTTTTTCAATCAGATACGATGGCGAACTTTTTTGCGGTCAGCAGTATCGGATGGCTGTTTCGCGATCCGGATATGACATTTGATCAGCTTGTTCAAAAGATCAGTCGTCAGATGGATCGGAAAATCACGAAGGAACGTCTTGAGGAGAGCATTTCTTATAATGTGTCGAACGAGAAGAAATGGTATCTGCGGATCATTCCTCTTGTGATCAAACGCCTCGCACTTGGATTTATTTTCAGTCTCAAGGATCGGGCATACACAATGACGCTCTCAAACATCGGACCGATCCGAATGGACCCTGAATTTGCCAAGTTTGCGGATGATGTGGAGCGTTTTCAGGTGATGATCGGAGTCTCGAGAAAACAGCCGTGTAAGTGCAGTGTCTGTGCGTATGGGGATGAGATGACGGTGACGTTTACCTCCGTGTTTGCGGACAGCCGGATTCAGAGGCGTTTCTTCCGAAAGATGAAGGAGGACGGAATTGCAGTACGCCTTGAGGGAAATGAGCTCAGCGGGGCGAGAAAGCGGGACAATTATCCGAGAATCCGCAGAGTCTGGGTGATCCAGAAGGGCGGAGAGAAGCGCGCAACGCGGATGGCAAAGAAAGTTGGTCATACCGGGGAGCATGTCGCAAAAGGTCTTTGGGATTATCTCAGAGGAAAAGAAAACTGGAAGGAAGAACTTCGACGGAGATTTCATGTTTAGGGGGGAAAGAGTACAAAACGTTTCAGTAGAATTTGAGAGAGCAGGAAAAGTTTACTGTACACAGGGAAGAGAGACAGCATGAGAGAAGAACGAGTAAGCCTGCGCGGGAAACTGGTGCGGGATATGATGAAAAATATGATGGATTCCGCAATGGGACATAAGTTTCAGACTGGTGAGTATCGGATGAATCCCGTAGAGCCGGCGTGGATCTGCCCGTCGGAGTACGAGTATGAGATCGTGGAGATGGAAAAATTTCAGATGGAATTTTTGCGCCCAACGGGAGTCTGCACGGGTCGCGTTGTGCTCCAGCTTCACGGGGGCGGTTACATCGGACCGATGAAAAATATCTATCGCGATTTTGCCGTACAGTATTCCCAGCGGAGCAGGGGAGCAGATGTGTTGACGATCGATTATCGTGTTGCACCGAAGCACCCGTTTCCCTGTGCTCTTGAGGACGCAGTCACCGCGTATCAGTGGCTGATGAAAGAGAAGAATTACCGGGTGAGTGATATTGTGGTTGCCGGAGATTCTGCGGGCGGGGGACTTGCGCTTGCGCTTGTGATGTATCTAAGGGATCACGCGCTTCCTCTTCCGGCGGGGGTTCTTGTGATGTCGCCGTGGGCGGATCTGACGTGCAGTGGAGAGAGCCACGAGACGAATTTTCACAGAGATCCGCAGTTTGGCGGGACGACCGACAATATGTTGCACAACAGCAGTTACATCGGGGATGCAGATCCACATGCTCCGTATCTCTCTCCAATGTTTGGAGATTTCACAGACTTTCCGCCGACACTGATTCAAGTCGGAAGCGAGGAAGTTTTGTTGAGTGATTCGCTGACAGTCGCCCGGAAACTCAGGGAGGCGCACCGAAAACTTCGGATTTCTGTCTATGACGGAATGTTTCATGTCTTTCAGATGGCGCTTCGCCTGATCCCGGAAAGCCGTGAGGCGTGGGAGGAGGCAGGGCGCTTTCTTGAGATCGTTTACGGAGTCGAGAGGACGGAAGAAGGACGAAAGGTGCGGTTGGTGCGTTCCAATCGCAAACGGAAAAAAAGATGAAAATTACAGTAATTGCAGTTGGAAAAATCAAGGAGAAATTCTTCTCGGAGGCGATTGCAGAGTACCAGAAGCGTCTGAGCCGTTACTGCAAGCTTGAGATTGTTCAGGTCGCAGATGAGAAGACACCGGACAAGGCGAGCGATCTGCAAAATGAGCAGATCAAGAAGAAGGAGGGCGAGCGGATTTTGGCGCATATCAAGGATGGCGCCTATGTGATTGCACTTGCGATCAACGGAAAAATGCTCAGCTCCGAACAGCTCTCGGCAGAACTCGAGCGCCTTGGAAATCAGGGGCAGAGCCAGATCGTGATGATCATCGGCGGTTCGCTTGGACTCTCGAAAGAGGTGCTCGACCGCGCAGATTATAAGCTGAGCTTTTCTCCGATGACATTTCCGCATCAGCTGATGCGTGTGGTATTGTTGGAGCAGGTGTACCGCGGATTTAAGATCATGGCGGGAGAACCATACCACAAGTAAAGTTTGTGGAGAACGAGAACAGGCAATAAAATGTCAGAAAAATGAAAGATTTTTATCACAAATACTTTGCAGCTTTATGGTATGATGAAAAAATACAAAAGTAAAATGATAAAGTTAGAATAAAACTAGATCGAGGATGCGTGAAACCAGAAATAATCCCTAAAAGGAGCACCAACGTGTGCCAACATGTGACCGGAATATGTAATCGGGATTAAAGTATAAGGGGAATAGAGACGATAAATGGGGATACGCAGACGAAGATGGAGGAGGAATTTGTGATGATCAAAATGAAGGCTCTGGGAAAACGATTGGTGACGGCGGTCGCTGTGGGACTCTTGTCCGTAGCGATGGGAGTGAGCGCATTTGCGGCAACGCGTCTCGATAAGGTGAGCGATGCGTACTGGGATGACACGAACATCACGGTGGCGCGCTGGGATGAGGTTGAGGATGCAACCCAGTACGAAATTTATCTTTACCGCAATGAGAGCAAGGTCGGTGAGGCAAAGACAAAGAAGACTTATCTGAACCTGGAAAAGAAGATGACGACATCTGGTGAGTACACATTTAAGGTTCGTGCGCTCGGAAAAGGACGGTCGACATCGAACGGATACTGGTCAGCCGAGTCGGATGTGACCTATATCAGCGAAGATTATGCAGAGCTGATTAAGAATGGTGGATACATTGACACCGAACATTCCGGTCCGGGAGCAAAGACCGGCGGGAGCACAACGCAGACCTCAAGCCAGGCAGGTGTTGTGCTGAGTGCAGGCTGGCAACAGGATGCAAACGGCTGGTGGTATCGCAATGAAGATGGCACTTATCCGTCAAACGGCTGGTGGCAGGATCCGTCCACAATCATCTGGTATTATCTGGATGAACAGGGATATATGAAGACTGGTTGGATCAATGACAATGAGAAGAGATATTACTGCGATCTGTCTTCCGGCGCAATGCTGACTGGGGAGCAGACGATCGATGGAACGATCTTCGTGTTTGATGAGTCGGGTGTGCTTCTTGCAGAGTAAAGGCAAGATAAGTGAAGCTTAAATATAACTCAGAGGGGATCAGAGTCACGCGCCAGGTTTCTGCAAGTGTCGACCTGCTCCCCTATCACATCCACAGGCATATAGCCATGCCCTGTTATAATTTTGAGACGGGCTTCCAGCTATAATTTTCACATCCACGGTAGGATACTTTTCGGAAAACAGAGCGATAGCCTCTGAGAGTTCGTTTCCTTTTTCTTTTAAGCCTAGTTATCCGAATACTAGTTATTTTAGTCCCAGTTCTCGCCCGGGTATTTCATTCCCCAGTCTTTTCTGAGTCTTGTCATGATCTCCATAACATCTCTGGTGTATGCAAGATGCATCTCATCCTGCTCGTTTTGCTCGTTCTGCTCATTCGATTCACTATTTTTATTAGTATCATTTTTATCAGCGGAGTTTTTATCGATGCCATTTTTATTGGCGCAGGTTTTGTTTTTCACAGCCTGTTCCATGTCTGTCATCTCGTAGTACAGGGCATTGGCAGTGTCTCCGCAGTCAAGTTCCGTCTGCTTACCGGTCTCGGCATCGACGAGGATGGCCTTGCTCGCACGCGGATATTCCATGATCTCGATATAACCTTTTTCACAGCTGATCATCGCGCGTTTTGGCTGTTTGGAGTGCATAGAGAGTGCGACGGTTGCCATCTGTCCGAGACTGTTCTTTAAGAGGATCGTTGCCTGCTCGTCCGATCCGGTCGGAGACGGTTTCCACTGGCTTACGATCTCGTCAGGAGTCTCATCCATAAAACTTCTGACGATCGACAGCGCATAGACTCCGATGTCGAGCATCGCACCGCCGGCGAGATTCATGTTGAAGAAGCGGTTGTTCATGTCGTACTCTTTGAAACTTCCGAAATTCATCGTGATGATCTGAACCTTTCCGAGATCTTCGTTTTTCACGATTTCCCAGAGCTTCTTGTAAATTGGCATGTGCCAGATCGTCATTGCCTCGGCAAGAACCAGATTTTTCTCTTTCGCGAGATCGATCATCTCCTGAAGCTCCCGGCTGTTCAGCGTGATGGATTTCTCGACGAGGAGGTGTTTGCCGTGCTCAAGTGCCTTTTTCATGAAGGCATAATGCGTGTTGTGCGGGCTTGTGAGGTAGATGATGTCCACCTTCTCATCCTCAAACATGTCATCGATCTGGTCGTAGACCTTTTCAATCTGATATTTTTCTGCAAAGTCAATTGCCTTTTGAGGCGTCCGGTTTGCGACCGCGTATAAAGACTTTCCCATTTTTTGTAGTGCCTGTGCCATCTCATTTGCGATAATGCCTGTTCCGAGCACTGCCCAGTTTAAATCGTCATGCATAAAGCCGTCCTCCACTCTAAATAGATTTTCTGATAAATTCTCTCTGTGCTTCTTATTATAAAAAGTCGCGGATTTTCCGTCAATATTCCATTTCAAAACATTCGCTGTTTATGCAATGCGTGAATAACAACCATAATTGCGCATAATTCAGGAGCGTTGTCTCATATATTCTAGCAGGAGGAGATGGACATGGTAAAGCGGGAGGAGACGTTGCTGAAAATGTTTCCGGAGGAGATTCGGAAGAGGATTGTGCAGATTCCGGACTGGTTTGAGCAGGTTCAGGAGATTCGTCTGAGAGTCGGAGGTCCGCTTCTCATTCAGTATGGAAATCGCGAGTTTTTTGTCCGGTCTGATAGGGGCGGTCTTTGTAAAGATCAAAAAGAAGCATATCAGGTCTCGCCAAAGCAGATTCGAGAGACGCTCGAGCACATGGCTTCGTACTCGCTCTATGCATTTGAGGAGGAGATTCGTCAGGGGTATTTGACGATTCCCGGGGGACACCGCATTGGAATTGCAGGAAAAACGATTGTCCAAAGCGGAGAGATTCGGAGCATGAAGTTTCTCTCGTTTCTCAATATTCGTCTCGCCCACGAAGTTCTGGGATGCGCGGATGAGGTTCTGCCATATCTGTTTGATCAGGATCAGAAGAAGCTTTTCAATACGATGATTCTGTCCCCGCCCCGCGGTGGAAAGACGACTCTTCTGCGGGATCTCGTGCGACAGATTTCTGATGGGAGTTCGCAGATGGATGGGGTGACAGTCGGGCTTGTGGATGAACGCTCTGAGATTGCCGCCTGCTATCAGGGAGTCCCACAGAATGATGTGGGAATTCGCACCGATGTCCTGGATGCGTGCCCGAAGGCGCATGGGATGATGATGTTGATCCGGACGATGGCCCCTCGGGTCGTGGCAGTGGATGAGATCGGAAGCCGGATGGATATGGAAGCTGTGGAGTATGCGATGAACTGCGGGTGCCTGGTGATTGCGACCGTGCACGGAAATGGGATGGAGGACATTCGCAAAAAGCCGGTACTCGATCGGATGATTCAGGAAAAATGGTTTGACCGCTATCTGATTTTGAAACACACGATGACGGATGGAATGACGGCAACGGTGTGCGATGCAGAGGGAAATTCGATCGTGGTGGTGTCTCTTTCAGTCAGAGCAGGAGCTTTCAAAAAATAGAGTGCTTCTTTGCGGAAAAGGAGGTAGGGGCAGTTGAGCAGTAAAGCCGTGATTTTTGGACTTCGATGTCTCGGTGCTGTGCTTGTGATTCTCGGCGCGTCCGGATTTGGGATCAGTATGGCAGTTCAGTATACAAAGCGACTCTCCCAGTTGGAACAGCTTCGCAGAATGATTTTTTTGCTCAAGGGTCAGATTGTCTATGCAAATGCCTCACTTCCGGAAGCCTTTGAGGCGGTCGGGAAACGGGAGAAGGGACCTCTTGGTGCACTGTTTTTGGCTGCCGCTAAACAGGCGGAGACTTTGGAAGAAGCGAATTTTTCTGCGGTCTGGGAGCAGGAGATCGGGAAGCTGGAAGAAAAAAATGGAAGGGAACAAAGCGCACTCAGCAGATCGGACAGGCAGTCGCTTGCCGGGCTGGGGCGTCATCTGGGATTTCTTGACCGCGAGATGCAGGAGAGAAATCTTCTTTTGTATCTGGAGGAACTTGATGAGCAGATCGCACAGCTCAGAGGGCATCGCCAGGAGACCTGTCGCCTGTATACAAGTCTTGGGGTGATGGGAGGAATCTTTCTTGCGGTGATTCTGATTTAAGCCGGGGTAGTTCATAATTTGTGAGGTTTGCAGAGCATAAATATTTTATCTGGGGACGGGAGGCAGGATGCCAAATGGGGGTAAATCTGATTTTTAAAATTGCAGCGGTTGGAATTCTTGTCTCCGTTGTCTGTCAGGTCTTAAAGCACAGCGGGCGGGAGGAACAGGCATTTCTGACGAGTCTTGCGGGATTGATTCTGGTGCTGTTTTGGATGGTGCCATATATCTATGAATTGTTTGAAACGATCAAAGATCTGTTTGCACTATGATTTGGAAGGGGATGGGCAGGCATGACAATCATAACGATCGGGATTGCCGGAATCACAGCGGTATTGCTTGCGGTGCAGATGAAAGGTGTAAAAGGCGAGTATGCGACGTATCTGGCAGTTGCAACCGGATGTTTCCTGTTTTTCTACGGGATTACAAAACTTCAGACCGTTCTTGATGCCCTGCGCCGGGTGCAGGATTTTATTCAGATCAGTCCGCTTTATCTGGCGACTCTGCTCAAGATGACGGGAATCAGCTATGTGGCAGAGTTCTCCTCGGGGATCTGTCGGGATGCCGGATACGGGGCGATCGGAAAGCAGATTGAGATCTTCGGAAAATTGTCGATTCTGGCAGTCAGCATGCCGATTGTGCTCGCTCTTCTTGAGACGTTGGAGCGGTTTCTATCATGAGAGAGTGGACGGCATTGACAGGATTAGTATTAGGATTGCGGAAGATTTTTCTCTTTTTGAGTTGTTGTGTTTTGTTTGGAGCTTTTGTTGGGGTCAGTTCGGCGCAGGCAAAATGTTATGGGACAGAAAATTATGGGATAAAGCGAATTTGTGAGATTGATGGCAGACAAAATATAAGCCCCCATATAAGTCTAAATGTATGCCAAAACGTCAATCCTAATAGAATCGGTCTTAATGGGATGAAAATCGATCAGAACACCGATTTGGCGGAGCAGTGGCAGGAGATCGACCAGTTTCTAAAGCGAGAAAAACTTACTGGAAATGGAGCGTTCAGCTTTTCGGAGCTGATGAAAACGATTCTTGCGGGGGATAGCAGAGCGACGGGAAAAATGTTGATTGATGCCTTAAAACAGGGAGTCACTGGAAATATCGGCGAGGATTGGCAACTTGCAGGACAGCTTCTGGGGATTGGAATTGTCGGAGCTGTGTTTGTCACATTTTCAAATATCTTTTCGGAGAGTCAGATTTCCGATACTGGATTTTTTATGACGTATCTGCTGATGTTTGCCCTGCTTGTGACGTCCTTTCTTGAGAGTGTGCGATTCACCGGGCAGGTCTTGGAACAACAGATTGAATTTATGAAGGTGCTGATGCCGGCGTGTCTGATGGCGACCGCCTGGGCGGGAAGCGGGCTTACGGCAGTCGCATGGTATGAGGTAGTGTTTTTTCTGATTGCGATCGTCTCATGGCTCTACAAACATTTCTTTCTGCCTCTTGTGCAGATGTATCTGTTGATTAAGTTAGCGGGAAATCTTGGGAAAGAAGCGATGGTTTCTAAAATGACTGAACTGATGAAATCAGGAGTCCATCTCGGGGTGACATCGCTGTTTGCGCTAGTCATTGGATTTCAGCTGATTCAGGGCATGGTTCTGCCCTATGCGGATGCCGTGAAATCTGCCGGGATGTGGAAGATGCTTCAGGTGCTTCCGGGGATTGGAAATGGAATAGAGACAACAGCGAAACTTGTGTTCGGATCGGGCGTTTTGATTAAAAATACGATGGGAGCCGTTGCGATTTTTCTGCTTATTTTATTTAGTTTAAGCCCGATTCTTCGCCTTGGAATTTTGCTGATTTTTTATCGCCTGATTTCGGCGGTCTTGGAGCCTGTGGCGGATGCTCGTCTGACCGGATGCATCAGCACAGCGGGGGATGCTCAGAAAATGTTGCTGGAAATGCTCTTATCTGCGGTAGTCCTTTTTATTCTCACGATTGCGCTGATCTGCACCGGGACAAATGCGACGTATCTTGCGTAGCAAGTTTGAATAAATGCACATCGCATTCTTGTTACTTTAGTGATGAGTTAAACTCGATGTGCAAAATTTGATAGAAATAGCGTGTAATAAATAAAAAGACGGATTTATGGGCAGGAAAAAGGGGGGATGATCACGGAAGGGCTGATGCGGGCAGTTTTTGAGTGGATACGTAATCTGACCGGATTTTTTCTGTTTATGTCTGTGATGGATCATCTGATGCCGGAAAAGGCATATGCGTCCTACATACGACTTTTTTCGGGTATGGTTTTTATTCTTCTTGTTTTACAACCGATCACGGGAAATCGCAAATTGGAAGAGCGGATCGCGCAGTATTATGAGAGCAATCTTTTTCGCTATGAGACGGGAGAGTTGAGAGAAAATCTTCTCGGAGTCGAAGAAAAGCGGAGAACCCAGATGGTAAATCAATACGAGAGTGTACTCAGTCAGGAAATTTTTAAGATTGCTCAGGCGGACGGATTTGAGGTCAGAAATTGTCGGGTGAAAATCAATCAGGATATGGACTCAGAACAGTTTGGAGAGGTGACAGGAGTCAGGGTAGAGGTTTGTTCTGTTCAGCCGGAGCAGAGTGCAGAGATAGACACAGAGCTTTCAAAGAATATGACAAAAAATGATGGAGCAGATAAATCAGAAATTCAGATTTCAAAGATTACAGTAGAAAACATAGAACATGCGGAAAATGCGGAGAATGTAGATAAGAAAGAGCGTGCGGGAAGCAGTGAAAACCAAAATAAAAATTTGAATAAAACTCAAGAAGAAAATCAAAAAACCATGCGGGGGGAGACTCTGGCGGAGGACGACACAGCAAGAGTGGTCTCTGGTCCGGTTTATCAGAAGATCGGGGAGCTGAGAAGCAGAATATCATCGTATTGTGGGGTGGAGGAGCAGGATGTGGAAATCGGAATTGTGGAAGCGGAAAGATAAATGGCTGTTTGTGCTGACGATCGGGACAATTCTCTGTATTCTCGCGATTTCATCCGGAAAGCAGACAGGCAAAATGCAAAGCCTTCCATCGGGAGATGTTGCAAAAAGTCTGTTTTTAAAGAGTGACTCTTCTGTAACATCAGGAGCTGGTGGAACTGGTAGAGATACAAATCTTGCAGGCAGTCCGGTAGGTGCAACGTCTGAGGACGATCTTACCGTGTCATCGGTCTCATCAGGTTCTGTTACGCGGACGTATGAGCAACAACTTGAGACGAGAGTCAAAAATATTTTAAAAAATGTGGATGGAGTAGGAAAAGTCGATGTGATGATCGCGCTGTATTCCTCATCGGAGAAGGTGATTCGCAGTGATACGAACAGCAGTGGGTCGCTGACCGAGGAGGCGGATTCCTCCGGCGGGACGAGAAGAAGTGAGAGCAGTGCGTACAGCACGACAACCATCATGGAGGACAGCAACGGGAATTCTACCCCTGTCATTGAAAAGGAGGTCTATCCGGAGATTTCAGGGATTGTGATCAGCGCTGAGGGTGGGGATGATCCGAAAGTCCGCTCGGAGATTTCAACGGCGATGGAAGCATTATTTGGACTGCCCGCCCACAAGATCAAAGTCTTGAAGCGAGCCGGGTAAAAGAATTTGCGAAAAACCGCTTTCCGGAGGATTTTTCCGGAGAGCGGTTTTTCGCTATGGCTTTTTTATACAGAAAGGTTTTGGGATTGGTTAGTAGTTTGGTGAGATGAGGGTGATAATTTTACTCATCCTCATCGTTTGCCACAGCATTGTACTCATTTACATAGATCAGATGACTTCTGGATTCTTCCACGATATTTCGCACGGTTTCAGCGGTCAGAGGCATGTCCTGAGGCTGTAAAACCAGGCTCAAAGCACAGGGAAGATTGATTCCGCAGATCAGATGACGATGATCGTTTGTGTACGGGCAGAACTGCTGGTTCACACTGCCACCTAACATATCCGTCATTATCACGACCTCATCCTCCGGGTCGAATGAGTCAAAGATTTCCTTGATCTGGGATGGGAGATCGGTGTCATCCATATAGGCGCTGATGTCAATGATGCCGTCCATGGAGGTAAGAAAATTTAAGGTGTCTTTCAGACCATGGGCCAGTAAATGATGGGAGGCGATAATATATTTTCTCATAGCGCTTCTCCTTGTAATTCGTAATGATATTCAAATAATACTTATAATACTTAAAAACACACAATTACGTTTCACTGATATAACGGAAAAATGGGGAGATTATTACAGAGATTGGATCAAATGATCCACATAAAGCTCTGCCTCTCCCTGTGGGAACGGGGTCTGCATGCTTTCATAGCCCTTTCCGAATTCCTCTTTCTCCACGATATAACCGGCACTGTAATTTGCGTAGCCCCAAACGATGCGCATAGGAGCCTCAAAATGTTTCTTGATTTCCATTCCGAATGTGGAGAACAGTTCTCCCGGAATCGTGATGATCTCCAGATCACCGAGATGGAAGATTACGGAGCGAAGCGTTACATTGACACCGCCAGATGCAATTTTTCTCTTTAAATGGCGGACACCGGACCAGAGAAGCTTCTTATCGTCCTCGGTCACTGCATTTGCCAGTTTCTCCTCGTCCTCTGCCAGCTGTGCCTTCATCGCATCGAGATCGTAGGTCTGATGGATTGTGTACTCGGTTGTCTTGACGGAATCCACTTTTAATTCCATCGGAGTTTCGGTTTCTGCAAAGACATCTACCTGTTTCATGACCTCATCGCGGACACGCCACAGCTCATTCTCGTCGTTTCCTTTGCGGTACTGGCGGTTGCCCATATCTCCGCAGGCCCCCTGCATGGTGATGAAGATCGTGTTGTATTTTGCGTCGAGTGCTTTTCCGATATTACCGAGAAGGTCGGAGCTGATCTTCATGTTGTGGATGCCGAGAACGGTTGGATGGCAGGTGAACTGGAACATACCGGCAACGACATGGTTCTCGTTGCGGAAGAGGATCATGTTGATGTCCTTGTCGCTTGGCTTGTCGAGGTAATTGCGGTTTCCGTAGACACCGTTTACTGTGCCTTTTACCATATAAGGGGTTACCTCCAAAAAGCCACGGTCAAAACATTCGTCCACAGCGTCGAAGAGCTGTTTCATCACGATTTCGCGGTAAACGGCCTTGCGGTGGTTTCTGTCCTCGCCCTCGTCCTCAAAACTGATGTCAGGACCTGAATGTGTGTGGATTGTTCCGATGATGATATTTTCCCTTGGAACGGAATATTTTCCGGCGAGAACCGTGCGGGCGTAGTCGGAAATCGGCTCCTCCAACCGGCACAGATCCAGAGTGGACCATATAAAAATCTCCCCGTCAATGCGCAGAACCAGAGTTCTGCAATAAAGCTCATCTAAAACCCCGATGGATTTCCCGGTTCTCATCGCGTAACCGCGCATGTACATGGGAAATGGAGGTGTAATGACGCGTTTGGCTGTACTTACTTCAACCATATGATAAATCTCCCCTCAGTGCCTGAGTGATTGTTCAGGTCAAATTTGTTGATTGTTATGTGTGTATCCATTGATTTTTGAAATGTGATTTTCGATGAATGAAGAACGGCTCTGCCTGCCGGATAAAGACAGGGCAGAACCGTCATTTTGTCATTTATGGATATTATCGGTTATGATCTGTTAAGCCAGAATTCCGAGTGCAGAGCAGATCATCGAGAAGACGATCACGATGAGGATCAGGGTGGTGATCTTCATGCCTTTCTTTCCGAGGAGCTTGTACAGAACAAGGACAGTGGCAACAGAGATCATCGAAGGCATGATCTTATCCAACAGATCTGCGACTGCCAGATTGACATCGCCCATCTGGAATGCCAGAGGTGTCTTTGCCGTTACAACCGTAGCGGACAGAGCGCCGACAACAGTCAGACCGAGAACAGAAGCTGCATCTGTGATACGAGCCAGTTTTCCGCCGACCTTGGTGATCAGTTTGGTACCTTCGCGGTATCCGATCCACATCAGCTGAGTACGGATGCCGATGAAGATAAGGTTTACAATGAGCCACAGGATGACGCCGATCGGGTTGCCCTCAAGAGCCATATATCCTGCGATCGAGCCCATGATCGTCGGAAGCAGTGTCCAGAACAGCGTATCACCGATACCTGCCAAGGGTCCCATCAGGCTGACCTTGATGTTCTGTACCGCATCGAGGGAGGAGATTCCCTCTTTATCCTCGAGAGCCAGAGTAGCACCGAGAACGATGTTTGCGAGCCACGGCATCGTGTTGAAGTACTTAAAGTGGTTGTTCAATGCCTCAACATACTCGTCATCATCCTTGTAGATCTTGCGCAGGAGAGGTCCGATACCGAAAACAACAGCGGGAGCGAGCTGGGTATCGTAGTTAAAGGTTGTTACTGCCATTAAGGACCAGCGAATAGCACCTTTCACACAGTCTTTTTTTGTTAAAACGGGAGCTTTCTCCATTCCTTCATTCTTTTCCATAATCTCATTATTCATCTTCAAGTCCTCCTGCAAATCCTACATTTTCCTTTGCTTCCTCATCCATATAGAACTTGTAAGCCAGTGCGACACCAAGGAATGCGATACCAAGAATCGGAACGCCCATGTATGCGCTGAGTACAAAACCGATCAGAATGTAGTTGAAATATTTCTTTGCCGGCATGTAGTGGAGCAACATTGCAATACCAAGACCCGGAAGGAGTTTTCCGGCTACGGACAGACCACCTGTTACCCAGGCCGGAAGGACATCGAGAATTGCCTGAACCAGAGGAGCACCGGCAGTCAGAGCAACTGCGGTCGGGAATGCCATGAAGACTGCTACCATGATCGGGCAGAGGTAGAGGATCGCATACATTTTGCCAAACTGTTTCTCATTTGCATACTTCTGAGATTTCTGTGCGATGAAGGAGTTGCAGATCTTGTATAAAACGTCCATCTGCACGCCGAGCATACCAACAGGAAGACCAATCGTCATACCAACTTCCGGTCCCTGTCCGGTTGTCTTTGCGAACGCACAGGCGATAATCGTCGCAACGCCGTAATCCGGTACGGAAGAACCACCAAGAGCAGCAACACCCAAGGACATCAGTGTGAATGTACCACCGATGTAGAGACCACTGTTCATATCACCGAGGATCAGTCCACACAGGAAACCGACGATAACTGGTCTTGCGTGTGTCAGTGACAATCCACGACGGTCAACGTTGATCTCAGCAGCCACCAGAACAAGCAGTATAATTTGTAAAGCGCTTAATTGCATAACAATTCCCCCCTTTTGTTATTTCAGAAATTCATCCATCGAAATTTCTGCATCAGCAGGTACATACTGTGCATACATTTTGGTTCCACTTGCCTTTAACTTCTTGTAAGCCTCGATGTCATCCGGCTTTGCAAAGGCTCTCTGGGAAATCTTCACAGCTTCCTCGCCCTCCGCAGGCTTTACAGTTCCGCCGACTACCAGCTCCGGAACCCTTACACCGATCTCGGTAAGTTTAACCAGAGTTTCCGGCTTCTTGACCAGAACAAATACGGTGTGATCGTTGTACTTTCCGGCCTTGAAGTTGTTCAGTGCGGTCTCTTCAGTGATGATGGAGATTGCCATGCCGGTAGGTCTGGCAAGCTTCATACTCGCTTTGGTCAGCTCATTGTTGGCAACTGTGTCGTCGATGATCATGATGCGCTGTGCACCAGAACGACCAGCCCACTGTGTTGCCACAATGCCGTGAAGAAGACGGTTATCAATTCTTGCAAGTACAATACCCATATTTACCTCCTACTCGTCCTCGCGGACGACCGGGCTTTCTGCCTGCCCGGAAAGCTTATTTTTTGAATTCAGATGTATGTAATCGTAAATGTAAGCGATCTCACTCACAGGGAGAGCCACCCGGTAATGGCGGGAGATATCCTGAAAGCTGTCTTTTACTTGTCCGATAAATTCAGCGTGTTTTTGTTCAAAATCTTCCAGATCCTGATAATTGTCGATCGGAGTTTTTGTGACCAGACGCTCTACCAGACAACACAGGTGGACGTAAAGCCCGATCATAATCCGCCCCGCAATCTTTCTTCCGGTGATCTTCTGGAGCCGTCCAACCGCCTGTTCCACCTCGTCTAAGAGTTTGTCAGGATTTAAAATGGTGATGGACTCCACAACATTTTGAAGGGAGAAGTTTTTTACCAGGTTCTGATTGAAAACTTCCATCTGTTCTTCATTCAGGTACTCGGAAAAAATGTTGGTCAGTTTTTCCGCGGAATTCATCGAGATGATGTCCTCCAATGAGATGAAAGGAATTCCTTCGATCTCCGGATTAAAGACCCCGATGATGCATTTTACATGGTACTGCTGGAAGATCTCATCGCGACTGCCGTTTTTCACCAGTCGATAATAATCGTAAGCCACAAATTTTAGAGGAATCACAGCCTCGGAAGTTTTTAAGATCAGTTCTTTCAACTTCTCGGTTGTGTCGATGCCGTTTTCTCCGCTGAAGATTATGGCATCTTCCTTCTGCATATTGTGGATGATGCGATAGGTACAGATGTTGCTTTCACTGGCACGTTTCAGAATGTCTTCCAACTTTTGATTTCCACAGATGCCGAGACCGATGTCAACGGCGAGGGCAGTGGAAATGTTGTTGATGATGCCGATGTTTAAGTTTCTCAGACCACGCATCTGGCTGTGGATCTGCTCTAAAGACCCCATATCGACCAGAAGGATTACGTCCTGACAGGTGATAAATCGTTCAATGTGTTTTTCCAACAGACCGGTGATCTCATTCATTTGCATGTCGAGAGGCATGTCGATTGCGTCGAATACCTTTCTGCCGATGATCTGGTTGGCGGCGTCTGCAATGCTTGAAGCGGTTGCATAGCCGTGGCTTAGAATGATGCCGGCAGCGGAAAGTCCCTGAATCTTCTGATTCTGGTTTTTGATGTCCAGAAGCAGGAAGAGTTGGTTTAAACTATCTGTCTCAATGTCCAGATTCAGTTTGATTAAATTTACGATCCGGGAACAGATGACTGCCTCTTTTTCGAGGACGGTGCTGACTGTCTGAAACATTTCTTCGATCTCATCTCGGTTTTGCTTCATCCAGTTGTCAATCAGATGGTCGCCATGAAGCTGAATGTAGAGGCAGCGGGCAAGCAGGTGACTGTATTTTTTAGAAAGACTGATGCCATACATCTCGCCCACATTTTCAAAGATCTGGTTGATCAACTGCTCGTAAGTGGAGATCTTGATGTTTACAAGTTTCTGTCCGTAGATCAGATAATCGTAGTAGTCATTTAGTTGTTTCCGGAATTCACTCATCAGACCGTCAAAATTGATTGTGTCCTGACGGTAATCCTCAAAGACATCTAACATGATCTGGAAAAACTGTACGGTCTGTCCAAGTGAAGTATCTCGACTGTAACTGTTTAAGTGGATCATCCGTTTGTCCTTGTCCTTGATTTCCAGCTTTAGGGAAGAGAGCATGTATTCCGGAAGGTGGTAGCTGTAAATAGCGATTCCATCGTTGCTTTTTTCCAGATAAGCTCCGGCGCAACTGCTGGTAACGCAGGTTTTTAACTCGTCGATGTTGTTCTCGTAGGAAAATTCCAGCATACAGTGGAAGGCGTTCTGGCTGATGCTGACGTCGACTCCCATGCGCCGTCCCTCTGCTCTCAAAAAGGAAATCAGCATTTCCTCTTTTTCATCGGCGGTGCGTTCGTGTAACGTGGGAACAGGGATCACAATGGGGATCATCCGTGCAAGCGGTTTATAGAGTGTTTCTCCGGATGCTTTTGTCGTGGAGAACACCAGTCTTGCGTTCGATTCAAAAATATGTTCTTCATCGTGATAACTCTTGTACTGTCCCGAGATCAGGTAAAAATAAATCAGTTCCTGACCTGAAAATGGAAGGCGGTCAATCTCGTCAAAAAACAGGATACCGTCTTTGGCTTTTGCAAGCCAACCTTTTCCATCCGCTCCGCCACAGAGGGCAAGAGCAAATTTTTCTTCGTTCTGGGCGTATTCCGAGCAGTCTACGGAAATGTAGGGTGGAAGAGAGGTTGCCCCCGCTGTTCCAATGACCCGTTCGTTTACCGCGTATTCATACATCAGCCGGGAAAGAAAAGCCTTTCCAGTTCCGCCGGCGCCGTAAAACAGAGCCGGAAGACCGTTCGGCGGATATTTGATTGCCGCTTTGCACTGTTCGATACAAGAACTTAAACTCAGGTAATAGCCGATGGCTTTTTGAAAATCTCTTTTCTTTTCATCGCTTCGGCATTTACGCTGAAACTCGTCCATGCCGGAGAATACGCAGGTTTCCAGGGTGACCTGGGCTTCGCGTTCAACATTTTTTTTATGAAAAAAGTATACAGGGCGGGAGTTGACCTTGATGGCCCGCTCTTCTTTTACCAACTCATTCAGATACTGACTGGCTAAGTTACGGGAAATATTCAGAGATTCGCTGATGTGATTCGCCGTAAAATATTTCAGATCTTTCAGAGTAAAACCCCGACTTATTTTTTCCAAGTAAAGATATAATTCCTCTTTGGTGCTGAGCATGTACATGATTCTCCTGTTTGTAAATTTGAGCTTGTCTCTTCGCGCGTTTTCTTGTCTACCTGATTACAAGCATTATTATACAAAAAATCTTTTTTTAGGGAATAGGTTTTGGACGATTTCGTCAGTTGAGAAAGGGTTTCGTCAGTAGAGGGGCAGAAAATGGGGGTGTGGGAGAAGAAAGCGAAGGGGGTTCGACACTAGGATTGACACTTTTGTGAACAGGAAGTGTGGTATACTGGAACTATGAGAAGTGGGGAGTTGGAGAATTGGACAGAAGAATATGAAACAGAAAAGTAACGGAAAAAACGTATTAGCTAGTGTATGAAATGAGGAGGAAAGGATTATGCAAAGTGAGAAACAAGAGATTCGTCTGGTAGCCGTAGATTTGGATGGAACGATTCTTCATGAAGACAAGAGCATATCGGATTATACATTAAAGGTATTGAGAAATATCGTGAAAAAAGGTGTGATCCTGGTGCCGGCGTCCGGTAGACCGCTCGAAGGAATGAAGAAGGCGGTGTTAAATCAGGTCGATGGCATCAAATATGCGATCTGCTCCAATGGTGCAATGCTGATGGATGTGCCCGAGGAGAGATGCATCTGTGAAGCTGGAATTCCGACTGAAAAAGCGGTAGAAGCGCTTGCGTTTCTGGAGCAGTTTCCAACCGCGGTGTATGCACATACAGATCAGGGAACATTTCGGGAAGTGGGCTGGGAAAAGACCGGCTTATCAGAAAAATATCCCTATATAAAGTTTAGCGAAGGAAATGTCGAGAATCTGAGAGAGTTCTTGAAAACCAGTGGGGTGAAAGTGCTGAAAATGGGGGCATTTGCATTGGAAGATGGACTGGCACAGAAGATTTTAGAGAAAGGAAGTCCGACTCCCGGAATTGTATTTTTGAGAACCGGAGACGGAATCGTGGAGGTGAATTCTGTCGATGCCTCGAAAGGAAATGCATTGTGTATACTTTGTAAAAAATTAAAAATAAGTATGGAAAATGTGCTCGCAATAGGCGATAATGAAAATGACATTTCGATGCTTCAGTCAGTCGGTGTTTCGGTTGCGATGGGAAATGCTGAGGAGGACGTGAAACAGGTCGCAAAGTATGTGACAGGCAACAATGAAGACGATGGAGCAGGGCATTTTCTGGAAGAGTGGGTGTTGAATCGAGATTGACTGTGATAAAATAATCCTATAAAAATTACGGTCACAAAGAATGGGAGTAGACAGGAGAAAGCCTTTACCTCTGGGTGGTTGCAGGCGGGGGGGGCTCCCGGATATGAAGGATTATGCGCCAAAGAAGAGCAAGAAAGATACAAAAAAATGAAAAATAGAAGAAAATAGGATTCGTCATAAAATAAAATCAATCGCATAGAATAAAAGTGTCAAGGCGGGTGGAATAAAGGAGTGGCGTCATGAAGTTGAAAAAACCGGAAATACGTCCGCAGAAGGATGGGGACGGAAAAGTCAAACGAATGTTCCGCAGAAATCAGATGATTATCACGACACTTGCGATTATGATTGCGGCAGCCGGATACTTAAACTATGCGGGAAAGAAGGAACTTGAGGCAAGCACAGACAAAGGAAATCAGATCTATCAGGCGGGAAGTCTTGATATTTCAGACGAAGATCTGCTTGCAGAGAATCAACTTGCGGAGAATCAGCTGGCGGGGGACAAGAACGGGCAGAATGGCGACAATCTGCAACCGCAGGCGGAGGGAAGTCTTCTTCAGGCGGAAGCAGGGGGAGAGCAGACTGACGGAAGCGGAAATTCGGGTGCAGATACTGATACTGCGGGAACTCAGCTTGCCGAGATTGACAGCTGGGACGCGGAGGAGAGTGGACTTGAAAATCCCGGGGAAGCCGTGCTCACAAGCGGAATCACGGTGTCAGACTACATAGCCGGAGTGCAGATGAACCGCGAGCAGATCCGTGCGAAGAACAAAGAGACGCTCAACAGCATCATCAACAACGCCAATATCGCAGAATCGGCAAAGCAGGAAGCAATTCAGAATATGATTCAGATGACGGCGATTGCGGAGAAGGAAAATGCGACGGAGACGCTTCTTCAGGCGAGAGGTTTTGCTGACCCGGTTGTGAGCATCACGGACGGCAAGGTGGATGTTGTGATCAATGCGCCGTCGATCACCGACCAGCAGAGGGCGCAGATTGAGGACATTGTAAAGCGAAAGACGGAAGTTCCGGTTGATGGAATTGTGATTACGCTGATGAAGCTCGAAGAATAAGCTGCTGTACAACTGTAATGGAGTAGGAGTTACAAAAAACAGCCCTTTGCAAAACTGCCGTCATTTGCTATAATAACAGCAGAACGAAATGCAGAATATAGCTCTGAAATGGCGGAGCGATTGAGGAGGGATAACCGTGGCAGAAGTGGAAGGAAGAAATACTCACAAGGTATATGAGAAGGATAAAATCGGAGAGGTTCGCATCGCAGATGAGGTGGTTGCGATCATCGCAGGTCTGGCAGCGACAGAGGTAGAGGGTGTTGACTCGATGGCAGGCAACATCACGAATGAGCTTGTCGGAAAGCTCGGCATGAAGAACCTGTCAAAAGGTGTGAAGGTGGATGTGACTGAGGAGCATGTATCCGTAGACCTGTCCCTGAATCTGAAATATGGATACAACATTCCGGATGTCAGCGAGCGCGTGCAGGATCGTGTAAAGTCCGCGATTGAGAATATGACCGGTCTGACTGTTCTGGATGTCAATATTCGAATTGCAGGTGTGAACTTGGCAGAGGAAAAGTAAGTTAAGAAAAAGTGAAAAAAGAGATTAAAAAAGAGGAGTCTGGCATTTATCAGGCTCCTTTTACAATGAATGAGATTGCCTCTCTTCTGAGCTATAAATGGAAAATCACAATCCCCGCGATTGCGATTCCGGCGCCGAGGAGTCTGCGCCATTCAAACGGAACCTTTTCCACGCCGAAAAGTCCAAAAAGTTCAATCCCGTAGGAGACGAGAATCTGAGTCACCACGATTGTGAGCGTTGCGCGGGCAGGACCGAGACGATCCATGCCTTTGACGACGCTCCAGGTGATAAATGCCCCGAGGACACCGCCGATCAGCAGGTACCAGGGGCGAATCTGAAAAAGAGAAGAGAACGGAGCACGGTCTCCAAATAACCAGAACAGAGCGCAGGTCGCAAGCGCCGTCAGCTGAACCCAGACGGCACAGAGCCAGACCCCGCTCTGTTTTGTCACTTCGGTGTTTAAGACACCCTGCAAGCTCATCAGTGCGCCAGAGAGAAGCGCAATCAAAAATCCCCACATCACAAAGACCTCCTAATGGACTCCCAAAATACAGGAAATTAAAAAATATTGGAAAAATTGCGTCATTTATTTGCCAAATCAGGGAAAGAAACAGTAACAGTATGCGAAAATCAGGAAAATTTTATGCGAAAACCACCCATTGAGTATCTGAAAAAAATGTGATATGATAATATCCAACTATGCAGATATTGTGCCAGGAGGAAAAGGAAGAATGACCAGAAGAGAAATGCGGGAACACTGTTTTAAAATGTTATTTGGGGTAGATTTTTACCCGGCAGAGGAGACCGCAAAGCAGGTAGAACAGTATTTCGGTTCACCTGATGAGGATGATACAACAGCAGATGGAACCTTGGAGATCGTTCACCAGGTGGAGATGGCAGACAAGGACAGAGAGTTCCTGATTGCCCGCGTGGAGGAGATCGCACCGATGATTCCACAGCTTGATGAGGAGATCAATAAAGTAGCTCAGGGATGGAACACAAAGCGTATGGGTCATGTGGAGCTGACGATTCTGCGTCAGGCAGTCTACGAGATGCGCTATGACAGCGATGTGCCGGATAAGGTGGCAATCAATGAGGCAGTTGAGCTTGCAAAGAAGTTCGGCGGAAATGATTCCCCGGCTTTCATCAATGGTGTGCTTGCAAGACTGGTGAAGGAACAGGCAAACTAAGCGAACATCGTAAGGATAGCAAGTTTCAAAATAGCAGTTAGCAGTTTTGAAACTCTGAGACCGGAAGGAATAGCGAAGGGCGATTGAGATGGCGAGTGTTTATTCGGTTGCACAGGTAAATTCTTATATCAAAAATATGTTCGCACAGGATTTTGTCATGAACAGAATCTCTGTTCGCGGAGAGATTTCCAACTGCAAATACCATCCGTCCGGACACATCTATTTCACGATGAAGGACGAGAGCGGGACTCTGAAAGCTGTGATGTTTGCCGGACAGCGCAGAGGGCTTTCTTTCCGGCTGGAGGAAGGGCAGAGCGTGGTTGTGACCGGAGTCGTGGATGTATATGAGCGGGACGGGACGTATCAGCTGTATGCAAAGAAAATAGAACTCGATGGGCGGGGCGATCTCTATGAGCGCTTCTGTCGTTTGCGTGAGGAATTGGAAGAGATGGGGATGTTTGCTGAAGAGTACAAACGCCCCATTCCGCGTTACGCGCAGAAAATCGGGATTGTGACAGCGAGCACGGGTGCAGCGATTCGCGATATCATGAATATCACGGCGCGCAGAAATCCGTTTGTTCAGTTGATTCTCTATCCGGCTCTCGTGCAGGGAGATGGTGCGGTCGCGAGCATCTGCGCTGGCATCCGAACGCTCGACGAGATGAGACTTGATGTTTTGATTGTCGGGCGTGGAGGTGGTTCGATCGAAGATCTATGGGCATTCAATGAGGAGGAGGTCGCGAGAGCGATCTTTGAGTGTCAGACACCGGTGATCTCGGCAGTCGGTCATGAGACGGATGTGACGATCGCGGACTTTGTGGCAGATCTTCGCGCACCGACCCCGTCGGCAGCAGCAGAGCTTGCCGTATTTGACTGGAACCGTTTTGTAAGTGACTGTCAGACATATGAGAAATCCCTGGTGCGAGCAATGAGTCAGCGGATTCAGTACCGTCGAAATTATTTAAGTTGGTGTCAAACACGCCTTTTGGTGCAGGATCCGCACTTCAAACTTAGCGAAAAACGACGGAATCTTGCCGATATGGAAGGCAAATTAAACACGGCGATGGAAAAAAGACTCACTGAGGCGAAACATCACCTTGCGCTCGCAAGTGGACGTCTTCAGGGACTCTCTCCGCTTGAGAAGATCAGCAAGGGCTTTGGTTTTCTGACTAATCAAAATGAGCATCGGATTGAGAGCGTTTCTGATGTCAAAGTGGGTGATCCGATCACAATCCGAATTCTTGATGGACGAGTTAAGGCGGTTGTCACCGAGATTAGTGAGGCCGCTGATGTGAATGATGTCAGGGAAATATAAAAAGCTCGATCAATGAGTGGAGTGAGACATGTGAGACACAGGTGATGAGGCAAGAAAGGGAGGCTTGGGAGGAAAGATGGAGAAAAAATCGTCCGAGGAAGCATTCGAGGAGTTGACCGTGGAACAGGCATTTTCACAGCTTGAACAGGTTTTGCAGAAGATGGAAGCTCCAGATACATCGCTGGAGGAGTCATTTGCCTTCTATGAGGAGGGAATTCGGCTTTTGAAGGGCTGTACGGAGAAATTGGATCGCGTGGAAAAACAGATGATTGTTCTTCGGGGAGGAATGGAAGATGGAAATGAATGACAAAGAGATGCTAAAAGCAGAGCTTAAGAAGCGCACAGCTGAGGTAGAGGCAGTTGTGGAAGCGTTTCTTCCGGAAGAGACCGGGCATCAGAAAACGATTTTTGAGGCAATGAATTACAGTGTGCGCGCCGGTGGAAAGCGCCTGCGCCCGATGCTGATGGAGGAGACGTATCGCCTTTTTGGCGGAAACGGAGAGGAGATTCGTTCATTTATGGCAGCAATGGAGATGATTCATACCTCCTCCCTGATTCATGACGATCTTCCATGTATGGATAACGATACGCTCAGAAGAGGTCTTCCGACGACGTGGGTGAAATTTGGATACGACATGGCAGTTCTCGCCGGAGATGCCCTGCTGATCTATGCGATTGAGACGGCTTCAAAGGCATTTGAGAAGACAACCCGCCCGGATCTTGTCGGACGTGCGATCGGAATTCTTGCACAGAAGACCGGAATTTACGGAATGATTGGTGGTCAGGTGGTCGATGTCGAGCTGACCGGAAAGCCGATTCCACAGGAAAAACTGGATTTCATTTATCGCTTGAAGACAGGAGCTCTTCTCGAGGCATCGATGATGATCGGTGCTGTGCTTGCGGGAGCAGATGAGGAGGAGATCGCACTCACGGAGCAGATTGCGTCGGCAGTAGGTCTGGCATTCCAGATCCAGGATGATATTCTGGATGTGACGAGCACGGCAGAACAGCTCGGAAAGCCAGTTCTCAGCGATGAGAAGAACAACAAGACGACGTATGTGACTCTTGTGGGAATTGAGCAGGCGCACAAGGATGTGCAGGAGATCTCGGAGCGTGCAGTACAGCTCCTTGAGAAACTGCCGGGTAAGAATCCATTCCTGGCAGGGTTGATTGAGATGCTTGTCACGAGAGAAAAGTAATTAAGAGGAATTAAGAGATGTACGGAAGGGCACAGGAAGAGTTATGATTCTGGAACGGATAGAAGGACCATGGGATGTGAAAAAACTGACTCCTGAGCAGATGAAGACGCTCGCAGCAGAGATTCGCCAGTTTTTGATCGAGAAGATCAGCGTGACGGGCGGACATCTGGCGTCGAATCTCGGAGTCGTGGAGCTGACCATTGCCCTGTATCGGGCTTTTGACCTGCCAAAGGATAAGGTAATCTGGGATGTGGGTCATCAGTCCTATACGCACAAGATTCTGAGCGGACGCAAGGAGATGTTTGATGAACTGCGCCAGTACGGCGGAATGAGCGGATTTCCGAAACGTAAGGAGAGCCCGTATGATTCCTTTGATACAGGACACAGTTCGACTTCGATCTCAGCGGGTTTAGGAATTGCTCAGGGCCGTGATCTTCTGGGGGAAAATTACTCGGTCGTCTCTGTGATCGGAGATGGGGCACTCACCGGAGGAATGGCTTATGAGGCGCTGAACAATGCGGCGCATTTGAACAAGAATTTTATTATTGTACTGAACGACAATAACATGTCGATCTCGGAGAATGTCGGAGGAATGTCAAAGTACTTGAGCGGACTTCGCTCGGGAACCAGATACAACCGATTGAAGAAGAGAGTGTCGAACACGCTTCTGAAGGTTCCGGTTGTCGGAGAGGGGCTTGTCGACAAGATCAGCCGGACAAAGAACAGCATCAAGCAGTTGATCATTCCGGGCATGCTCTTTGAGAATATGGGAATCACCTATCTCGGACCGGTCGATGGTCACGACATTCCCGAGATGACAAAGATTTTCAAGGAAGCAAAGAAGATGGACCACGCGGTTTTGGTTCATGTCCTGACGAAAAAGGGAAAGGGATATAAGCCGGCGGAGGAGAACCCATCGCGCTTTCATGGAGTTGAGCCATTTGATATCAAGACCGGAAAGGCGCTTCGCACGAAGCAGTTTCCGACGTACACAGATGTGTTTTCTAAGGAGCTGTGTCAGCTTGCCGAGAAGAATCCGAAAATTGTCGCTGTGACGGCGGCGATGCCGGACGGAACGGGACTCACGGCATTTCGGAAGGCGTATCCGAAGCGGTTTTTTGATGTGGGAATCGCGGAGCAGCATGCGGTGACCTCTGCGGCCGGAATGGCGGCAGCGGGATTAAAGCCTGTCGTCGCAGTCTATTCGTCATTTATGCAACGTGCATTTGACCAGATTCTTCATGATGTGTGCATTCAGGATCTGCCGGTTGTCTTTGCACTTGACCGTGCAGGACTTGTCGGAAGCGACGGCGAGACGCATCAGGGAATCTTTGATCTGTCTTACCTGACCTGTATCCCGAATATGAGTGTGCTTGCCCCGAAGAATCTGTGGGAGCTTGAGCGGGATCTTCAGTTTGCGATGACGTATGACAGACCGATCGCAATCCGCTATCCGAGAGGACAGGCATACCGTGGACTTGAGGAATTTGACTCGCCGATTGAATATGGAAAGGGCGAGATTCTGATGCAGGGCGAGGAGATCGCACTTCTCGCAGTCGGAAGTATGGTCAGCACCGCAGAGCACATCAGAAATAAGCTCGGCGGGGAGGGCTGGAACTGCACACTCGCAAACGGCAGATTCATCAAGCCGATTGATAAGGAGCTGGTCTGCAATCTTGCCGACCACCACAAACTGATCGTCACGCTTGAGGAAAATGTGCTTCAGGGTGGTTTCGGTCTTGATGTCACAGCTCTGGTTCATGAGTATGCTCCGAATGTGAAGGTGCTCAACATTGCGCTTCCGGACGCGTATGTGGAGCATGGAAATGTCTCCGTGCTCAGAGAAACCGTGAAGATTGACAGTGATTCGATTATCCGCACGATGCGCGATTTTTATCCGGTGCTTAAAGAAAAAGAATAGACAAGTATAATACAGAAGCGTAAATCATATAGAACAGAAAAACAGAATGGTGAAATAGAACAGAGAGGAACAAGATAGAGATGAAAGAGAGACTCGACGTAATGCTTGTAAACCGGGGACTTGCAACTTCCCGGGAGAAGGCAAAGGCGATTATCATGTCCGGGATTGTCTATGTGGATGGACAGAAGGAAGATAAAGCCGGATCGATGTTTGAAGAGAAGGTAAATGTGGAGGTGCGCGGAACAACGCTGAAGTATGTCAGCCGTGGTGGTCTGAAACTGGAGAAGGCAATGACGCATTTCGGCGTTCAGCCACAGGGAAAGGTCTGCATGGATGTGGGATCTTCGACGGGTGGATTTACGGACTGCATGCTTCAGAACGGCGCAGTCAAGGTCTATGCGGTTGATGTCGGACATGGACAGCTCGACTGGAAGCTCCGCAACGATCCACGTGTTGTCTGCATGGAGAAGACAAACATCCGCTATGTGACTCCGGACGATATCGAGGACAAGATTGGTCTCTCCTCGATCGATGTTTCCTTCATCTCTCTGACAAAGGTTCTCGGACCGGTCAAGGCACTTCTCACAGATGATGGACAGGTTGTCTGTCTGATTAAACCGCAGTTTGAGGCAGGACGTGAGAAAGTCGGAAAGAAGGGGGTTGTCCGTGAGAAGAATACCCATCTTGAGGTAATCCGCAAGGTTATGGAGTTTGCTTCTGAGATCGGATTTGAGATTCTGAATCTGGAGTTTTCTCCGATCAAGGGACCGGAGGGAAATATCGAGTACCTTCTGCATTTGCAGAATCACACGGACGGACAGATCCGCGGAGAATTCCCGGTTGATGAGGAGGCAGTGGTAGAGTCGGCACATCAGACACTCGACAAATAAAAATGCGTGAAAGCGCAGAAGAGCAGGAGAAAGTAGGCAGGAATGAAGCATTTTTACTTGATCGCAAATCCCACCAAGGAAGGGGCGGTGGAGACCGCAATCCAAATTCGCGACTATCTGATCTCACGAGGTGCAACCTGCACCGGAGGCGTGGAGGAGGATCCGGAGAAGTCCGGAAAAAAACACCGGAATGGCTACACCGATCCGAAAGATGTGCCTGAGGAGACGGAGTGCGTGATTACGCTTGGAGGGGATGGAACGCTGATTCAGGCATCGCGGGATCTTGTTGCGCGCCAACTTCCTCTGATTGGAATCAATCTCGGCAACCTCGGTTATCTGACTCAGGTTTCGAGAGGAGAGGACATTCGTCCGATGCTTGAGGCCCTTCTCAACGATAATTATACGCTGGAGAACCGAATGATGCTTGAGGGGCGGGTGACCGGGAAGGATGGAATTCGCACCGGAGTCGCACTCAATGACATTGTTCTCGCACGAAAAAATGTGCTTCAAATGTTGAAATTCCGCGTCTTTTTAAACGGCGAGTATCTGAATGAATATCTCGCGGACGGCATGATCGCCGCGACACCGACCGGTTCCACGGCATACAATCTCTCGGCCGGAGGACCTGTTGTGACGCCGGGGACAGAGCTGATTGTCCTGACTCCGATCTGCCCGCATACGCTCGGAGCACAGAGCATTGTCCTCTCCTCGGAGGATCGGATCGAGATTCATCTGATGGAGTACCGCGACAAGGAGCAGACGGCTGTTTTTGATGGAGATCAGGTTGTGGATTTAAGGCCGGGAGATACGCTGGAAATTTTCCGTTCCCGCAACCACACGGTGCTGATTAAGTTGAAGAACATCTCATTTTTGGAGACACTGAGAAATAAGATGGATCGGGTGTGAGTGTAATTTTGAAATCTGAGAAGATTCAGAAACTGGAATATTTTTAGACATTTTCTGGAGGGGAAAAATGAAACTGGAACGTCACAGCAAGATTGTGGAATTGATTGGAAAATATGAGATTGAGACGCAGGAGGAGCTTGCACAGAAGCTGCAGGAATCCGGGTATCGCGTGACGCAGGCGACGGTCTCGAGAGATATTCGGGAACTTCGGTTGACAAAGGTTCCGTCGGAGAGCGGACGTCAGCGCTATGTGGTGATGCAGAATCCGTCGACGACCTTCAGCGACAAGTATATCCGGATTTTGAAGGATGGGTATGTGTCGATGGATATGGCCCAGAATATTCTGGTAATCAAGACGGTGTCCGGCATGGCGATGGCAGTCGCAGCGGCTCTCGATGCGATTCATTTTCATGAGATCGTCGGCTGTATTGCCGGGGATGATACGATCATGTGTGCGGTCCGCAGTGTGGACGACACGATTCTTGTGATGGATAAGATCAAGAAACTTGTAGCAGAATAGATAGCGGAATAAATAGCAGAATAAGGGGGACACAGGATGCTTCTGGAACTGCATGTGAAAAACCTTGCGCTGATTGAGCAGGCGGATGTGGAGTTCGGAGACGGACTGAACATTCTGACCGGTGAGACCGGAGCGGGAAAGTCGATTATCATTGGGTCAGTTAATCTGGCCCTTGGGCAGAAAGCGCCGAAGGAGATGATTCGCAGTGGCAGTGATTATGCCTATGTGGAACTGATTTTTTCGGTCGAGGAAGAAAAGAGGGAGCTTCTTGAACGGATGGATGTCTATCCGGACGACGACGGCACCCTGATTATTACAAGAAAGATTATGCCGACGCGCAGTGTCAGCAAGATCAATGATGAGACGGTGACAGTTACAAAGCTCAAGGAGGTTACCGGACTTCTGATTGATATTCATGGTCAGCACGAGCATCAGTCTCTGCTTCACGCATCGAAACATCTGGAAATTCTGGATACTTACGCCAAATCACAGATCAGTCCAATTAAAGAAAAAACAGTGAGCTTGTACAAAGAGTATGGGATGTGGAAGGTGCGCCTTGAGGAACTGTCCGGGGATGAGGAGAGCAGACGCAGAGAGTATGATTTCCTCCGGTTTGAGGTGGATGAGATAGAGCAGGCGGGACTTAAGGATGGCGAGGAGGAGGAGCTGACAGAGCGTTATCGCTTTTATTCCAACAGCCGAAAGATCGCGGAGAGCCTTTCTGACGCCTATGAGGCAGTGAATTCTGAGATGGTTGGGCGCGCAATCCACGAGGTCGGTGAGGTTGTGGACTACGACCAGACGCTCAAGCCGATTCAGGATCAGCTCTATGATGCAGAGTCTCTGCTTGATGACGTGCACCATGCGATCGGAAGTTATCTCGAGGATATTTCCTTTAATGAGGAGGAGATGAGACAGATTGAGGAGCGCCTTGATCTGATTCACAATCTTCAGGCAAAGTACGGAAGCACGGTCGCAGAGATCTCCCGGACTCTTGAGGAGAAGCAGAAGCGTCTCGAGGAGTTAGAGCACTTTGATGATTACCGCAGAGAAGCGGAGACGGGACTGAAAAAAGCGGAGAAACAGCTTGAGACTGCGTGTGAGGAGCTCTCAGAGGCGAGAAAGAAGGCATCGGTGGTTCTGACAGAGAAGATTCGAGAGAGACTTCTCGATCTGAATTTCCTCGATGTAAAATTCTCGATGAGTTTTTCACGCCTCTCCCATTACACTGCGAATGGTTTTGATGAGGCAGAGTTTGTGATCTCGACGAACCCCGGAGAGCCGGAGCGCTCACTCGGACTTGTCGCCTCGGGCGGTGAGCTCTCGCGAATTATGCTCGCAATCAAGACGGTGCTTGCAGATACGGATGAGATTCCGACGCTGATCTTTGATGAGATTGATACGGGAATCAGTGGACGCACGGCGCAGAAAGTCTCAGAACAGCTCGCGATCATCTCAAAGAATCATCAGGTAATCTGTATCACCCATCTTCCACAGATTGCGTCGATGGCGGATGAGCATTTTGAGATTGCAAAGTCCGCGAAGGATGGAAAGACACGAACCGTCATCCATGAGCTCGATGAGACGCAGATGATTGCGGAGCTTGCGCGTCTTCTCGGTGGTGTCGAGATCACCGGAGCGGTGCTTGAGAACGCAAAGGAGATGAAACGTCTTGCTCAGAAGACGAGGGAGGAGAAACGTCGCACGTTCTAATTCAAGTCGATCAAGTTGACGCTTGCGGAGATTTGTTTTCTGAGTTTTTATTGGGAGCCGGAATCATCGGCTTCCAGCATTGTTTCGATAAATATTCCATATCCTCTTGTTGAATCTTGAACGAAGACATGAGTGACTGCTCCGATCAGCTTGCCGTTCTGGATGATCGGGCTTCCGCTCATGCCCTGCACGATTCCGCCGGTCAGCTTTAAAAGTTCCGGATCGGTGATGTGAATGACCATACTCTTATTTTTCTGGAGCGGCTTCAGCTCAATTTTCTGAATTTCAATCTCATAATCCCGGATCTGACCGGAGACATTGCTTCTAAGCAGGGCAGGACCCTTCTCAATATCCTGGCAATAGCCGACGGGAATTGCACTCGAGAGCGTACGGGAGCGCAGAGCTTCATTGGCATTGCCGAAGATTCCAGTCTCTGTGTTCGCGTGGATTTCTCCGAGAAGACAGCCGGGACCATAGTAGATCACGCCTGCCATGATGCCGGGATTTCCGATACTGCCTTTTTCAATTCCAAGAATCTCTGTCTCATAGAGGGAGCCTTCATGGCTTTCCATCAAATGTCCGGTATCGGAGTCGCTGATGCCATGACCGAGAGCGCCGAAGCTGCCGTTTGGCTCAAGGTAGGTCATCGTGCCGATTCCCTGTGTGTCGTCGCGAACCCAGGCGCCGAGCATGCAGGTGCCATCGGAGGTTCGCACCGGACGTACGGAGACCTCAAGCTCCTTATCGTCACGCCGGATTTTTAGGAAAACGTTTTCTGCGCCTCCGACATGGCGAAGTTCAGTGATCAGGGCTTCCTTGCTTGTCAGGGGATGGCCGTTGATTGCTTCGATGTAGTCGCCGGATTCGAGGATGCCGAGAGCCGGTTCGATTTCTTTTCCGGTTTCGTCCGTGACGGTTCCGGTTCCGACGACGAGGATGCCGTCTGATTTGAGATAGATTCCGATTGGGAATCCGCAGGGGATCGCATAGCGCTGTTCAATGACGTTGAGTTGGATGTTTTTGAGGCGGATTGCACCGAAAAGTTTTAAGCCGAGCTGGTAGGTCCCTGATTTTGTCGCGGAGAGCGAGAGCGGGGAGTCGCTGGAAATTCGCACGGAATTTTCCGGAATATTGGAGGCATTTCGCAGGGAAACTTCGGAGGTGTCATCGAGAAGCGTTACCTCGAGCGGAAGCCCGCCGAATGAAAAGAAGCCGGTTTCGTTTCGCGTGAGACTGACGCGGTCGGGGATCTGGCGGTCGAAGGTGTACCAGATGAAGCCGATCGAGAAGAGAAGGCTGATCCAGAAGGTGCGGAAGAGAAGGTGGCGGAAGCGGGGGTTCGCTTTGCAGAGTTTTTGCGATGGCTGGCAATGAGGGCTTTTGATATTTTGAGTATTGTGGGTGTCAGGGGTGGATTTTTCTGAATTCATTTTGGTTGTTCCTCCTCAATTTTTCAGATGTGCGTTTGAATGGAATCGTGTGTCCGTGAGTTTTCTGATCTTAGTATGTGAAAGATTGGAGGATTCACACTGTCAGTTTTTTGGTTTCGCGCCAAATTTATGTTTGCATGTACTTTCCCGCCTTTCGTCGCTGAATATCGATTTGGGTAAGATTATTTTTATATGGAATTTGTAAAAATAGATTAGTGTTCGGTCTGTAAATTTCCCCATACATCATTAAAATATCCGGCGAATTCGGGGGCGTTTCGGCGTTTGAGCGGAGTGTCGGCTTCTGGAGAAAAATGAATCGAGAGAGAAGCCTTAATTGTGCCGGGGCGGGGAGTGAGAATCAGGATTCGATCGGCAATGCTGATGGCTTCAGCGAGATCATGAGTGATTAAGAGGGCGGTCTTTCCGGCTGATCGCAAAATTGCGCTGATGTCGTCACAGACAGAAAGGCGGGTCTGGTAGTCAAGGGCGGAAAATGGCTCATCGAGGAGCAAAAGATCCGGTTTCAGGGCGAGAGTGCGAATCAGTGCCGCGCGTTGGCGCATTCCGCCGGATAGCTCTGACGGATGGGCGGATTCAAAATCGGCAAGTCCATAGGTGTCGAGCATTTTTCTGAGTTCTCTCATCGTCTCGGAGGTTTTTTGTTTGCGGATTTCAAGTCCGAGGGCAACGTTGTCGAGGATTGTGCGCCATTCAAGCAGATGATCCCGTTGAAGCATATATCCGATTCGGATGTCGGGACCGGTAATGGGACTTCCTTTTAAGAGGATTTTTCCTTCCTCCGGAAATAGAAGACCGGAAATCAGGGAAAGAAGGGTGGACTTTCCACAGCCGGATGGTCCAACGATTGCGACAAATTCCCCTGTATTGATTTGAAAAGAAATGTTTGAGAGCGCTAATGTTGCGCCGTCCATGCTGTGATAGGAATAGCTGAGATTTTGAACATCAAGGATAGGAATCATGATCTTTCACCAATCTGATATATACGGTAAGATATGCAGAAAATTTGGTATTTGACCCTTGCAATTCTAAACAAGGGGTGTTACAATACAAATGATAACATGATGAACTGACGTTGAAGAGTGGGCTTTTGGTCCACTCTTAATTTATGCTTCAGTTACAGAGCGAACAGAGAGAACATACGGCTGGGATCGCAATGGTATTACGATAAAAAGGATGAATGAATCAACGACAGCTGTGAAAAATGAGAAAAAGAGGTGACATCATGACAAGAAGGGAAGAATACGAGGCAAAGACCGAACAGTTCCTGCTCCCACTGCTTGCAGAGCATCAGTTTGAACTGGTGGATGTGGAGTATGTCAAGGAAGCCGGAAACTGGTATCTGAGATCGTACATCGATAAGCAGGGTGGAATCACCGTGGATGACTGCGAGGTGATCAGTCGACTCTTGAGTGACTGGCTTGATAAGGAAGACTTTATCGAGGACAGCTATATTATGGAGGTAAGTTCTCCGGGACTGGGACGTCCGCTGAAGAAGGATAAGGACTTTGAGCGCAGTCTGGGCGAGGAAGTTGAGCTTCGTCTTTACAAGCCACGCAACCGTCAGAAGGAATTTACCGGAATCCTGAAAGCATACGATAAGGATACGGTGACTCTGGAGATGGATGGAGCCGAGGAAGTCTTCGAGCGCGGAGAGATCGCTTTGATCCGTCTGGCATTTGATTTCTAATCAGATACAGAAAAAGAAAGACAGCAAGACAGCAAGACAGCAAGACAGTAAAACAACAGATAGAATCCGTTGCTGGTTATAGGGGATAAAAACTGTGACGAGCAGGCAGATGAAAATAAAAAAATCGTTCCTGTATACGGGAAGACATTTTCTGAATGGAAATGCCGTAGGACACAATAAAGTGGCATAGTAACCTGATACAATAACGAAGAATCTGCACGAAAGGGAATTGAGTTTAGGAGGATAAACAAATCATGAACAAAGAATTAATTGAAGCATTGGATTTGCTGGAAAAGGAAAAAAATATCAGCAAGGCCACTCTGCTGGAGGCGATTGAGAATTCACTGCTCACTGCCTGCAAGAACCACTTTGGAAAAGCAGACAATGTGAAGGTAAACATCAATCCGGAGACCGGTGATTTCGCTGTATACGCATCAAAAGAGGTTGTTGAGACCGTGGAAGATCCGGTAACCCAGATCAGCCTTGCAGAGGCAAGAATCCGTGACCCGAAGTACTACCTTGGCGACACCGTTCATGTGCCGATTGAGTCCAAGTCTTTCGGAAGAATTGCGACTCAGAACGCGAAGAACGTGATCCTTCAGAAGATCCGCGAGGAGGAGCGCAGTCAGCAGTACAGCGAGTGGTATCAGAAAGAGAAGGATGTCGTTACCGGTATTGTTCAGCGTGATAACGGACGCAATATCAGCATCAATCTGGGCCGTGTGGACGCTGTCCTGAACGAGACTGAGCAGGTAAAGGGCGAGGTATTCAAGCCGACCGAGAGAATTAAGGTATATGTTCTGGAAGTTAAGGATACGAATAAGGGACCGCGCATCACCGTTTCCCGTACCCATCCGGATCTCGTAAAGCGTCTCTTCGAGGAGGAGGTAACCGAGGTGAAGGACGGAACCGTTGAGATCAAGGCGATTGCCCGTGAGGCTGGTTCCCGTACAAAGATTGCTGTATGCTCCAATGATCCGAACGTAGATCCGGTAGGCGCATGTGTCGGCATCAACGGCGCGCGTGTAGGTTCTGTTGTAAACGAACTGCGCGGTGAGAAGATCGATATCATTACCTGGGATGACAACCCGGCAATTCTGATCGAGAATGCACTCAGCCCGGCAAAGGTTATCTGCGTTCTGGCAGATGAGGAAGCAAGAGAGGCTCAGGTAATCGTTCCGGATTATCAGCTGTCTCTGGCAATCGGAAAAGAGGGACAAAATGCAAGACTGGCAGCAAGACTGACCGGTTACAAGATCGACATCAAGAGTGAGTCTCAGGCAAGAGAGCTTGGACTGTTCGAGGAAATGGGAATTGATTATCAGGAGGACGGCGTTTACGACGACTTCGAGACCGATTATGAGGTTTCTGCTTCCGGCGAGGAGTACGATTCTGCTGATTTAGCCGATTTATCATCAGAAGAAGACAAATAATTACAGTTCACGGGTAAGAATTCTGAACAGATGGGATGTGAAACGCGAGTGAGTACAAAGAAATTTCCCCAGCGTCAGTGTATCGGATGCGGGGAGCAGAAGAACAAGAAAGAGATGATTCGTATTCTGAGGACTCCGGAGGGAGAATTCACTCTGGACGCAACTGGAAGAAAGAACGGCAGAGGTGCTTATCTGTGCCCGTCTATGGAATGTCTGAAGAAGGCTGTGAAGGGAAAAGGACTGGAGCGCTCATTCAAGATGGCGATTCCGAAGGAAGTGTACGAGGCACTGGAAAAGGAGATGGAAAATCTTGGATAACAGGCAGAAAATTCTGAATCTGATCGGTCTTGCCACGAAAGCCGGAAAGACGGCGAGCGGTGAGTTTTCGACAGAGAAAGCGGTAAAGACAGGAAAAGCACGGCTGGTTCTCGTCTCGGAGGAGGCATCCGACAATACGAAGAAAATGTTTTCCGACATGTGTACTTACTATAAAGTTCCAATCGGTTACTTTGGCACAAAAGACGAACTGGGACACGCAATGGGAAAAGAAATGCGGGCATCTCTGGCTGTGACAGATACCGGTCTTGCCGGTGCAATTCAGAAGCAGATGAATGGCAATGAAAATGCGTAATTCATGACACATAATCGGAGGTAGTAGGTATGAATGTAAAGGAACTGGCAAAAGAATTAGGAAGGACGAACAGGGATATATTGAATATTTTAAATTATAATCATCAGAATGTGGCAAATGAGACAGAGAACCTGAGCGCAGAGCAGGTGGAGATCGTAAAAAACACCTCTGCTTCTCAGGCAGGACGTGCGGTAGCAGCAGATGCTCCGAAGAAGAAGATTGCAGCAGTGTTCCGCACCCAGAATTCCCAGCAGAAGCCGGCACGCCCGAAGACCGCTGGAGAGAATGGCGAGCAGGCTTCCAAGCCGGCAAGCGCGCAGGAGAGCAAGCCGTCCGCAGACAGCAGTGAGCAGGCTTCCAAGCCGGCACAGGCTGGTGCATCCACTCAGGGAGGCTTTAACGGAAATCGTGACGGAGGAAATCGTCAGGGAGGCTTTGGAGGAAACCGTGATGGAGGAAATCGTCAGGGAGGCTTTGGAGGAAACCGTGACGGAGGAAACCGTCAGGGAGGCTTTGGAGGAAACCGTGACGGAGGAAACCGTCAGGGAGGCTTTGGAGGAAACCGTGATGGAGGAAATCGTCAGGGAGGCTTTAACGGAAACCGTGACGGAGGAAACCGTCAGGGAGGCTTTGGAGGAAACCGTGACGGAGGAAACCGTCAGGGAAGCTTTGGAGGAAACCGCGACGGAGGAAATCGTCAGGGAGGCTTTGGAGGAAACCGTGACGGAGGAAATCGTCAGGGAGGCTTTGGAGGAAACCGTGACGGAGGAAATCGTCAGGGAGGCTTTAACGGAAACCGCGACGGAGGAAATCGTCAGGGAGGCTTTAGCGGAAACCGTGACGGAGGAAATCGTCAGGGAGGCTTTGGTGGAAACCGCGCAGGACAGGGAAGCCGTCCGGGTCAGAGAGATTCTGCAAAGAGCAGCAGCGGATTTGATACGCTTCAGACCAAGCCGACGAGCAACCGTCAGGCTACGAAGAACAGCCACAAGAACGATCGTTATGACAAGAATCGCATGGTAGAGGACGGACCAAGAAACAAGAACGGCAAGGTATCGAAGCATCCGTTTATCATGCCTCAGAAGCCGGTTGAGGAGAAGGTTGAGGAGACGATCAAGGTTATCACGATTCCGGAGGTTCTGACCATTAAGGAACTCGCAGATAAGATGAAACTTCAGCCGTCCGCTATCGTTAAGAAGCTCTTCTTACAGGGCGAGATCGTAACTCTGAACTCTGAGATCAGCTTTGAGAAGGCTGAGGAGATCGCAATGGAGTACGAGGTACTCTGCGAGAAGGAAGAGAAGATCGATGTGATTGCAGAGCTTCTGAAAGAGGATGAGGAGGATGAGAAGGATCTCGTTCCGAGACCGCCGGTAGTCTGCGTAATGGGTCACGTTGATCACGGTAAAACTTCCCTTCTGGATGCAATCCGTAAGACGAACGTAACTGCAAAAGAGGCAGGCGGAATCACCCAGCACATCGGTGCATACACCGTTGATGTTAAGGGTCAGCAGATCACCTTCCTTGATACCCCGGGACATGAGGCATTTACCGCAATGCGTATGAGAGGTGCACAGTCCACCGATATCGCAATCCTTGTAGTCGCAGCAGATGATGGCGTTATGCCACAGACTGTTGAGGCAATCAACCATGCAAAGGCAGCAGAGGTCGAGATCATTGTTGCAATCAACAAGATTGATAAGCCAAGCGCAAACATCGATCGCGTAAAGCAGGAGCTTGCTGAGTATGAGCTGATCCCAGAGGATTGGGGCGGAAGCACGATCTTCGTTCCGGTATCTGCACACACGAAGGAAGGTATCCCGGAGCTTCTTGAGATGATTCTTCTGGCATCTGAGGTGAAGGAGCTGAAGGCAAACCCGAACCGCCGTGCAAGAGGTCTCGTCATTGAGGCAGAGCTGGATAAGGGAAGAGGTCCGGTTGCAACGATCCTCGTACAGAAGGGTACTCTTCGTATCGGTGACAACGTAACCGCAGGTCCGTGCTACGGTAAAGTCCGTGCAATGATGGATGATAAGGGTCGTCGTGTCAAAGAGGCTGGTCCGTCCATGCCGGTTGAGATCCTCGGTCTGAATGACGTTCCGGGTGCAGGCGATGTGCTGATGGCAACCGAGAACGAGAAGGAAGCAAGAGGAATGGCAGAGACCTTCGTTGCAGAGAGCAAGAACAAACTGCTTGAGGAGACGAAGTCCAAGATGTCCCTTGATGATCTGTTCAGCCAGATCAAGGCAGGTAACGTCAAGGAACTGCCGATCATCGTTAAGGCAGATGTACAGGGTTCTGTTGAGGCAGTGAAGCAGAGTCTTGTGAAGCTGTCCAACGAGGAGGTTGTTGTAAAGGTAATCCACGGCGGTGTTGGTGCGATCAACGAGTCCGATGTCAACCTTGCAGCAGCTTCGAGCGCAATCATCATCGGCTTCAACGTTCGCCTGGATGTAACTGCAAAGTCCATCGCAGAGCGTGAGAAGGTTGATGTACGTCTCTACAAGGTTATCTATCAGGCAATCGAGGATGTAGAGGCAGCAATGAAGGGTATGCTTGATCCGGTATTCGAGGAGAAGGTAATCGGTCACGCAGTTGTCCGCCAGACCTTCAAGGCTTCCGGTGTCGGCACAATCGCCGGTTCCTACGTAACCGACGGAAAGTTCCAGAGAGGATGCTCCTGCCGTATTACGAGAGAGGGCGAACAGCTCTTCGACGGTGCATTGGCTTCTCTGAAGCGTTTCAAGGACGATGTGAAGGAAGTGGCAGCAGGCTACGAGTGTGGTCTTGTATTTGAGAAGTTTAACGATCTGAAGGAAGACGATCAGGTCGAGGCATATATTATGGTTGAGGTACCGCGCTAGGGCGGATCGGGAAAGAGTCGAAAAGACGCTTTCTGCAGCCAGTGAGTCAGAGCTTTCAGGGCGCTGGCTCACAACCTGAAAGGAAAGAAAAGCATGCGTAAAAACAGCATTAAAAACACAAGAATCAATGCAGAAGTTCAGAAGGAGCTCAGCGAGATCATCCGCTCTGAGATCAAAGATCCGCGTGTAAACGGAGCAATGACGAGCGTGGTTTCTGTTGAGGTAACTCCGGATCTGAAGTACTGCAAGGCATATATCAGTGTTCTTGCAGATGAGGAGCGCGCAAATGCAGTGCTTGCAGGTCTCAAGAGTGCAGAGGGATATATCCGCCGTGAACTGGCTCGCAGAGTCAACCTGCGCAACACCCCGGAGATCACGTTCAAGCTGGATCAGTCCATCGAGTATGGTGTAAATATGTCCAGACTGATCGATGAGGTGACAAAGGATTTAAAAGAAGACTAAAAACGGATGATTACAAAAATAAATATGATTAATTACGAAGACAAAGGGGGACCACAGATGAGCAGACTTATAGAAATGATTGAGACGGCTGAGACAATTGCAGTTCTGGGACATATCCATCCGGATGGTGATTGCGTTGGGTCCTGCCTTGCCGTTTGCAATTACATCAGGGAGCAGTATCCAGAGAAGGTTGTGCAGGTCTATCTGGAGAAGCCTCCTGTAAAGTTTAATTATCTGAAATATTTTGATGAGATCTGTCAGGATGCACATACCGGAAAGACGTATGATCTGTGCATCTGTCTCGACAGTGCGGCGCTTGATCGTCTGGGTGAGTTTGCGGCATATCTTGACAGTGCACAGGCGAGCATCTGTCTCGATCACCATGTGACGAATTCCGGATACGCGCAGGAGAACTTCGTGCTTGAGGCGAGCTCTGCGAGTGAGGTGGTCTATGGCTTCCTCGATCTGGATAAGATCAGCAAGGAGACCGCAGAGTGCATTTACACCGGTATTCTGCATGACACCAATGTATTCAAGAACAGCAACACAACAGAGCACACGATGGAGGTTGCCGGAAAGATGATGAGCAAGGGCATCAACTTTGCAAAGATCATCGACGAGAGCTTCTATCGCAAGACTTATGTGCAGAATCAGATTCTCGGAAGAGCACTTCTCGAGAGCGTGGTTTTCCTTCATGGAACCTGCATTTTCAGTGTCGTGCGCCGGAGAGATATGGAGTTCTACGGAGTGGAATCCACCGATCTCGATGGAATTGTTGACCAGATGCGAATCACCGAGGGCGTGGAGGTTGCGATTTTCCTCTATGAGATCGAGAATCATGTGTTCAAGGTGAGCATGCGCTCGAACAATTACGTCAATGTGAGCAAGGTTGCTGCCTACTTTGGTGGTGGCGGTCACATTCGTGCATCCGGATGCACAATGAACGGAAGCGTTCATGACGTGATCAACAACCTCTCCGGACAGATTGAAGCACAGATGAAGGAACACAAATCATGATGGATGGCATCATAAATGTATACAAAGAAAAGGGATATACCTCTCACGATGTGGTCGCAAAGCTGAGAGGTATTCTCCGAATGAAAAAAATCGGTCACACCGGGACGCTTGATCCGGATGCAGAGGGCGTACTTCCGGTATGTCTTGGAAAAGCGACAAAGCTGTGCGATCTTTTGACAGACAAGACGAAGACGTATCAGGCAGTTATGCTTCTCGGACAGGAGACCGATACGCAGGACACGACGGGGGAGGTTCTTGCACAGTATCCGGTTAATGCGACGGAGGAAGAGGTCAGAGAGGCAGTTGAGAGTTTTCTCGGACCTTATATGCAGGTCCCGCCGATGTACTCTGCACTCAAGGTCAACGGAAAAAAGCTCTATGAACTTGCGCGCGCGGGTAAAGAGGTTGAGCGGGAAGCTCGTCCGGTTGAGATTTTTGAGATTCATGTCGATTCGATCGAGCTTCCGCGTGTGACGATGACCGTGACCTGCTCAAAGGGAACCTACATTCGCACGCTCTGCTATGACATCGGACGAAAGCTCGGCTGTGGAGGCTGTATGGAACACCTTCTGCGCACTCGCGTGGATCGGTTTGAACTTGCGGACAGTCTGAAACTTTCACAGATCGAGGAACTTCGCGATCGCGGTGAAGTGGAGAACCATGTGATCGCAGTTGATGAGGTCTTTGCGGGGCTTCCGGCTTACACGGCAGTGCCGGGGGATGGGGACAAGCTCGTCCACAATGGAAATCCGCTTCCGATCGAGCTTGCGACTAGCTGTGAGGACGGAGAGTCAAGCTCTCAGGATCAGGGAGCTAAGCAGAGCGCAAACCATTCACATCGGTTGAGTTCGCGTATCGAAGAGGGAGAGTTGGGAAAAGCGTTGTTTGATCCGCAGAAGAATATCCGCGTTTATGACAGCGAAGGAAGATTCATCGGAGTTTACGGGTATGAGAAGAGCAAGAGGCGCTATAAGCCTCTGAAAGTATTTCTGGGAGGTTAAGCAAGATGCAGGTTATCACCGGAACGAGAGAGTTTCAGATCAGCGAACCGACGGTTGTGACAATCGGAAAATTTGACGGACGCCATAAAGGGCACCAGAAACTTCTGCGAAAGATGCAGGAGCTCAAGGAAAGCATGGGGCTTCGTATCGCAGTGTTTACGTTTGATATGGCGCCGATGGGAGTTGTGACGGGCCATCCGGTGACGGTGATTACAACGAACGAGGAACGTCGTCGGAAATTGGAGCGCATGGGTGTCGATTACCTTGTGGAATACCCGTTTGATCGGGAGATCGCCCATATGGACCCGGAGACTTTTGTGAAAAAGATTCTTGTTAGTCAGATGCATGCGAAGGCGATCACCGTGGGACCAGATTGCAGTTTCGGCTACATGGGTGCCGGAAATGTGGAATTGCTTCGGATTCTCTCAGACCAGTGCGGGTTTGAGGCAGTGATCATCGAGAAAGAGCAGGATGAGCACCGCGACATCAGCAGTACCTATGTGCGCGAGGAGCTTACGCTTGGCAACATCGAGAAGGCAAATGAGCTTCTCGGGGAGCCTTACACGATCGGCGGGACGGTTGTGCATGGCAATCATCTCGGCGGTCCGGTTCTCGGATTTCCGACCGTCAACCTGCTTCCACCGCCAGAGAAACATCTTCCTCCGTTTGGGGTCTATGTGACTCGCATTCTGATTGATGAGAAGGAGCAGACTGTGGGAAGTCATCAGAGAGTTTTCGGCGGAATCAGCAACATCGGCAGAAAACCGACGATCAGCGGGGATAATCCGGTGAGTGTGGAGACCTACATCATGGGATTTGACGGAGATTTGTACGGAAAACAGATCGAGGTTCAATTCCTGAATTTTGAGCGCCCGGAGATGAAGTTTGATTCGCTTGAGGCACTCAAGGAACGAATCGGAAAAGACCGGAATTACGGGGAAATGTATTTTCGGGAACATCCGGAATTTTTGCGGGAGATTTAAGTCGGGATAGTTCACAAAGAGAGTTTGTTTTGCGTCAGTGTTGAGATGAATTTCAATAAAATGAGTGATTAGGGAGGAGTTTGACGTGCGCAGAGCATGTCGGACTCCTTTTTGTGATCTTCCCTGTGATACAGTTTGTGCAACACATGAATGGGAGTCAATTCTGCCAGAAAGGACATATAATAGGGTACGGACAGATTGAAACTCGATCACTCAAATGCTATAATAAAAAAATGAGTGTATATTTAGTACTGTAAAGTGAAAAACAGTTAGAGGATAAATGACAGAAAGTTTGAAGATTTTCCGGAAAGGAGGAGAAAAATGGAAAAGAAAAATATTTATCTGGATCATGCGGCGACGACGAGAACAAGACCGGAAGTCGTGGAAGCCATGTTGCCGTATTTTACAGAATTATATGGAAATCCTTCGTCTGTGTATGATTTCTCAGCGCCGTGTAAGCAGGCGGTTGCAAAGGCGAGGGAGATAATCGCAAAATCGATCGGGGCAAAGCCATCCGAGATCTATTTTACAGCGGGTGGAAGCGAGTCGGACAACTGGGCACTCGAGGCGACCGCAGATGCACTTAAGGACAAAGGTCGCCATATCATTACGAGTAAGATTGAGCACCATGCGATTCTTCACACCTGCGAGTATCTCGAGGGGCATGGATTTGAGGTGACCTATCTCGACGTGGATGAGAACGGAGTTGTGAAACTCGACGAGCTTCGTAAGGCGATCCGCCCGGACACGATCCTGATCTCTGTGATGTATGCGAACAATGAGATCGGCACGATTCAGCCGATTGCAGAGATTGGAGCGATCGCGAAGGAACATGGAATCTGGTTCCACACAGATGCTGTGCAGGCTTATGCTCATGTCCCGATCGATGTCAATGAGAGCGGGATCGACATGATGAGTGCGAGCGGACATAAATTTGGCGGACCGAAGGGAATCGGTTTCCTCTATATCCGGAGCAACGTGAGAATCCGCGCGTTTATTCACGGGGGAGCGCAGGAGCGTGGACGCCGTGCAGGAACGGAGAATGTTCCGGGAATCGTCGGCATGGGAAAAGCGTCTGAGCTTGCGATGGAGACGATCAGGGAGCGCGCAGAGCGTGAGGTGGAGCTTCGCGAGTACCTGATTGAGCGTGTGATGGAGAGAATTCCTTACACCCGTGTCAATGGTCACCGGACGCTCCGTCTGCCGAACAACGTGAGCTTTGCATTCCAGTTTATTGAGGGGGAATCTTTGCTGATTGTCCTTGACAGCAAAGGAATCTGTGCCTCAAGTGGCTCGGCATGCAGTTCCGGTTCCCTCGAGCCGTCCCATGTGCTGATGGCGACGGGACTTCCGAAGGATATTGCCCACGGCTCCCTCCGCCTGACATTAGGAGAGGAAAATACGAAGGAAGAGCTTGACTATGTGGTTGACTGCATGGAGGAGACCGTGAAGCGCCTTCGCAAAATGTCTCCGAAATATGAGGCATTTGTAGCTGGTCAGTAGGTCTGCGCACTTGTTGCGCTGACCGTAAGAAAACATAGGCTAGAAGGCAAAAATCCCATCGGCGTAGCCGATCGGAAATGGATTTTTGCTCATAACTATGAATAGAGGAATGTGTGGATGGACTGTATGAGAATTCGACAGACCAGATTCTTTGTTAGAAATTTTGTGACTGTGAAGGCTGATAAGGGATGAAATGAAACAGTTACGAACAGGTGGAAGAGGAAAAGAAAGGAAGACACGATTGGCGAAGAAAGTAGTAGTAGGAATGTCGGGCGGAGTGGACTCCTCCGTCGCAGCATGGCTTTTAAAACAACAGGGGTATGACGTGGTTGGCGTGACGATGCAGATCTGGCAGGATGAGGACAGCAGTGTCGTTCAGGAGAACGGTGGATGCTGTGGTCTCTCGGCTGTGGATGATGCGAGACGGGTTGCATGGGAGATCGGAATCCCCTATTATGTAATGAATTTCCGTGATGAGTTCAAGGAACATGTGATGGATTATTTCGTGGCAGAGTATTTAAGAGGTCACACTCCGAATCCGTGTATTGCGTGCAACCGCTATGTGAAGTGGGAGTCTCTGCTTCACCGCAGTCTTGCGATCGGAGCAGATTATATTGCGACAGGTCATTATGCGCGCGTGGACAAATTGCCAAATGGCAGATATGCGCTGAAAAAATCAGTGACTTCTGCAAAGGATCAGACGTATGCGCTCTACAACCTGACTCAGGATCAGCTTGCGCGGACTCTGATGCCGGTCGGAGATTACACGAAGGATGAGATCCGGAGCATTGCCGATGAGGCGGGACTTCCGGTTGCGCATAAGGCGGACAGTCAGGAGATTTGCTTTATCCCGGATCACGACTATGCGAAGTTTATTGAGGAGAATGCACAGAATGTGCCGGGACCGGGCAATTTTGTGGATAAGAACGGAGTAATTCTCGGTCGTCATGAGGGCATCACGCACTATACGATCGGTCAGAGAAAGGGACTCAATCTTGCGATGGGGCGTCCGGTGTTTGTGACGGAGATCCGCCCGGAGACGAACGAGGTTGTGATCGGAGATGGAACCGATGTTTTCACCGATTATCTTGTCTGTGACCGCATCAACTGGATGAGTGTTGATGGACTGCATGGAGAGGAGCGGGAGATTGTTGCAAAGATTCGTTACAGCCACAAAGGTGCGCCGTGTATGATCCGCGAGATTGGGGAGGATCGCGTGGAGTGCCGGTTCCTTGAGCCGGTGCGCGCTGTGACACCGGGACAGGCGGTTGTGTTCTATGATGGAGATTATGTAATGGGGGGAGGTACTATTTTATGAGAAAGAGAGTGATGTGTGCGGTTGCAGTGATGACGGTTGCAGTGATGGCGAGCGGATGTCAGAAGCAGGAACAAGCTGGCGATGGCAGTGTTTCGGCAGTTTCGACAGTTTCAGCAGAGACTTCTTCGGCGGAAACTTTGGTTTCTCAGTTTCAGGGGACAGAAACGCCGGAACTTGTGCAGACGACCACGGCTACACTTGAAATGCAGAAGAGCGCACATGAGACGGAGCGAACGATGATGCCGATGGAGACGAGAAATGAGACGGTCTATGTCAATGCGGATCAGCTCAATGTGCGCAAAGAGCCTGGAACAACGGCAAAAATTGCCGGGAGAGTCAACCGCGGAGATACGCTTACGAGAATCGGATACAGCGATGAGTGGAGTCAGGTGATGTACAACGGCTCTGTGTGCTATGTTGCGACGACCTATCTGAGCACAGAAAAGGTGGAACCGACTGTGACGAAGACGGTTTCTGTTGATTCCACAATTTCTACAACGTCTCAGAGTGTTCCGGAAAATGCAGTTGTCGTCTCTCTGAATCCGCAGTGGACGTATGCGGGATTTGCGAAGATTACGTCGGGTTCTGCCCTGCTGTATCAGTCAACTTCTGCCTCAAGAAATGGAAAAGTGGTCTGCGTGAATGCGGGACACGGAACGAAGGGTGGATCTTCCGTCAAGACCCAGTGTCATCCGGACGGAACGCCGAAGGTGACCGGAGGAACTACGGGAGCCGGTGCAACCTCGGCAGTCGCAGTTTCCGGCGGAACTACCTTTCAGGATGGAACACCGGAGGCGAAGGTAACGCTTCAGGCGGCCCAGAAACTCAGAGACAAACTTCTCGATAAGGGATATGATGTGTTGATGATCCGCGACAGCGATGATGTTCAGCTCGACAACATTGCAAGAACCGTGATTGCGAACAACATGGCAGATTGTCATATCGCTCTGCACTGGGATTCCACGAAGAATGACAAGGGCGCATTTTATATGAGTGTTCCTGATGTCGCATCCTACCGTGCGATGGAGCCGGTTGCCTCGAACTGGCAGAAACATCATGCACTCGGTGACAGCCTGATCACGGGTCTGAGAAGTGCCGGAGTCAAGATTTTCTCAAGCGGAACAATGGCAATGGATCTGACGCAGACCTCCTACTCCACGATTCCGTCTGTGGATATTGAGCTTGGAGACACGGCATCTGATCACTCCTCGGCAACGCTGAACACACTTGCAGACGGACTCGCGGAGGGCATTGACCAGTTCTTTGAGAGATAATCCAATCCATTTAATTTGTTTTTTGAGAAGTTGTCGAAAATAAGAGGAAATCGAAAGAGAATCATAGGAAAGCTCAAGAAAAATAATTAAGAGAAATCTAAATTCTATTAATTTTACTTATGATTCCTCCTGTGATATGATGGTGTCAGTGAGAGATACAAACACTTATGCAAAACAGAAAAACAAACAGGCATTCAAATATAAGGAGGGTATTCACATGATTCCAACAATCACAAAAATGGAAGTTTTCCCGGTAGCAGGTCATGACTGCATGGAGCTGAACTTGAGCGGTGCTCATGCTCCGTACTTCACCCGTAACATTGTTATCCTGACTGACAGCGAGGGCAATGAGGGTATCGGTGAGGTTCCGGGCGGTGAGAAGATTACCGATGCTTTAGAGAAGATCAAGGATATCGTGATCGGAACGAGCATTGCAGATTACAAGCAGACCCTGAACAAGATTCGTGCATGGCTGTCTTCCAATGTAAAGGATGACAAGCGTGGTCTTCAGACCTTCGATCTGCGTGTCGGTGTACATGTAGTGACCGCAGTAGAGGCTCCGCTTCTCGACCTTCTCGGCAAGTTCTTAAACGTTCCGGCAGCCGCTCTGATGGGTGACGGCATTCAGCGTGACAAGGTACGTTTCCTGTCCTACCTCTTCTATGTTGGAGATCGCAAGAAGACGGATCTGGAGTATGAGGAAGAGCCGGATTCCGATTGCGATTGGTATCGTCTGCGTCATGAGGAGGCTGTAACTCCGGAGGCAATCGTTGCTTTAGCAAAGGCAACCAACGAGAAGTACGGTTTCGAGGACTTCAAGTTAAAGGGTGGCGTTTTCACTCCTCAGGAGGAGTTACAGGCTGTAACCGCAATCAAGGAAGCATTCCCGAATGCGCGTGTAGACCTTGACCCGAACGGTTGCTGGAGCTTAAAAGAGGCTCTGGAAGTTGCACCGGGACTGAAGAAGGTTCTGGCTTACTGTGAGGATCCGTGTGGTGCTGAGGATGGTTTCTCTGGCCGTGAGGTTATGGCAGAGTTCAGAAAGGCAACGATGATGCCGACCGCAACCAACATGATCAACACCGACTGGAGACAGATGTGCCATGCAATCGCTCTTCAGAGTGTTGATATTCCGTTAGCAGATCCGCACTTCTGGACGATGGAAGGTTCCGTTCGTGTTGGTCAGCTCTGCAACGACTTCGGTCTGATGTGGGGATGCCATTCCAACAACCACTTCGATATTTCTCTGGCTATGGTTGTACAGTGTGCAGCAGCAATCCCGGGCAAGATGAACGGTATTGATACCCACTGGATCTGGCAGGAGGGCCGTGAGCGCCTGACCAAGGAGCCGTTACAGATCGTTGGCGGATGCATCGACCTGCCGAAGAAGCCGGGTCTCGGTGTTGAAGTAGATCGTGATCAGATCATGAAGGCTCATCAGCTGTACATGGACAAGTGCTATGGCAAGGGTGCTCGTAACGATGCTGTTGGTATGCAGTACCTGATCCCGGGCTGGAAGTTCGACAACAAGAAGCCGTGTATGGTTCGATAAGCGAGACTGGCGAGCTTGATACAACTGCTGTGAACTCAAAAATCCCATAAAAATCCTGTATAGATAAAGAGGGCTGTCGCATTGGTAAATGTATTTTACTGTGCGACAGCCTATTTTCATTAAATACGGACGTAACCAGTAGCAGGTCCTGAACCTACCTTCGCAATATATCCACTTTTGACTAAATCTGTTAAAGTTCTTTCTACTGTAACTTTACTTATATCAGGACAAAGTTCCATGATTTCTTTTTTTGTGATTTTTCCCACTTTTTTATCAATTATCGTTTTTATTCTTTCAGACTTAGAAAGTTTACGATACTTTAAATGTTCAACGCGATTTTCAAATTCATTATAGGCTTTTATTATTATGCCCAAATAATATTTTACAAATGGCTCATAACTGTTTTCATTTTCATGCCAGCCAATAGAGCTTGTTTGTAGAGCTTCATAATAAGTTTCTTTTGTTTTTTCAATCAGCATTTCCATACTGACATATTTTCCAACAATATACCCTGCTTTATAAAAAAGCAAGAGTGTCAACAATCGACTCATACGACCATTGCCATCATTAAATGGATGGATACACAGAAAATCCAGAATAAACATAGGAATGAGGATTAATTTATCAATGCGATCGGCATCCCATGCTTCTAAAAAACGGGTACAAAGTTCATCCATTACATCTGCGGTTTGAAATGCAGGGACAGGAATAAAGCGTATTTTCTGATGACCGTCAGCATCTGTTTCAGCAATTACGTTATCTGAATTCTTATAGTTACCGCCAGTGCTCCCTTGAGAATATGAGTATAAATCACGATGTAACTGCAAAATAATAGTTTGCCTTGGAGTGATATATTCATAGCTCTCATGAATTGTGGCAAGAACCTCGCGGTAACCAGCAATTTCCTGTTCAGAACGATTTCGGGGCTCAGCCTTTTGGCTTACCAGTTCCTCCAGTCGTTTGTCGCTTGTAAAAATGCCTTCAATTCTGTTAGACGCACCAGTACTTTGAATAAGTGCAACTTCCAGCAAGGTTTTTAGTTCATCAATATTAGCCTCTAAAAATAATTCCTGCTTACCTTTATGTTCATGGATACTTCCAATCATCTGAACAATTTCGGGAGTCAACAGTTTTTCTGGATTTGTAATATAGTCAAATGCTCTCATATACATCTCCTTCATTTCATCATTATCTCCATCATTTTATCATAATATGATGGAGATTCCAATATAGATGATGGAGATAATATCTTTTTATCATTTTAATCTAAATGATGTTGCTACATATTAGCATGAAAGTTTCTTTTTTATTTTATGGAAATATTCCCTACTTTGTCCCAATAAATTTTTGGTAAAATGGGGATTTTTTTCTTAAAAGAGCTTCCTGTATAATTCAAAGTGTGGAGAGTAAATGATTTTACAAAAATAGATACCTAAGTTAAACTGTTATTGCTGACCGGCCAGCTAGCAAATGAGCAGAATAAGGAAGGTATCTACAAATGAATTCTACACAAAATAAGAAGATTGAGCAAGTAAAAGAAACAACAATGATTGTTGGCAGTGAAAAGCATTATTTCAGAGCTTTTAACTGGAGAGGCATCGAGCTTACCAGAAAGCCTGTAGCGTTTTCAAACTCTATTGGAAACCACGCCTGATGGCGTAGGAAACGGAGACTTCAGACGTGGTAATTCATGGAGGATTTGAGCAGGCGAGGCGAAGATGAATGAGGGAGATCAGTTCTACGCAAAGGCTCATGAAGTACATACCTCAATGATTCAGAAGGAAGCTGGCGGAGAAAAGACCGAATTTTCCCTGATTCTGATGCATGCGGAAGACCAGATGGCAGGCACGGAGATGGCAAAGGTGCTTGCGACCGAGGTCATTGACGTTTACAAAAAATTACTTCTTGAAAAGTAAATTCTGATTTTGCTTTACAATTTTCCTAAGATCGTATATAATGGAAAAGCTGGCAGGTGCCAGCTACGGAGATGTACCCAAGTGGCTGAAGGGTCCGCACTCGAAATGCGGTAGGTCGGGTAACCGGCGCGAGGGTTCAAATCCCTCCATCTCCGTTGAAAACCGGACTCGGGCGACTGAGACCGGTTTTTTTCGTATTATGATAAAAAAACAGGCAGGTATTTTCAGGGAAAAGAGGAGGCGCGGAATGATCAAATTAGTAGTGTCGGATATTGACGGAACCCTTTTGCCGGACGGCGGACATGACATGAATCCGGAACTGTACGAGGTTATTTTAAAACTGCGCAAGGCGGGGATGCAGTTTGCGGCGGCGAGTGGCAGACAGTGGGCGAGCATTGAGCAGGTATTTGATCCGATCAAGGAAAAGATTTTTTATCTGTCGGACAATGGCGCTTATGTGGGATGCTGTGGTCGTCGCCTTATCGTAAATCCGATTGATCGTCATCTCGTTGTCGATATGATTCAGGATATCCGTTCTGCTGGTTTGATTGCGATGTACAGTGGACCTGATATGGTCTACTTGGACGATCCTGATGAGGATTTTTATGACTGGCTGGTCAACGGATACAAGTTTCGTGTCCAGAGGGTCGAGGATGTGCTCAAGGTGGATGATCCGTGTATCAAGATTTCCGCATATAAAAAGTTCGGGATTGAACCGGCGACAACGGCGATCCGCGAGAAGTATAACGATAAAATGAAGATCACGATCTCCGGCGACATGTGGATGGATTGTATGAAGACCGGCGTCAACAAGGGTGCAGCAGTCAAACTGCTTCAGGACAGCCTGTCGATCAAGCCGGAGGAGACGATGACGTTCGGAGATCAGCTCAACGATATTGAGATGTTAAAGCAGGCATATTACAGTTTTGCAGTCGCAAATGCACGTCCGGAGGTGAAGGAAGCCGCGCGGTTTGAGACGGATTCCAATGTGCAGGATGGCGTTCTCAAAATCTTGAAATTTCTTGTATAGATGGATTATAGATTATATAGATAGATTATATAGATGGATTATGTAAATAGATGTGATGTATTTTGTGCAGGCAGATAGACAGTAGACATTTGTTTTGCGTAGACGGGTAGAGAGGAGACCGGAGAGAAAGAAAAGAATGAGAAGAGCAGGAACAAGAAAGCGGATTCTTCTGGCAGTGGCGGTGGCAGTGATGCTGGCGGGAGGTGTGTCGGGATGCAACGGAAAGATTTCTTCTATTGTCTCAGAGAGTATGGGAACGGAGGGATTTTCCGATGCGCAGATGATGCTGATTGTGGCATCGGAGCGGAACCGTTGTCAGAAGATTTATACCGATCAGATCTGGGACACCGTGGTGGATGATGCGGGGACGACCTTTCAGACGTATCTGTTAGAAGAGATCCAGAAGTTTTTGAGAGAACTGAAGGTCATGAATCTGCTTGCAGATGAGCGTCAGATCGCACTCTCTGCGCGGGAGAAAGAGGAGCTGAATGCGCTTGCAGATTCCTACTACGAGTCGATGAGCGACGCGGATCGTGCTTACACAGGTGCGACGCGGGATGATGTCTACACGATGTATGAGGCGTACCATCGCGCCAATCGTCTCGTTGATGCATTGACTCAGAATGTCAATCTCGAGGTCAGTGACAGCGAGGCGAGAGTGATTACGGTTAGTGAGGCTTCGTTTTCTCAGGAGAGTGAGGCGCAGGCGTTTTTAAATCGCGTGACGGAGGATGGCGTGGATTTTGCGACAGCAGTCAAGGAGAACAGTTTAGAGGGAAGTGCCGAGAAATCGGTCGGACGTGGAGAACGCTCGAAGGCGTATGAGGATGCAGTATTTGCGCTTGAGAGTGGGCAGATCAGTCCAGTCTTTCAGGACGGTGACCTCTGGTATGTCGTGAAATGCGTCAACGACTATGATGAGAATGCGACACTTGATCGGAAGCAGAAGATGGCACTTGATCGGAAGAATCAGGCATTTCGCCAGATTTATGACAGTTTTGCTAAGGAGCATCAGGTAGAGTCAAATGGAAGTTTCTGGGAGAAACTCTCTTTGAAGGAGGGAACGGATTCACAGACGGACAATTTCTTTGAGCAATACCGTCAGATGATGGATGGAGAAAACTAGAAGACGAAGATATCAAAAGCCAGAGCTTTGAACAACGAGAAATATGGGAAACGACAAGGGATAGCAGGGATAACAAGGATAGCAGGAGAAAGACGAGGAGAAGGGAGCGGGAGATATGATTGCACTGAAGATAGAGGATCTCAAACATTTTACCGGTCAGCTCTTTGCCGGGGAGGCATTTGATCACTGGCAGGTTCGTGATGTCTCGATTGTGACGTTTAACACGTTCACGATCGACGGGCGGATTCGTCCCGCATACTACTCGGAGGAGGAGCGCAGGGAGCAAAAGATCAGGTCATACTCGCTCTGGAGCAGTCTGCGCCCGTTCTGCTATTCGTTGATTCGCGGGAAGCGTCTGCCGGAGAGTTTTCGGATCACACTTCAGCTTGCGCCGGATCAGACGGAAGATTTCTTAAAGAGTTCCGGAATTGGATTTACCGCAGATCAGATCGGAAGTCTCTGCTTAAACATCCGCTATGAGAACCGCGAGCTTGTCTGTGTGACAGGGCTTTCGATGAATATTTTTACGTTGGATAAGCAGGCGGAGTATGCGTGGGATGAGGCAGTGCGCCGTTATCTTAAGGCGAAGCAGATTCCGTTTACGGAAGAGAATTGAGAATGATAAATTTTTTTGAACTGCGATATTTTATTAGCACTCATTTGAAATGAGTGCTAATTTTTTATTGACATTTGAATTCTGCTGTATTAAAATACCCTTTAGTGGCTTATTAAAGAATGAAAATTCGATAAGGAGTGAGATTGATGAGCAGTAAGAGTGGCAATTTATCCATTAACAGTGAGAACATATTCCCGATTATCAAGAAATGGCTGTATTCCGACCATGATATTTTCTATCGTGAGCTGGTTTCCAACGGCTGCGATGCAATTACAAAACTGAAAAAACTGGAGCTGATGGGAGAGTACACGAAGCCGGAGGATCTTGAGTACAAGGTTCAGGTCAGTGTGAACCCGGATGACAAGACGATCACCGTGACCGATAATGGTCTTGGTATGACTGCTGATGAGGTTGAGGAGTATATCAACCAGATCGCATTTTCCGGCGCACAGGATTTCCTCCAGAAGTATAAGGACAAGGCAAATGAGGATCAGATCATCGGTCATTTCGGACTGGGATTCTACTCCGCATTCATGGTAGCTGACAAGGTGACGATCGATACCCGCTCCTACAAGGAGGGAAGCACCCCGGTACACTGGGAGTCTGAGGGCGGTCTGACGTTTGAGATGAAGGATGGCGACAAAGCAGAGCAGGGAACTTCGATCACGCTGTATTTAAACGAGGATAGCTATGAGTTCTCCAACGAGTATCGCGCAAGAGAGGTGCTTGAGAAGTATTGTTCGTTCATGCCGGTTCCGATTTATTTAAAGAATGAGAAGGCAGAGCCGGAGTACGACACGATCGACAAGGACCAGCTGACGGACAAGGATACCGTGGTTGAGACAGTGCTCGAGCCGGCAAAGACCGAGGAGAAGAAAAATGAGAACGGCGAGAAGGAGACAGTTGAGGTAGAGCCGGCAAAGGAGCGCTACAAGATTCTGAGACGTCCGGTTCCGGTCAACGACACGAATCCGCTGTGGAACAAGCATCCGAACGAGTGCAAGGATGATGACTACTGTGACTTCTACCGCAGGGTCTTCCACGATTACAAGGAACCGCTGTTCTGGATTCATCTGAACATGGATTACCCGTTCAACTTAAAGGGAATCCTGTACTTCCCGAAGATCAACACGGAGTACGATTCCATTGAGGGAACGATCAAACTGTACAACAACCAGGTATTTATCGCAGATAACATCAAGGAAGTTATTCCGGAGTTTTTGATGCTGTTGAAGGGCGTCATTGATTGCCCGGATCTGCCGTTGAACGTATCGAGAAGTGCACTTCAGAACGATGGATTCGTCAAGAAGATTTCGGATTACATCACGAAGAAGGTTGCCGACAAGCTGACCGGTATGTGTAAGACGGACCGTGAGAATTATGAGAAATACTGGGATGACATCGCTCCGTTCATCAAGTTCGGTTGCCTGAAGGATGAGAAGTTTGCCGAGAAGATGAACGATTACATCCTGTTCAAGAATCTTGATGGCAAGTACCTGACCCTGAAGGATTGCCTTGAGGAGAATAAGGAGAAGCATGAGAACAAGGTCTTCTATGTAACCGACGAGAAGGAGCAGAGTCAGTACATCAACATGTTCAAGGAGGCTGGTCTGGACGCAGTGATTCTTCCGCACAGCATTGATTCTCCGTTTATCGGACATCTTGAGCAGAAGAATGAGGGACTCAAGTTCCTGCGTATCGATGCAGATCTGAATGACACCTTCAAGGAAGAAGTGAAGGAAGATGATGAGGTATTCAAGAAGAATGCGGAGACTCTGACCGCTGTCTTTAAGAAGGCACTTGGAAATGACAAGCTTGAGATCAAGGTTGAGAAGCTCAAGAATGAGGGGATTGCCTCGATGCTGACGGTATCTGAGGAGAGCCGTCGTATGCAGGATATGATGAAGATGTACAACATGTACGGAATGGACCCGTCGATGTTCGGCGGTGCCGGTGAGACGCTTGTGCTCAATGCGAACAACAAGCTGGTTCAGTATGTGATGGAGCACGGCGATGAGGAGAATACCTCAAAGATCTGCGAACAGCTCTATGATCTGGCACTTTTAAGCCACGGAACTCTGTCTCCGGAGCGTATGACAAACTTCATCAGTCGAAGCAATGAGATTATGATGATGCTTGCAAAATAACCTGCAGATAAAGTGGAATAAGTGGAATAAAGTGTTTGCAGGACAACGCAGGATAGGCTACAATAAAATAAAGCGAAAACGAGATTATAAAATTAGATTATTAAGGATTAGATTATTAAGATAGTAATTTAAGTTATTAATCAAATCAAAGGATCTCGGGATCGATTAAAAGGACAGCCCTGTGCGCAAATATGTGTGCAGGGCTGAACTGGATTTCAGATGTTTTGTGGCGTGAAAAAAGATGGAAAAAGATGAAGGAGCAGTGACACATGGAAATCAACGGACACACTCGGATGCTTTGCCTGATTGGAAGTCCTGTGGGACATTCCGGATCTCCGGCAATGTACAACTACAGTTTTGAAAAATGCGGATTGGATTACGCATATCTCGCATTTGATGTCAAGGAGGATGAGACAAAGAAGGCGATTGATGCGCTTCGTCTTCTGAATGTCAGAGGATTCAATATCACGATGCCGTGCAAGACGAAGGCTCTGGCATGCTGTGATGAACTCTCAAAAGAGGCAGAGCTGATCGGCGCAGTTAATACGGTTGTAAATGAGGATGGAAAACTGATCGGTTACAACACGGACGGACGCGGTTGGGTCAGAAGTCTCAAGGAAGCGGGAGTCGATATTCACGGAAAGAAGATGACGATCGCGGGTTCTGGCGGTGCGGCAACCTCGATCGAGATTACATCTGCGCTGGAGGGACTCAGAGAACTCACGATTTTTGCAAGAAAATCATCGGCTTCTTTTGCAAATGCGGAGCACACAGTTGAGAAGATTCGCAGTGCGGTTGAGGAGTGCAAGGTTAATCTGTATGATATTGCGGATCGGGAGGTGTTTGCGAGAGAGATTGCGGACAGTGATATTTTCACGAATGCGACGAGTGTCGGAATGAAACCGCATGAGGATCAGACCTTGATTGATGATCCGGCAATGTTCCATCCGGGTCTTGTTGTATCGGATGTTGTATACAATCCGCGGAAGACGAAATTGCTTGAGGATGCCGAGAAAGCTGGATGCAAGATCGTGCCGGGAATTGGTATGCTCTTGTGGCAGGGCGCAGAGGCGTTCAAATTGTATACTGGAAAAGAGATGCCGGCGCATGAGGTAGAGGAGAAATATTTTCGCTGAAAAGCGTGAGGCGCATGACGCAGGAAATGCTAGAAGAGTTAGAATTCAAGTCGATGCTCACCGAGACTTGTCGCGTGATTTTGGTCAGCTCTGCTGACACCTTCCCATCAAAATTACTGTGCATTCACTCTGGGCTATAAACGGGATAAGAAATTTGAAAATAATAAGAGAAAAAAGGGGCTTCCCTGGCGAACAAAGTCACGCAAACTCGTTCTCCGGGAAGCTTATTTGAAGTTTTTAATCTGGTTTTAAGTTCTGGATGTCTTTATATCATTTATTTTTTATTTCATATATTTTGTGAATCCGATAAGTTACTGCATTAAAAGAAAAAGATCGCCGTTTTTTGTGTCGTTAAGTCTGAGAGATTGCGTTTTTGATAGAGAAACCATATCTTCGCATCTTTTTTTCCATGACAAAGCAGGTGTGCGATGCTATCATTTTGGTAACAGGAAAGAGTACAGATGAAGCGATAGAGGGCTGAGGTGGAAGGATGGCATATAATGAGCTGATTAAGAAATTCAACCGGACTCGCGATTATATGCGGGAGTTTTACATATATGGATTTAAGAGCAGGGAAGAGTATACGAGAAAGAGTGCGCGCTCCTATGACGATGAGCGTAGGCGCATTGAGGCATGGCTCGGAGATTATATGGGATTTCGCCAGACTGCGGATGGAAAAAATGTTTTTCTCTCAATCGACAGCCGTCAGTCCCGCCACAATCCGTTTTACCGCGCATGGAAGATGAAGAGCTTTACGGATGGAGAGATTACCCTGCATTTTATTCTGATGGATATTCTTGCGTGTGCAGAGGAGGAGTTGTCGCTTGCACAGATCACTACGAAAGTTGATGCGTATCTTGCGGAATTTGAGACTCCACGCCTTTTTGATGAATCGACGCTTCGTAAAAAGCTCAAAGATTACGAAAAAGAGGGGATTGTCAGTTCCCGAAGGAAAGGTAAATTGGTTTATTATCGTTTGGCACAGAGTTGTTTGATGGAAAAATGTTTGACAGAAAGCTTATCGGTGGAAAGTCCGTCAGGGGATTCTGCGAAAGGAACTCAGGAGTATCTGGATTTGCTAGATTTCTTCTCGGAGGTAGCGCCGTGTGGTGTCATCGGTTCTTATCTGATTGATCGCGCTGAGGAAAATCGGGAGTGTAGTTCGAGCGCGAACATAAGGGAGCGAAAGAAATGCGGGGAAAGGGACGGGGAGTCAGAGAAAAACGGGAACAGGGGCAACGATAGCCATGTCGAACATTTCGTGTTCAAACATCACTATATCACATCTGCGATGGACAGCGAGATCCTCGGCGAATTGTTTCTTGCGATGCGGGAAAAAAAGAATATTACGCTTGAGACGATTAATCGGAATCGGGATATGATTGCGGAAAATCACGTTGTTCCGCTTCAGATCATGATCAGCGTTCAGAGTGGTCGCCAGTACCTGATGGCATATATGCCGAGGCTCAAGAGGATCGCTTCGGTGCGGATTGACTCGATTGTGTCGGTTAAAATCAATGACAGAAATTCTCGCTTTGAGGAACTGCGTGAACGACTTCGCGCGATGCAACCTTACATGTGGGGCGTCAGCACACAGGGAAGATCCGGTCAGCGCTTGGAGCATGTGGAGTTTACAGTCTGTTACGGTGAGGGCGAGCAACACATTCACCGGAGACTTGAGAGGGAAAAGCGATGTGGAACGGTGAGAAAACTCGATGAGCACACGAGTCATTTTTCAGCGGATGTCTATGACGCGAGCGAGCTGATTCCGTGGATTCGGACATTTCTCTGCCGGATCACGCAGATCCATTTTTCCGATCCGCGTCTCGAGGCGCAGTTTAAGCGGGATATCGAGGAGATGTACCGTCTTTATGGACTTGAGGAAGGGGATAAGGAGACACGAGATTGTTGGCGTGATCAGACAGAGATGATGGATACGGAGCGGAGAGAAGGAAATCGTGTGTGCCCCAAGATAGGGGAATATTTGGAGAGAGAAGGTGAGGGGCGATGATGTTTCATGAAATTTATGGAAGCTATTATCAGACAGTCGCCCATGTGCTGAGAGCGGCAGTCGATCACCCGCTTGCGCCGAATGAACTAAAAGAAATCATCACAGGGCATGCGTTTGGGGAGAGTGAATGGAATATTGAGAGTGCTCTGCGGGAGGAGAGGTGGCAGTTGATCCGAAAGGATGGCACGACTCCGATCCGAAAGAAGCCAACTTGCCCACTCACTCTGCTTGAAAAGCGTTGGCTCAAGGCGATTTTGATGGACCCGAGAATTCAACTTTTTATGGATGCGGGTTGCGATGCAATTCCTGATTTTATTAAAATCGCGGATACTGGTGAGTTGATCGAAGTGCTTGATTTATCGGATGTGGAACCGCTGTTTTCGCCGGAGGATATCCGGGTGTTTGATCGATATGATGATGGCGATCCCTATGAGAACCCGGTTTATCAGAGAAATTTTCGCACAGTACTCTCAGCGTGCAGAACACACAGTTCGATCGTCGTCGACAGCATGAATCGGAAAGGGCGAATTCGGACGGAGACTGTGGTTCCGGAATACCTCGAGTACTCTGAAAAAGATGATAAGTTTCGTCTGGTCGGCACGGGAAGCCGTTACGGCGGAATGATCAACCTCGCAAGAATCATCAGATGTAAGGTCTGCGAAGAGGATGGAATGTGGAAGGAAGATGGAGAAAAAAATCCGAAGAATTCAAAAGAAGACGGGAAGAAGAAGCTGAGTGGTGAGGGCTGGAAAGAGACAACGGAACGAAAAGGTTCTGGGAGTCGGATGGTCGAGTTTGAGCTTATCGATCAGAGAAATGCGCTTGAGCGGGCGCTTCTCCACTTTGCTCACTTTGAGAAAGAGGCAGAGAGGATAGAAAGAAACCGCTATCGCATCAGAGTGAGATATGACAAGGACGATGAGACGGAACTTGTGATTCGGGTGCTCTCGTTTGGACCGATGATCCGGGTCACTGCGCCAGAAGTTTTTGTCGATCTGATTCGTAAGCGTTTGATCCGGCAGAAACATTGTTTCCTGAAAAATTTGACAGAGAAGAACGTTTGAATGAAATCAAAGTAGAAAAGGAGCGGAACATGCTTGAAATTAAAGGAAAAGTCAATACGGCGATCTGTTATGCGAAGGAGATTGAGGATGAGGCGATTGAACAGATCCGTCGGATGTGTGATTATGAGCTGACGCGCGGAAGCCGGGTGAGAATCATGCCGGATGTCCATGCCGGGAAGGGATGTACGATCGGGACGACGATGACGGTCACCGACAAGGTTTGCCCGAATATCGTCGGAGTCGACATTGGATGTGGAATGTACACGGTGCGCCTGAAGGAAACGGAGATTGATTTCGAGAAGATTGATGAAGCCTGTCATTTTATTCCGTCTGGAATGAATGTCTGGGAGGGGAGAATCGAGAGATTTCCGCTGACAGAACTCTGCTGTTACCGTGCACTCAGAGATTCAAGGCGTCTTGAGCGTTCGCTTGGAACTCTGGGTGGTGGAAATCATTTTGTCGAGATCGACCGCACAAAGGATGGAACGAACTATCTCGTGATTCATTCCGGAAGCCGAAATCTTGGAAAGCAGGTGGCGGAGCACTACCAGCAACTTGCGATTGATCTTCATATGGGAAAAGAGGAGTACTTCAAAGAGAGGGAGGAGATCATCCGCACTTACAAGGAAGCGGGGAGACGGTCGGAGATTCAGTCTGCACTCGGAAAACTCAAGCGAGATTATCAGGTGCACGCCCTGCTTGTGCCGGAGGATATCTGTTGGCTCTATGGGACATTTCTCGACGATTATCTTCACGATATAGAGATCTGTCAGCAGTTTGCGCGCCGGAATCGAGAGAAGATGGCGGAAATCATTCTCGAGCGGACGGGAATGACGGGTGAGGAGAGTTTTCACACGATTCATAATTACATTGATGTGCAGGAGCGGATTTTGCGAAAGGGAGCAATTGGCGCACATAAGGGCGAGAAGGTGCTGATTCCGATCAATATGAGGGATGGGTCGATTCTTGCAATCGGGAAAGGAAATCCAGAGTGGAATGACTCTGCACCGCACGGAGCAGGGCGCGTGATGTCGAGAAAAAAGGCGAAGGAGTCTCTGGATATTGAGGCATACCGGGAGTCAATGAGAGGAATCTACACGACTTCGGTCAACGAGGCGACGATCGACGAGGCGCCGATGGCATATAAGTCACTTTATGATATCATCGATGTGATTGGAGAGTCTGTCAATGTGATCGAGGTGTTGAAGCCGGTCTACAATTTCAAGGCATCGGATGAGGAGCCATGGGCAAAGAAGACAAAAAAAGATGATAAAGAAAAAATGGACGGGGAGGAGAAAAAACAGGAGCAGACTAAGAGTGCAGAGCAGGAGAGTGAAAGAAAAGCGTAAAAAAAGAGATCGATAAGAAAAATAAATAAGAAAAACGAATAAGAAAAACGAATTAAAAAGAAAAATCAGAAAAGAAAGAATGAGACAGAAAATCCGGTTGAAAGTGCCAGAAATCTGGTGTTTTCATCCGGATTTTTTGTGCTTGTTATCTCTGATAGCGATCGTTCATTGAGACCGCGGAAAGGTTACTGGACACGGACACCTTTGAGAGCATCATTAATCAGCAGTCGAACGATGTCGCAAGAGTGCAGAAATTCAATGATTTTTCGACAGATGTTATTTCTGCGTTCCAGTGGTGTTTTGAGGTTTAGGCTCCGAACTGTTTGATCGCGTCGAGGAGTGTCTGGATTGCGGAGTTGACTCCGCTCGCAAGGTCAGCTCCTGGTCCGCTGGCCGATGAGGTCTGGGCGGTGAACCGGCAGTTCATCATCAGCAGGTACTGTCCCTTCTCCAGCGTGATCGGGACTGGGGTTGTGTCAATGTATTTCATGGAAAGCATATCTTTGTATTGACGTCGCGTCGCGGACATCACGAAAACGATTCCGGTGTTGTCCGGGTCATCCGTCACGAAATACCAGGTGCCTGCCGGAATGTGAACACCGACTTTGAATTCGGTTGCACTGCGATAGTCGAGATTCGGAACTTCCTCAATCGGGGAGGCAGTGGCATTTTCAAAAGTCAGATATTCCCCCTCCTTGACCGCTACAATCGCGTCTGTCTGGATTCCGCCATAGTCGATCAGATCCTCATGTTTGTCTGGATCTGCCTTGTCAGAAATCATATAGACACCAGGTTCTTCTCCGGTGGAGAGCAGAACGTACTCTCCGACAGGGAGGTCGGAACCGACGAGGTAGGTGTCGGCAGGATAGATCGTCTCCGGTTTGGAGGTTGAGGTCGAAAGTCCGGCAACGAGATCACCCGATACAAGGATCGGAGAGGTCTGCTGGCGTTTCAGCGCTTCCTCCTCGGCAATTGCGGTCTCTGAGGCGGTTGGAATGCGGTAGCGCTTGATGTCTTCCGCAGAGGCGGTCGAAGCGAGCAGGCAGTCCTCAAGCTGGAGATATTCTCCCTCGTGAACCGTAATCACCGCATTGTCTTTCACTTCCATGTAATCGATCACGCAATCGTAGGTGTTGCTCGGCCATGCGAGTGTGAATGCAACACCTGCCTGTGCATTTTTCGCACGCTTGAGCCGGTAAGTGCCCGCCGGAATGTGGTAACCGATCTTGTACATATTTCCGTAAAAATGATCGATCTGCGGAACCTCAGCGATCGGGGAGGCACTGCACCGCGTGAGCTTGAGCACCTGCCCCTCGCTCAGCGTCACGATTGAGTTGTACGGAAATGAGGCGTGATCAAGCACCTGAGCCTCGTCACTCAGGTCAGACAGAATTGAGTAGGAACCTTTGATTCCGTTTGTCAGCGTGAAGATCATGTATTCTCCGGCAGGAAGATCTGTTCCGACCTGGTAGATTCCCGGTCGGTAGACAGTCTCCGGAATGGAAGTGGATGTGCTCAGGATGTCTTTCGGTTTCAGAATTCCGCGACTGCTCGTGATGACCGGTGAGGTCGGAACAGCGGTTGCATCGGTATCCGCCCCGTAAGCGGGGGTGAGGACGGAAATCGAGAGGAGAAGAGCAGAAAAAAAGGTATGGAGTGGTTTCATCATGTCCTTTCTTAAAAAGGCAAGGTCAGCACAGTGTGAGAACCGTACCTCTTAAAGTTTCAAATTAAAAAAATCAGGGTCTTTAAAAACAGACCTTTAGATTGTACTATATAATTGAGACAACTTCCATAGGAAATCTGAAAGATTTATAGGGAGAAAACAAAAATAATTTCGTGAGTGTTTTTTCAGGTGAACGTTTCTTGACATTTGATGAAATGCGCGATATATTGAACCAAATTCGTTCTTGAACCGTTCTTGAACGAAGAACTTAGAAAAAGGAGCCGATCATTATGGTTTGTCCGAGATGTGGACGAAAATCATCTGGAAAAATATGTGTCTGGTGTCGGAGTGGGCGAAATTTGTCCGAGTATTCGATCAAAGACTATGATAAGTATAGCGCTGAGATCCCGGAAGAGGATTACAGAAGAGAGCTTGAGGAAAAGATCCGAGAAGAGCAGGAACGTGCAAAGAATGGGATTTTAGATCCGATTTTGGAGAATCAGGAACATAGAGAAAATAGAGAAGATAGAGAAAACCGGGGAAACGAAGAAAATCGGAAAAACGAAAGTCGGGAAAATGGAGAGGAGGAGATGAAAGAGGCACAGAGCGGGCGCGGGCGTTCGAGAAAAAAGGCGACAACGACACAAAAGCGGTCTTGGCGCAATGCAGATGCAGATCGCAGTGAGCGAAAGGAAAAAAAGCAAAAAGAGAGACAAAGAGAAAAACAAAAGGAAAAGAAAGATAAGCGAATTCGGGCGATGCAGTCAGAGCTTGAGGATTTGAGGGCGCGCCAGCAGGAGCACGAAGATTTAGAGCGGGAGCGGAAACGTCAGGAAAAAGAACAGAGTCGCCAAGATAAATTTCAGGAAAAAGCACAGAGCCACCAGGAGAGAGCGAAGGAAAAAATAAAGCCATCCGTTCTTGCGGTTGTGGGATTTTCCCGCCTGCTCCAGCTCGCATCAGCAGTTCTGATGGCACTTTTGACGGTGATGAGTGTATTTTCATTCTGGCAACACCGGGAGGGTCTCGGAGGAATTATGACGATTCTCGATGAGCGAAACTATGCGCTTGCGCTCTATCTCGCGTCAGCCGGAGCTGTGGTCTTCTTCGGGATGATCTGGACGCTCTGGATTATGAGCCGAAAGGGAGCAGGCGGAGAGGTGCGGATGAAGACTTACGACACGGGACGGGGATTTCTGCCGTTTCTTCTGTGTCTGGGTGCAGTTTGTGTTGTGACCCGCCTGTCCGGGTTGGTGCCGGAGGATGGCGAGATGTGGCACGGAATGGCAAAGGCGGTCAGTGCGATTGTGATAGCAGTGCAGGAGGAGAGTCATCAGCTGATGCTTGTGAGCACTGCGGGAGTCATCTTTTCTCTGATCCGAAAAATCCTTCGTATATAGAAAGTGCTGTTTGCGCAAAGCGTGAACAGTAACGAGAGGGTTGTCTGTCAGGACAAACCTGAGAGAAGCGGGTTGTATTTTCCCGTGAAATCCATTATAATAAGAAATCAGTCTGAAGAAATCTGAAGAACATTGAAGAAAAAAGGAGAGTTTGAGAACGTGAAGAAGATTCTGAATCTGATCGAAGAAAAGATGCGCACAGCGTTTGAGACCTGTGGCTACGAAGCCTCTTACGCAAGAATCGTGCTGTCAAACCGCCCGGACCTGTGTGAGTACCAGTGCAACGGTGCAATGGCAGCAGCAAAAGCATACAAGAAAAAACCGATTGACATTGCAACGGCAGTAGTGGAGAATCTGACCGGAGACGAGATGTTTTCCGAAATTACTGCAGTGATGCCGGGATTCATCAACATCCGTTTAAATCCGCAGTACCTTGCAGATTACCTTGGCGGTATGCAGAAGGAAGAAAAACTGGGTCTTGAGGAGACCGGACACGGTGAGACGATCATCGTCGATTACGGTGGTGCAAATGTAGCAAAACCGCTTCATGTCGGTCATCTGCGTTCCGCAGTTATCGGTGAGGCTGTGAAGCGCATGGGTAAATTCCTCGGTTACAATATGATCGGTGATGTTCATCTCGGAGACTGGGGTCTTCAGATGGGACTGATTATTGAGGAACTGCGCGATCGCAAGCCGGATCTCGTATACTTTGATGAGTCCTACACCGGAGAGTATCCGGCAGAGGCTCCGTTTACGATCAGCGAGCTTGAGGATATCTATCCGACCGCAAGCGGAAAGGCAAAAGAGGACCCGGCATTCAAGGAGCGCGCGCAGACTGCAACCTTCAAATTGCAGAATGGCTATGCACCGTTTACCGCAATCTGGAAGCACATCATGTCCGTTTCCCTCGCAGATCTGAAGAAGAACTACGGCAATCTGGATGTTCACTTCGAGCTCTGGAAGGGCGAGAGCGATGCTCAGAAATATATTCCGTGGCTGATTCAGGATCTTCAGGACAAGGGACTTGCACATGAGAGTGATGGTGCTCTCGTTGTCGACATTGCAGAGCCGACCGACAGCAAGGAGCTTCCGCCGTGTATCGTCCGCAAGTCTGACGGTGCTGCATTGTATGCGACCTCTGATCTCGGAACAATCATCGAGCGTGAGAAGGACTTCCAGCCGGTTAAATACATCTACATCACCGATAAGCGTCAGGAGCTTCATTTCGTTCAGGTCTTCCGTGTTGCGAGAAAGGCAGGCTATGTGAAGCCGGAGACCGAGATGATTCATATCGGATTCGGTACGATGAACGGAAAGGACGGCAAGCCGTTTAAGACGAGAGAGGGCGGAGTCATGCGTCTCGAGCGTCTGATCGCTGACATTGATTCTGCTGTTTATGATCGTATCATGGAGAACCGCACCGTATCTGAGGAGGAGGCAAAGGAGACTGCAAAGACCGTTGGACTTGCTGCGCTGAAGTACGGCGATCTGACAAACCAGGCATCCAAGGATTATGTCTTCGACCTTGACCGCTTCATCTCCTTCGAAGGAAATACCGGTCCGTACATCCTGTACACGATCGTTCGTATCAAGTCGATTCTGAACAAGTATCAGGAAACTCAGGCAGAGACTGCACCGGCAGACGCAAAGATTCTTCCGGCAGTGGGAAATGCAGAGAAGGATCTGATGCTTCGCCTTGCACGCTTCAATGATGTGATGGAGAATGCATTTGCAGAGACCGCACCGCATAAGATCTGCCAGTATATCTACGAGCTGTCCAATGCATTCAACAGCTTCTACCATGACAATCGAATCCTTGCGGAGGAAGACAAGGCTCGTCAGGCAAGCTGGATTCAGCTGATCACGCTGACGAAGGACGTTCTGACGACCTGTATCCACGTTCTCGGTTTCGAGGCTCCGGAGCGCATGTAATTGAGCGCCCATTTACTTATAAAAAAATTCTCAGATCGACGTGGCCGATTTGAGAAAAATAAAGTGAGACATACAAGAAAAGCACCTTCCTAGGGAGGTGCTTTTCTTTATGGCAAAATAGTGACAGAAAAATAGTGATTGTAATGGAATAAGAGAGAAAAACCTGTTATAATGAGATTGTTAAATACAGAACAGGGAAGGAGATACTGAGTTGATTAAACAAAAGAGGGGGGCGTCCATGAGCCTTGCGGTTTGTGGATTGTTTGCAGCACTGATTGCGGCAGGTGCATTTATCAAGATTACGATTCCGATGCCGTTGACGGACATGCATTTCACAATGCAGTGGTTTTTTGTCTTGCTTGCGGGACTTCTGCTCTCGTCCAATCAGGCATTCATGAGTGTGGCGACATATCTGATCGTTGGTCTGATCGGAATTCCGGTGTTTGCGTCCGGCGGTGGTCCGGCATATCTGTTGAAGCCGACATTCGGATTTCTTTTGGGCTTTGCGTTTGCTGCGTGGGTGATGGGATTCCTGAATGAGAGAATGCACACGATGCACGCACTTCCAATGATGATTCCGGCGACAGCAGGATTTGTGGTATATTATGGAATGGGTCTGATCTATTTTTACATGATCGCGAACTTCCTGCTTGCCAATCCGATTGGCTGGAAAGAAATCTTTGTCGTGTACTGTGTAGGCACGATGGCACCGGACTATATTCTCTGCGTACTTGCGGTGGTTGTAGCAGGACGACTCAAGCCGGCGATCTCGCAGATGATGATGTATTCATAAGATGACTCAGAGGGAATGTCCTTCGCTTTTGTGGATGGGGATCGCAAAGTGTATGCATGAAAGACAAAAGCATAGAGAGTATACAGATTAAAAACAGAAAATCCCGCTTGCGGGATTTTTTGCTGTAAAAAATGGTATGTTATATGTGATGCGCCAAGTCGATGCTTGCGTCAACTTGAAAGCAATAATAAAGAAAGAAGTACAAAGAAAAAAGAGAAAGAGTGAAGAGAAAAGGAAGAGGAGAAAAAGGTTATGGGAGAGATACTGGTTCATGCAGGCTGTTTTGTGGGAATCATTCTTCTTGGATATGTTCTGCGAAACATCGGATTTTTTGCGGAGGATGATTTCCATGTTTTGAGTAAGATCGTGGTCAAGATTACCCTGACAGCGGCGATTATCACAAACTTCTCGGGAAGAGAGATGGAGACCTCGATGTTGCTTCTGATGGTCATGGGGTTTCTGTTCGGTGTGTTCATGATCGGAGTCGGCGCAGTCCTTTACCGGAAGCGGGGACGCGAGCATCAGTCGTTTGCGATCCTGAATATTTCCGGATGCAACATTGGAAATTTTGCGATGCCGTTTGCGCAGGGATTTCTCGGACCTGTCGGAGTCATGGCAGTCAGCCTGTTTGACTGCGGAAACAGCTTCATCTGTATGGGCGGATCATGCAGTGTCGCAGATATGGTGAAGTCGGGAAATGGCAAATTTGATTTCCGCCCGATTTTTAAGAGACTTTCAAAGAGCATTCCGCTTTTGACCTATGTGTTCATGACGATTCTGGCATTCTGCCATCTGTCCCTGCCTCAGCCGATTATCGAGTATGCGGGAATCATCGGAAATGCGAATGTCTTTATGGCGATGCTGATGATCGGTGTCGGCTTTCATCTGAGCGGGGATCGGGAGCAGATCGGAGATATTGTGAAAATTCTCTCGACGCGCTATCTTGTGGGAATTCTTTTTGCTCTGGCATCCTACTTTTTCCTGCCGTTTCCGCTTGAGTACCGCCAGGCGCTTGTAATCACCTTCCTTGCACCGATCGCGAGCATCGCTCCGGCGTTTACCGCAGAACTCAAAGGAGATTTCGGACTGTCGAGCGCGGTCAACTCCCTTTCTATCCTGATCAGCATTGTGCTGATTACGGTCGCGCTTGTGGTGATGCTGTGATAAATACAGAATCTGTCAATAACAACTTTCAGACTGCCCGGTCATTTGGAGGGAAGAGATGCCCCACAGATGATCGGGCGGTTTTTTATAGGGAAAATGTCACCTTGAGGGCGACCATTTTAAATATGAAATTTGATATACTCATTGAGAAAGAAAACAGGAATTGCCATTGTAAAAGCAATGAGGTCGTTTTATAATAAAAAGAAAAACAAGTACAGAAATTCAAATGAAAAGGACAGAAAATGCCAGCACAATTAATCATGAAATTAGAAAGTTCAGGGGCTCTGAATCACAGAATGTCATCCCTTTTTCACGGAGTATTGATGGAATTAATTCCCGAAGAGTATGCGGAGATTCTTCATCAGTCGCGCCTCCATCCATTTTCCCAGTATCTGAAAATAAAAAATAAAGAGTGGTATTGGATTGTAAATGCGTTGAATCAGGAAGCAGAAGACATTATTTTGCATCAGACTCTGGAAAAGTTATCTGATTTTTATTTGAAGAGAAATGAAATCACAGTTCAGATAAGGGAAAAGGAATTTCAGAAAAAGACACTTTCAGAGATGATGCAACAATTTTATAAAGAAGATGCAGACAAGTTTGTATCCTTACAATTTCTGACACCGACAGCATTTAAACAACAGGGACAATATATTTTTTATCCGGACATTCGCTGTATCTATCAGAGCCTGATGAATAAGTATGATGCATCTGTGGAAGAAAACGTCATGATGGATGTAGACACTCTGGATCAGCTTTGTCAGGATACCAGACTTGTAAAATATGATTTGAGGAGTGTTCGGTTTGATATGGAGGGAATACGAGTTCCGGCATTTCTCGGAAGCCTGACGCTTCGGTTGACAGGAACACAGACGATGGCAAATTTCGCGAATATGCTGTTTGAGTTTGGAACGTATTCGGGAATTGGAATCAAGACAGGGCTTGGAATGGGAGCGTATGAGCTTGTAAAAGAGGGGAGGATAAAGTAAATATGCAGGAAAAGCAGATAAAACTTGTGATTGGAAGCCTGCTTCATGATATTGGAAAAGTGATTTTCCGCACAGGTAATATGAAAACTCACAGTCAGAGTGGCTATGAATATCTGAGAGATGTGATTGGAATCGAAGATGAAGAGATTTTAAACTGTGTTCGTTACCATCATGCAAAGGAACTAAATCAGGCGAAAATCTCAGAAAAATCGCTGGCGTATCTGACGTATTATGCAGATAACGTTGCATCTGCGACAGACCGCAGAGAGAAAGAGGAATTGCCGGAGGGTGGAATGTTTGATCGAAATGTTCCACTGAGCAGTGTCTTTAATCTTTTGAATGGAAATCAGTCTGTTTACCATTATGCAGAGCAGATTTTAGATGATGAGGGAACGATCAATTATCCTCAGCAACAGCAGATCAAGATGACGAAAGAATTTTATAAAAAAGTTCTGGCAAATATCACAGAAAATCTGAGAGGAATTGCATTTACAGAAGAGTATCTGAATTCTCTTTTGGCAGTGCTTGAAGCAAACTTATCTTACGTTCCATCTTCCACAGCGGTAAAAGAAGTTGAAGACATTTCGCTTTTTGACCATGTGAAAATAACCGCAGGAGTTGCCCAGTGTATTCAGCAGTACTTGGAGGAACAGAAAGAACCCAGCTATAAGAAAAAATTGTACGCGAAAGCAAAAGCGTGTGAAAATGAAAATATGTTTCTCCTGTATTCGATGGATATATCGGGAATTCAGAAATTCATTTACACGATCAACAGTTCAGGGGCATTGAAAGGACTTCGAGCAAGGAGCTTTTATCTGGAAATTCTGATGGAACACATGGCGGATGAGCTTTTGACGGCATTGTCACTCTCGAGAGCAAACCTGATTTATACGGGCGGTGGTCACTGCTATATGATTCTCCCGAACACCTGTGAGACGCGAATGATCATAGAGGAGCAGGAACAAAAGGTAAATCAGTGGTTTTTACAGACGTTTGATACGGCTTTGTATGTCGCAAGTGCCTATGTGCCGTGTAGTTTAAACAACTTGCAAAATGTTCCGGAGGGGAGCTATTCCGGACTCTATCGCACGATTTCCAGGACGATCGCCTCAAAGAAGACACATCGCTATGATGCAGGGCAGATTCGCTATCTGAACAGCAGAAAGCGTGATGGTGAGAGAGAATGTATCATTTGCAGACGAACCGGAAAAGTAAATTCCGCAGGAAAGTGTAAGATCTGTGACCGGTTGGAGAAGATTTCCTCCGACGTGATTCATCAGGATTTTTTTGTTGTCACAAAATCGGAGTTTGAGGATAGTCTTCCCCTTCCGGGTGAGAGATATTTGTCGGGATGTTCACAGGATGGTTTGACTGAACTGATGGAGTCTGAGCAGTATGTGCGGGCATATTCCAAGAATAAGATTTTTACAGGTAAGCATGTTGCAACAAAATTGTGGGTCGGAGATTACACGACGGAAGATTCTTTTGAGGAGCTGGCGCAGAGAGCGAAGGGAATCAAGCGAATTGGAATCCTTCGTGCGGATGTGGACAATCTCGGACAGACATTGATCAATGGTTTTTACAGAAGGGATGTTGCAGGACGTTATATAACGATTTCGCGTACTGCAACCTTGTCCAGACAGTTATCCCTGTTCTTTAAGTTTTACATAAACAAGATTCTGAGAGACAAGAAGCGTGACGTAATGATTGTGTACTCCGGTGGAGACGATATTTTTCTCGCAGGAGCCTGGAACGATGTTTTGAATGGCTATAAGGATATTCGAGTGGCATTTGCAAAATTCACCCAGAGGACTCTCACAATATCCGCCGGAGTTGGAATCTACCACGCAGGATATCCGATCAACATTATGGCGAGGGAAGTCGAAGAGCTGGAGAAGACTGCAAAACAGTTGAAGGAAAAGGATGGAATTACCCTGTTTGAGAAGTCTGGCGTATATCCATGGAGGGTATACATGGATCGTGTTATAAATGAAAAATACATCGCGATTCAGCATTTTTTCCGGCAGACAGATGGATATGGAAAGGCGTTCCTCTATAAGTTATTAGAATTGCTCAGAGGAACAGAGACGATCAATCGTGCAAGATATGTGTATCTGTTGTCGAGGATGGAGCCAGGAGAAGATGCTTTGCCGGAGCAGAGAGAAGCGTACAAGGAGTTTGCAAATAAGATGTATGGTTGGATCGAGGGAGAGAATCGGCGGGAACTCGTCACAGCAATCTATATTTATGTTTATTTTAACAGAGAGGAAGAGGAAAAATGAGACAGGAAAAATCAGATTTTGTTGCCTTGAATGAAGAAAACTATGTGGATCTGGCGGAACAGGTGATTGAGAGTCTGGAGCGGGATCGAAGAGGAAACATCAAGCTCAGTACTTCTCAGATTCGCAATATTCTGGCGATGTCTTCGGATATTTACAGTGATGTGATGGAGATTAAGGGCGATAAACTGACACCGGAGATCATTGGAAGAATCAATTATCTGAAAGTGCGGATTGTCTATGAGGAAGGACGAAATCCAGATGTGAAGGATTTTGCAGAGAAGGCAAAGTTGCGTTTCTATCTTGATCATATATCGGGAAGCAAAGAAAAATTTCTGTATTTCAGCCGATATATGGAGGCACTGGTAGCATTTCATCGTTACAATGGTGGAAGAGATTAGATTAAGCGATTAAGAGATTAAGGCAATCAGAAAAGAACGAGAAGAATAATCAGGGAACTGCTAAGGAGGAGAAAAATGTTTGCGAAGGTACAGATTACAGGAACGATTGAGGTAGTGACAGGAATGCATATCGGTGGTTCAAGTGCATTTTCTGCAATTGGTGCTGTGGACGCTCCGGTGATCAAGGATGTCAAGAGTGGTCATCCGATGATTCCGGGAAGCAGTCTGAAAGGAAAGATGAGATCTCTGCTTGCAAAGCGTTACAATACAATGCTTGCGCCGACACCGGATGATGATGCAGAATGTCTGACGAATCTTTTCGGCTGTTCAAAGGGCAAAATCAAGACAAGCAAGGTACTTTTTTCCGATATGATTCTAAGCAACTGGGAGGAACTGAAGAAACAGGGTGTTACCAGCAAGACAGAAGTCAAGTTTGAGAACAGCATCAAGAGAACGACGGCTGTTGCAAACCCGAGACAGATTGAGAGAGTCATTAGAGGAGCAAAGTTCCCGCTCGATATTATCTACGAGGCATATGGGGACAATGCGGAGAAAGAGATGGAGAGAGATTTTGAGATCCTGAAAGAGGGATTTCAGCTTTTGGAATATGATTATCTTGGCGGAAATGGTTCCCGCGGATATGGAAAGGTGCGTTTCCATGATCTTCAGGCAGATGTGGTAGTGGGCGATGTGCCGGGGGAGATTATGGATCTCTGTCAGGCAATTTTGGACGAAGTATAAAGGTGGAGGAATGATTGAAGTGGAATATTCAGTCTATAAATTCAAGTTTTTAACGGATGTCCATCTTGGGACAGGACTGCTCAATGACAGTGCAATGACGTTTCATGCAGACACCTTGTTCTCTGCACTCTATATGGAGGCAATGCGACTGGGGAGAGAAAATGAACTTTTGAGTGCAGTCGAGCAGGGAAGATTACTGTTTTCGGATGCATTTCCGTTTGTTGGTGACACTTATCTGATCCCAAAGCCGTTGTTGTATGTCGAGGGAGATGGATCGCAGACATACTCAGAAAAGAGAACGGTTAGAAAAATGCAGTTTTTGCCTGTGGAAAAATTGGAGGAATATCTTTCTGGAAATTTGAATCTGGAAAACAATCCGATGGAGGATTTTGGTGTTTCGTACCAGCGTGTTCTGGCATCGGTGCGTCTCTATGAGGAAGCTGGAGAAAAGGCAGATACATTGCCATATCATGTGGGAACGTATCGCTTCTCTGATCATTGTGGATTATACATCATCACAGCGGCGGAATCTTTAAAAGAGAAAATGTTGATGGAGGAACTTCTGGAAGCATTGTCCTATACCGGAATCGGTGGAAAGCGGTCGGAAGGACTTGGAAAGTTTGAGTTTTGCTTCGGAAAAAAGACAGAAAAACTCATGGAGCTGTTGCAGAAAAAGTCAGGAAATTCGCATATGCTTCTTTCTGTCGCACTGCCGGAGGATCAGGAGCTTGATCATGCTTTGCAAAATGCTGTATATCAGATGGAAAAGCGTTCAGGATTTGTGGCATCGGAAACTTATGCAGAAGAATTCCGGAAAAAACGGGATCTGTATGTTTTCTCAGCGGGTTCCTGCTTCAAGAATACGTTTAAGGGCGGAGTCTTTGACGTATCTCAGGGAGGAAAACATCCAGTTTATCGATATGCGAAGGCATTATTTCTGGAGGTATAGAAAAATTAAATGAATAATTTTTTGAAACATTACAGATTAAAAATCCATACACTTAGTCCGGTGGCAGTGGGATCTGGTGAAAAGATTGGAAAAAAAGAGTATATTTATCTTCCAGTAAAAAAGAGAGCACTTGTGCCAGATATTGAGAAAATGTATGCAGATCTTTGCCGAAAAGGGTTGGGAGAGAGTTATCTGCGCTATATGCTGGACAAGAATGCCAGAGATCTTGGAAAGTGGCTGAAGGAGCAGGGATTTTCAGAGAACGATTATAAAAAATGGAGTCGTTATGAATTAGACGCAAGAGATGCGATGTTTGAAGCTCAGGGAAAGAGCGGATCACCGCGAGAGATTCTTGCTTTTATAAAGGATGCTTATGGAATGCCGTATGTTCCGGGAAGCACTTTAAAAGGGATGATTCGCACGGCACTGCTTGCCTGGGAATGTGGAACGAATGAGCGCAGATATGGACAGATTCGTCAGGAAATTTACAACACTGTTCGGACAACAGGAGCAGGAATGGTACGGCGAGATAAGTTCCTGGGTGCAGAGACTCAAAAATTAGAAACAATTGCGTTTCACACACTCAAGAGAGAGGGAACAGCGGATCGGGATGCGGTCAACTGTAATCTGTCAGGTTTAATTGTAAGTGACAGTGAACCTTTAAATAAAGATTCTATGATGCTTGCACAAAAAGTAGATTATACGATGAAGCGAGAAGAGAAAGTTCTGCCGATTTTCAGAGAAGCGCTGATTCCGGGAACGGATATTTATTTTGACATTTCTCTGGACAGCAGTGAGTGTCCGTATTCGATTGAGGATATTTTTAAGGCACTTAATTACTTTCAGGAGATTTGCCAGAAGCATTTTTATTCAAAGTTTAGAAGAGGAGAGCAGAGAGAAAACTGTGTATGGCTTGGAAGCGGGTGTGGATTTTTATCTAAAACTGTGATATACTCTTTATTCGAGGAAGATGGTCTGATGATAACCGATAAGATTTTTAGAAATACCTTAGCGAAGAATTATCAGATTCATAAACATAATCAGGATACTCGACTGGGTGTATCTCCTCATATTTGTAAGTGTACCCGATACCATGGAAAGTTATATGACATGGGACTCGGACAAATTGAAGTAGTAAAATAAGCATTTTGCGCCGTAAGGCTTAAAATAAGGCTTTGCGGTGAATTTGAGGTTGCGGAGAACGGCAAAAATACAAGAAATTGTATTTGCGCCGTAAACCGTACTCAAAGCCCAGAATCCATAAGGGATTCGAGGGAGAGGATTGAAATTAAAGAGACCCCGATAGGGGACGAAAACACTCTCCCACGCAATAGATCTTATTATTATAGCCATTGAAATTAAAGAGACCCCGATAGGGGACGAAAACGAACGTGTGCACTGCCTGTTATTTTCTGCTATCTGATTGAAATTAAAGAGACCCCGATAGGGGACGAAAACTCACGGCGCGCGTCTGCATTGTATGTGTATATTCCCTATTGAAATTAAAGAGACCCCGATAGGGGACGAAAACCCACATTGCAACTATATTTGTTGCGGTTAGCTAGATTGAAATTAAAGAGACCCCGATAGGGGACGAAAACCAATTCCCTCCTGAATTTAAAATTTGCTTTGCTAAAATTGAAATTAAAGAGACCCCGATAGGGGACGAAAACCCAATCATGGGAGACTTCCATTCCATTTTCATCTCATTGAAATTAAAGAGACCCCGATAGGGGACGAAAACAGTTTTGTTGAACTTGATGGTTACTTTCTTTGTAAACTATTGAAATTAAAGAGACCCCGATAGGGGACGAAAACCCAATCATGGGAGACTTCCATTCCATTTTCATCTCATTGAAATTAAAGAGACCCCGATAGGGGACGAAAACGAGAGTTTCCCATGTACGTTCGACAGAATTGAGCCATTATTGAAATTAAAGAGACCCCGATAGGGGACGAAAACCCCCCGTCTTCTGTTGCGTATGTGTCTACGTGCAACCAATTGAAATTAAAGAGACCCCGATAGGGGACGAAAACTATTTGTTAGGTACAGGTCTAGCACAAGGGTGATACTTAATTGAAATTAAAGAGACCCCGATAGGGGACGAAAACGCGTCTTTTTTGTTAACTTTAAGCTCTAACATTTATGCATTGAAATTAAATAGACCCCGATAGGGGACGAAAACCGGCTCTTCTCTGGCTTGTACTCCGTTGTGTCTACATTGAAATTAAAGAGACCCCGATAGGGGACGAAAACAATGAAAACCGCTGTCTCCTTACTACAATTTATAACGCCGATTGAAATTAAAGAGACCCCGATAGGGGACGAAAACGATCATGAAGAAATTCCACATGATTAACCCGAAAGTAGATTGAAATTAAAAAGACCCCGATAGGGGACGAAAACCATCTGAACCGTCACACCATACTCATTCTGAAACGATTGAAATTAAAAAGACCCCGATAGGGGACGAAAACCCTCATCGCGCCGACCTGTGAGCTTTCCCTCATCGCAATTGAAATTAAAAAGACCCCGATAGGGGACGAAAAATTTTTAGCAGTCATGAAGTCATACAATTTCGCTTTAAGATTGAAACAAAAGAAGCCCCGTCAGGGGACTATAATCAAAATAATTTGCAAAGGAGGAAAACAGAATTTTACAGGAACTCAGAAATCATTGCAGAGGTACGCAAGTACATGGTACGTTGATCGGAGGAATGTGAATGAGCTACTTGTATGTTTGTGAGCAGGGAGCGGTTATTGGAGTGGCGGAGAACAGATTTCAGGTGAAATATAAGGATGGAATGTTAAAAAGTATTCCGCTTGAAGTTCTGGAAGTAATTGAAGTGTTTGGTAAAGTTCAGCTGACTACGCAGTGTATGGCAGAATGTCTGAAACGTGGTGTGACGGTTATCTTTTACTCAACTCATGGTTCGTATTTTGGAAGACTGGTGTCGACTTCTCATGTAAATACACAGCGCCAGAGAAGACAGGCAGAACTGGTGCAGGATGATGCATTTAATCTTGCGTTTTCTAAGAGAATTATTTCAGCGAAAATTCATAATCAGTCCGTTATTTTGAGACGATATGGACGACATAAAAACATCGAGACTTCCAGAGCAATCGATGAAATGATGTACATGAAGAAAAAGGTGGATTCAGCGGAAGATATTGAACAATTGATGGGATATGAAGGACATTCGGCAAAGATATATTTCAAGACATTGGGAAAATTGATTGATCCGGAATTTGCATTTACAGGGCGATCCAAAAGACCACCGCTTGATCCGTTTAATTCGATGATCAGTCTTGGATATTCCATCATATTGAATGAGATTTATGGAAAATTAGAGGGGAAGGGGCTCAATCCTTACTTTGGAATCATGCATAAGGACAGAGAGAAACATCCGACACTGGCGAGTGATTTGATGGAAGAATGGCGGGCAGTTCTGATTGATTCAACGGCATTGAGTATGATAAATGGACATGAAATCATGAGAGCGAATTTCCACACAGAAGAAGATATGCCGGGAATCTTTTTGGAGAAAGAGGGATTCAAGGCATATATGCAGAAGTTGGAGACAAAGTTTAGAACACAAAACAAATATCTGTCGTATATCAATTATAGTGTGAGTTTTCGGCGTGCGTTGGATTTACAGGTGGGGCAACTTGTGAAAGCGTTAGAAACAGGAGATCCGTCCGAATATGTTCCTGTGATGATTCGATAATAGATAGGTGATGGAATGGAAAATTATTTTTGGAATACGGAGACAACAGTTGAGAAAAAGATATATATTCTGGTTATCTACGATATTGTCAGCAACAAACGGAGAAATGCATTTGCAAAGAAAATGAATGGTTATGGATTTCGTGTACAAAAGTCAGCATTTGAGGCGATGATTTCCGAAAAGTTATATCACAATCTGGTTGCAGAAGTGCCTAGACTGATCCATGAAGGTGAGGATAGTGTGCGGATTTACAGAATCACCGGATATGGAGAGGTTACTTTGTTTGGGGTGAATGAAAAAATTCAAAACGAGGAAGTAATCATTATCTGATAAGAATGTTGTCAGAGGGTGATCGTTTACTTTGATGGGAGATGGAAAAGAAAAGTAAATATGGGAAAAGTAATTTTGTTTTCACCGGTTGGGGGTACAGATCCGATCTCTATGTCAAATTATCGAGATGGATCTCTGCTTCATATCTGTCGATTTTTCAGACCAGACAAAGTGGTCTTGTATATGTCAAAAGAGATCTTAGATAATCACAAAAAAGATAACCGCTATCTCTACTGTCTTGAAAAACTGGCAGAGTTACAACATCGCAAAATGACGTATGAAATGATTGAGCGTCCTGATTTGGTGGAAGTTCAGGATTTTGATTATTTCTACGAAGAATTTAGACGGATTATTCACCGGTTATCAAAAGAGCTGGATGATACAGATCGTTTGCTTTTGAATATCTCTTCTGGGACTCCATCGATGAAAAGTGGGCTTCTCGTTTTGCAGACGATGGGAGAATATCGGGCGGAACTGGTTCAGGTGTCGACTCCGGAGCGAAAAATGAATGAACATCTTCATAAGGGTTATGAAGTACAACTTTTATGGGAGTTGAATGAGGACAATGAGCCAGATGCGAGGAATCGTTGCAGGATTATTCAGTGCCCGTCTCTTACTGCACTGAAAAAGATAGAGATCATAAGACGACACATATCCGTTTACAATTATCAGGCAGGAATTGATGTTGCAAGAACTCTGCCAGCATCAGAAACAGAATCTTATCTGCAACTGCTTCAAATGGCATACTATCGCCAGCTTCTTGATTTTAAGAGTGTGGACAGAATTTTATGGGATCTGGATTTTGACTGTCTGCCTGTTCGGAGTGGAAATGGCAGAAAATGTTTTGAGTATGCATTAAATCTTGACATAAAAGTGAAGAGAGGAGAGTATGTAGATTTTATTCGAGGAATCACACCTTTGATTGTGGATTTATTTGAGATGGTATTGAGAAACCAGAAACATATCGATTTGAGTGAATATTGTGAGGATGGAGCATTTGGAAGAATGTGGAGTATAAAGAGACTCCGCGGAACGGAGATGCTCGATTGCCTGAACCGTGGATTTCAGGGGAATTTTCGATGTGGAAATATTTATTCGATTCACTTGAAAGTCTTGATTGATTATTACCTAAAAAAAGAGGTTCGACTTGTAAAAATTACAGATGATCTTCGAACCGTAGAAAAAACAATTCGGAATCTTACTGCGCATGAAATTATTTCTGTTACCGATGAGATTATTTTTCAAAAGACAGGATTGCATAGCAGACAAATTATGGACAGGATAAAAGAAGTTTTCACTTATACAAAGATTCAGATTCCTGCGGGCGCGTGGGATTCTTATGATGAACTGAATAAAAAATTGTATGAGAGAATTCGATGAAATTGAGTAGATAATGGTTTTAGAGCGCCCGGTCATTTGGAGAGGGGAGATGCCCCACAGATGATCGGGCGGTTTTTATAGGAAAAATGTCACCTTGAGGGCGACCATTTGCATTAAAAAATTTGGTATACCTGCCATGCAAGAAAACAGAAATACAAATAAATACAAGGGGAAAGAGGGACGAACGATGAAAAAGCGAAAAGTATTAGCAATGATGTCACTTCTGCTGGCGCTGGGGTGTACACAACCAGTATTGGCAGTGAACAGTGAAACATCACAGTGGGATCAGAGTGGTGGTGAATGGTATCAGGAAGATGGAAGTTGGAAGTATCGTTTACCAGATGGAAAGCGTGCAGAAGGACAAACAATCAAGCTCGATGGTTATTGGGTTGATGAAAATGGACTATGGAATCCAAACGTGCCTAGATGGACAAATCCGAATGGAGAGAACGAGCAGAATCAGCAAGAAAGCTCCGAACAGAGTAATGCACAAGCAGAATCTGAATCGACAGATACGCAGGAAACCCAAAATCAAGATGAAGCTTTTTCAAATCTGGTATATCCGGTGGATGTAATCAGTGGAGGATTTACAGTAAACAGTGTGGGTGGAGTTACACCCGGAATTCTGTTTAGGACATCTAAGCGGGAATCCTCGGCCATTCAATGACCGAGATGAAAGCGCCATTCTGCTATAATAATTCATAC
>JAJEPU010000030.1 GCA_020686985.1 Brotaphodocola catenula
AAAAGCAATATGCAATTAAAATACAGTAACTATGTGGCTTTCAGCCACACTCACGGCTTTGCTGTGAATAATTCAGGTTAATATTGTGATCCATGATGAGTAAATGACAGATAGATGTATATGCAACTAATTTAGATGATAATACAACTAATTTGTAATGTCAAGAGTGGGAAGGAGGTTTTAAAAATGTTATTTGGCTTTTCAAGTTGATTAATTTGGTGGTAGTTAGGTTGTTGTTTTGGGGAGATTTTGGGATGATTTGTAGTAGTAATGTGAGGAAGGGTGGAGTGTGTTGGATTGGTTTATGTTATTTACATAGAACGTAATATAAATACATTTAATCATTTTTGGAAATATTATCGCTTGTTATCGCCACTATTCGTTACTACTTTTATTTTATTTTTTATCAATCCAATTCTAAGCAATTTCTACTTCTACACAATAACCCCCATCATGAATATAGTCACAATATTGAAAATATTCGAAAATATAAAAACAGGATCAAAACAAAAGTGCTTCTCTTTCACTCTCTTATTTTGATCCTGTTTTCTTTTCGTTCTGTTTTTGTCTCTCTTTATTCTTTATTTTACTGCTCTTCTCGCCTTGTAAAACTTCAAAAAATTTTAGAAAAGCATTTATTTGGATTCTGCGTTGGTTTTAAAAATCACGCAGACAGGACTTTCTGCCTGAATCTCGCTTCCACTGTAAGAGAGCAGACCCGTTTTCGGATCAATATCCATCAGGCAGATCGTATCGGTGAGTTCATTCGCCGCCAAAAGCTGGGTTCCATCTGGATTTCTCGTGATAAAGCGTGGCTGTTCTCCGCGTGTCTTGATATTTTGCAGGTAAGTCATGCGACCAGTCTCCTGATCCAGCCCAAAGACGGTCACACTGTCATGTTTTCGGTTGGAGAGATAGAGAAATCTGCCATCTACGCCGATCTCGATCGCACTCGCCCAGCCATCGCCTGGGAAATCCTCAGGAAGTGTCGTTAAAATCTGCTTCGGTTCCAGATGACCACTCTTCTCATCAAAATAGTAGCAAGTTACCGTGCTGTCCTTCTCATTCAGGCAATAGCAAAATTGGTTATTTGGATGAAAGACGCAGTGTCTAGGCTCTGATCCACTTCTTCCCTTTACAAGAAACGTCTCTTTCAAATCGCCCGCCTCAGAGTCAATGCAAAATACTGTTATTTTCCCCACTTCCTGAAGGCGACCCTGAGATGGGACGAGAAGCCATTTTCCACTCTTATCCTGACAAACCTGATGCGGATGAGAGATATAGCCCGGACCGCCATTTCCGGAAATAAACTTTAATTCCTTAATCTTTCCGAGTGATCCATCCGCCTCAATCGGAATCACAGATACTCCACCAGTCTGCAGATTTGCCACAAACAGCCACTTTCCCGTCTGATCAAGCGTCAAATGAACCGGATTTGTCCCATAAGTTTCGGTTGTGTTCTGGTAAGTGAGCGTTCCGTCCTCTCCCACCACATAGGCACTGACCTCCGAGAAATCGCCGTGAATCGCATACAGTCGATCCTGCTTTTTATTGAGACAGAGATAAGACGGATTTACCTGTCCCTCTGCAATCTGCAATAATTTCCACACTCCACGTTCAACACGGTACACACGAATTCCTTTTCCTCTCGCCTTGCGCTCTTTCGTTGTCCGACATCCAACATATGCATAATAGCTATCGCTCATCGTATCTTAAATCTCCTTTCTACCTGTTTCCTGATAAATCCCTTTTTCCTGCAAAATGATCGTTCGCCTTATCTGAAGTTTTCGACACTGTCGCACGAATCTTGTAACCGCCAAGCACAATGTACATCACAATCGCACAGATCAGATTTGAGATTGACACACCGAGAAAGATCTGATTGCTAAGTCCCTCAATTCCCATTTCCGTCAGCAAATCTCCCACAATGATTCCGGTGAGAGCAATCGGAGAAGCCGTTCCCCCAACCGCTCCAAGGATTGCCATGACACCCATCAGAATCGGGTTGACATTCATCTGGACAGACAGCGAAACTGCAAAGATGACGGTTACTGACTGTACACTGATTGCGCCTGGTCCCGCTGCCGACAGCACAAAGCTGACCACATACACAATAATCGGAACAAGGAAGGTGTTTTTTCCGCAAAGTCCAATCAGACGCTTCGATATTTTTTCCAATGTACCATTCTGCTGAAGTAAACTGAAAAACATCATCGTTCCCAACAAGGTTGCAAACAGTTTATACGGAAATCCTTTGTAAATATCCCCTGCGTTCATTCCCCCTAATGTTCCAAGAACAAGTGCAAGACCAAAACACACAATTCCCACATTCATTTTTTTCGTAAACCCAAGAACAATCGCCCCAACAAGGAATAACAATGCAACGACCTGTAAACCCATATACTTTCCTCTCCTTTTCATATTTCATTTGCGTTTATCTGTAATTTATTCGATTTGGTGTCATCCCGCCAAACACAAAATTCACCCGTACATTTTTTACAACTCCTCCCCTTATTTTTTCTCCGTTTTTTGTTATCTTTACTATACATCTTGTGTATTATAAAGTAAAATGGTATAATTTTATCGTTATCAATAACTATCTGGAATAAAAGAAAAGGAAACAACAAAAAAGGAAATAAAAGAAAAGAAAAAGAAAGAACGGTAAGATTTTATGGACGAAAAAGACTATGAACTTCTCTTAGACTTAAATGAGACAAAAAACATCACAAAAACGGCACAGAAACTCTATATGACCCAACCAGCGATCACCAAGCGCATTCAAAAAATGGAGGAGGAATTGCAGTGTACCCTGTTTCTCCGCTCAAAAAAGGGAATTCTGTTCACCCCCGCCGGTGAGCAGATTCTCCCCTACGCGAAAGAAATCCTTGTGAACAGCCGAAAATTAAAGGGGCAGGTTCTAATGTCTCAGAATCAGATCTGTGGAACCATCCGCCTCGGATCTTCTCTGAACATCGCCCACTACTACCTTCCACGCATTTTAAAACTCTACACCGACAACTATCCCCTTGTCGATGTGCAGATTACGACGGGACAAAGCAAACATCTCTTTCAGCTCTTAACCCGGGATGAGATCTCGATCGCGATTATCCGCGGTCACTATGCCTGGGATGAAGCCTGCCAGCTGATCTCCACAGAACCGATGTGCTTGGTATGCAGCAAAGAGAACCAGGGCAGACCACTCACCAACTATCCCTATATCGGGCGTCACACCGACTCCGATTTAAGCACCCGCATCGACCGTTGGCTTCTTGCACACAATCTGGCCAATCTGCGCCCGCACATGTGGATCGACAGCATTGATGCCTGCAAGGAGATGGCAAGGTACGGTCTTGGCTGGTGTATCTTGCCCAAAATTTGTCTGAATGATTTCGACGGTTACACCGAGGATCTCTATATGGAAGATGGATCTCCGTTTCTTCGCAGTACCTATGTGCTTTACAAGCACCTCTATGCCAAACTTCCGCAGGTACAGCTGTTTCTCGATATGCTGACCAATGACGCCAAACAACCTCTCATGACGTAAATAACCCGGAACTTTTTCCAGAATTCCGATGGCATAATCTCTAGTTTCCTATAAAACAATAAAAGAACGGCTGACCAGAGTGATCAACCGTTCTTTTATTGAATACTTTTATTTTACCAGTTTTTCTTTTCCTTGCTACTGCCGAGAAGAGAGAAGCCCTGCTCTAATCCATCAACGAGCTGCAAAAGTCCGTCGCCTACATCGACTGGAAACAGGGATCTTACTTTTTTACAATGAATGCGCGAAAAGCTCACGCCTTTAGGTGTGGGATGGATAGCATAGATGTTTATTTTTGTGATTCTTCGTCGTCTTTTTTCTGTGTAGAAGTCCAGTCCGGGATATTTCCATTTACGATCGCATGAAAGATGCGCTTTTTTGCACCGCGGTTTTCGTGGTCGATGCCGATCAGAAGCTGTTTGACATACTCTCTGCGCGTGTGACCGTCGGCTGGACAGGGATTCTTGCAGACAGGAAGCTGCATGAGATTGCGGAAACCCCTGACATCCCCTTCTTTGACGAGCATCAGCGGGCGGATGACCGTGAGATTCGTCTTCTCAAGATGAGTGACTGGTGGGAAAGCATAGAATCGTCCCTCGTAGATCAGAGACATCATGGCAGTCTCGATCAGATCATCCTGATGATGAGCATAGGCGATCTTGTTACAGCCGAGTCGCAGTGCCTCATCGTTTAATGCGCCCTTTCGCATTTTGGCGCAGAGTGAGCAGGGATTGGACTCTTTTCGGATATCGAAGAGGATCTTGCCGATCTGGGTGGAGACGACGGAGTAGGGAATACCAAAGTCTTCACAGAGTTTTCGGATCGGTTCAAGATTCATCGTATCAATTCCCATGTCGACGGTGCTTGCGGAGAGGGAAAATTTGCGGGGATAGAATTTTTGAAGACCGTGCAGGGCATAGAGCAAAGTCAGGCTGTCTTTTCCACCTGAGATGCCGATTGCGATGTGGTCTCCGTCCTGAATCATATCATAAGTATCAACTGCCTGGCGCACCAGACTCAAAAGTCGCTGTAATTGCATAAAAAGTACCTTCGGATTTCATATTTTCATATTATATCGTAATTTTCATAAAGTGGCGCGATGCCCCGACTTCTCTGTTTTGCCTTCAAACATTCGAGGATAGGTTCTAATTTTTCTTCAGGAATTCGTTGTCAATCCACTGCAGTCGGTGCATTTTTTGTTTCATAGAACGCAATTTCCTATGAAACAAAAAAGCGACTTCGCAAAATCACGAAATCGCTTTATAAAAAATGCAGAAGAAGGGAGTCGAACCCTCAAGGTATTGCTACCACACGGACCTGAACCGTGCGCGTCTGCCAATTCCGCCACTTCTGCATGGTGCGGAAGATGGGACTTGAACCCACACGACATTGCTGCCACTAGATCCTTAGTCTAGCCTGTCTGCCAATTCCAGCACTTCCGCTCACAGGTATGTATTCTACTACAAGTGTTTCCAAAATGCAAGTGTTTTTTCAAAAAAAATAAAATTTTTTAATTTTGATTTTTACAGGTGTAATGAAAGCAAGATATTTTGAAAAAGAAGGGTATGAGATTGTTGTGGATACCCGTGGAACTCTGCTCTGGGAGGATTCTGCCAAGGCGGGCGCCCACTGTTGATTCTGATGAGTGAGAAAGCCAACAAGGAGTATTTGGATTATTTGGATGGCAAGCATATTTCATGGCTGATCAACTCCTACAAACAGCAGTAAAGTGAGGGTAAATGCCAAGTGCACATCCCTCCGGAGCATTTTTTGTATGATAGGACGCAATTCCCTATCATGCAAAAAAATATGTTTTCGAACATTCGTTCGTTAACAAGATGGTCAAAAAAACGAACAAAGGTTTGCTTTTATCAGAAACATATGATAAGATAAATTTACAAACATTTGAAAATAAATTTTCAGAAAAAACATAAATATCCTGCTGAAATATGCAGGCAAAACAGGAGGGCGGACAGATGGCCAGAAAAAAAATCTCTCAGAAACAACAGGAAATTCTTGATTATATCAAGGCGTGCATTCTCAAAAAAGGATACCCACCAGCAGTTCGCGAAATCTGCGAAGCCGTTCATTTGAAATCAACCTCTTCCGTTCACTCTCACTTGGAGACGCTTGAGCGAAACGGATACATCAGACGTGACCCTACAAAACCACGTGCAATCGAGGTTCTTGACAACCAGTTTTCCACTCAGCGCCGTGAAGCTGTTCAGGTTCCGATCATTGGAACCGTCGCTGCCGGACAGCCGATTCTCGCCGAGCAGAATATCGAAGAATATTTTCCGATCCCTTCCGAGTATCTTCCAGCAGGCAGAGAAGTCTTCATTCTGCGTGTCAAAGGCGAGAGCATGATCAATGCCGGTATTTTCAATGGTGATCAGGTCATCGTTCAACAGATGAATATTGCCGAGAATGGAGACATCGTTGTCGCACTGCTTGACGACTCTGCGACAGTCAAGCGCTTCTACCGCGAGAACGGTCACTATCGCCTGCAACCGGAGAATGACACGATGGAACCGATCATCGTCTCAGATGTTCAGATTCTCGGAAAAGTAGTTGGACTGTTCCGAAGAATGTCTTGATCTCGAGATCTTAACCAGATTCCGTTAAACCTGGCAGAACACATTTGCGAATCGAAACCAGCGAATCTAACATGTACGAAAAATCCCATGTCTGAAGGCATCGAAATGGAAACTCGCACGCCTAAAACATGGGATTTTTCATAACAAGCGCCACTGGCGCTTTGCACCCTCGCGGAGCGTTTTTGTACGATAGAACGCAATTTCCTATCATAATTTCCTATCATACAAAGAAAAACAGCCGGTTGGGGGACCGACTGTTTTAAGGAGAAGGTATTTCGTTTCTTATGGGATGTTGCAAAAAACTATATTTTGTATTGGGGGGTTACGTCTATTATAATAGCATGAGCCATCAAAAAAGTGTGCACAAAGTTTGATTTTTTTTGAAAAAGTTTTTTTGCATCTTCCACAATGTGTATCGTTATAAAAACATAGCAAAGTCTTTTTCCCCGTTTTCGTTCTGATACGCTTCTCCCTCGATATCAAAGACCTGCTTAACTCTCGGACGATTAAGCGCCTCGATCGGTGTTCCCTGCGCAATCACTTTTCCCTCATTCATCAGAAAAATATAATCGCAATAATGCGTTGCCAGACGCAGATCATGAATCACAATCAGTACCGTCTTCTTACACGCCTTCAGATAATCAAGAAGAAAGAGCTGGTGACGAATATCTAAATGGTTCGTCGGCTCGTCCAAAATCAACGTGTCCGCTCCCTGCGCAACCGCTCGCGCGATAAATGCCATCTTCCGCTCTCCTCCAGACAGCGAAAGGATACTGCGATCCCTCAAGTGCAAGATCCCAAGTTCCTCCATCGCCAGCTCCATGACCTCTCTGTCCGGACGAGAATGGTCAGCTCGCGCATATAGTCCCATTGCGACGACTTCCTGCACCGTAAAATCAAAGACACTCGCCATATCCTGACCGACATAGCCGATCATCGATGCCAGCTGCTTCGGCTTATAGGAAGAAACCGGCTTTCCATCCACAAGAATCTCTCCCTGGGACGGTGTCGTGATCCCAAACGTCGTCTTAATCAAGGTTGATTTTCCGCATCCGTTCGGTCCGATAATCCCGGTCAGACAGCCCTCCCGATTTTCCAGATCAACTCCCTTTAAGATTTCTTTTCCACCAAGCCGGACATGGATATCCTGATATTGAATTTTCATACTTTAAGAAAAATCCTTTCCTATCCTTACTGCCTTACTTTTCGCAACCTTTAATGTCCACCATATCCGCTTCGAATCATCAGAAACAGGAAAAACGGTGCTCCGACAAAGGCTGTGATGATTCCAAGTGGAAGTTCCGCGACTCCAAATCCTCCTCTCGCAAGCGCATCCGCCCACGCAAGATAGATTCCTCCAAAAAGAGCAGAAAATGGCAGTACAATCCGGTTGTCACTCGTCCCGGCAAGGAAACGCACCGTGTGAGGCACAACGAGTCCCACAAATCCAATGATACCCGTCACGGAGACAAGTGATGCGACCATCACCGAACAGAGAATAAAGACGGAATTTCGGAACAACCGCACCCTCATTCCCATCGCCATCGCATCATCATCGCCCATCATCATCATGTTAAACTGCCTTCCGGCTATCGTACAGATTATACTTCCCGCAATCACGCACACCGTCGGAAGCGCAAGGCTCTTCCACTGTGCAGACGCAATGCTTCCCATCTGCCAGTTATAGACCGAAGCGATGCTCTCCGGACTCTTTGCAAGGAAAATCAGAAAACTCGTCACTGCACTCATCACCGCATTGACTGCCGTTCCCGATAAGAGAAGTGTCACCGGCTGAAGTTTTCCACCTCCTGCACTTTTTGCCATCAGATAAACCACTCCTGCAGAGAGAAGTGCTCCGAGAAATGCAGACACGGTCGTCTGGTATTGTCCCGCAAAAAGCGGAAACGGCATCAGAAGTGCCCACGCTGCCCCCGCGGAAGCTCCGGACGAAATGCCAAGAATATACGGGTCTGCAATCGGGTTCAGCACAATCGCCTGCATCGCAGATCCACAGACAGCCAGTCCCGCTCCACAGACCACCGCAAAGATTACTCTCGGCAAACGGATGTTCCAGATAATCTGAAAATGTGGAACAGAGTAGACTCCCTGCGCAAGTTTCTCGCTCCCGCCAAAAATCTTATCGACGATGATTCCGGCTGTCTCCGAAAACGAAATTCCGGTCGAACCAATACTCACCGTTGCAACCATAGAGATGAGAAGTCCCACCAGAAGCAGAAGAAAGAGCAGGAACTCTCTCCCGCTCTTTCCCTGCTTCCCGTTTACTCGAAACATTCCGGGTAGAAGTGCTGTGCAAACTTCTTGCACGCACTTGCCGCACGCACATCCTGCATCACTTCTACCAGCGGAATAATCAGGTAATTCTCATTTTTTACTGCCGGAACTTCAGACAGAGCCGGATTGCTCTTTAAGAAATCGAGCTTCTCCTCCACGGTCTGAGTGCCGTAATCGTTGATGATAATCACATCCGGATTCGTCTCCACAAGAGTCTCCACGCTCGTGTTGAACCAGCGGGAATCTGCCATGTTGCGGGTACAGTTGACTCCACCTGCAAGTTCAATCAAGTTGCTCTCAAGACCTTTTGAGGTCGTGTAGATCTCATTCCCCTTGAAGGTGTCCAGAACGAAAGCCTTCACCTTTGTATCCTCCGGAACGTCCTTAACTGCCGTCTCAACCTCTGCAATCTGATCCTGAATCTCTGTCACGAGTTCCTCTGCCTTGTCCTCAACCTTAAAGATCTTTCCAAGATTGCGAATATCCGTATATACATCCTCAACCGTCTCATCCTGCACGATCGTTCCCGTGATCGTCAGACAGTTGATGCCCTCATTTTCAAACTGCTCATAGCTTCCCCAGGAACCATCTTTAAATGCGCTGATCTGTCCGATCACAAGATCCGTTCCAAGTGCAACTGCATTCTCATTTGATTTCTCGATCTGCGGAATCTTCTCAAACTGTGCCTCAAGCTCCAGAAGCGGTTTATCTGCCGCGCTCGTCGATACATTTCTTCCGACAACTCGGTCTCCAAGTCCAAGCATCACCATATTCTCGGCAGCATAAAGGTTTGCACACAGTACCTTCTCCGGCATTTTCGTGAAGGTAACGGTACGCTCTCCATTCTGAATCTCAACTGTGCCATAATCTGCCGGATCCTGCTGATCCTTGCTCTCCGCCTCGCTCTGATCCGCAGATGCCTCAGATGCTTTGCTCTCCTCTGCCACGGACGATTCTGCTGTGGTCTCCTGCGCACTTGTCGTATCTGCGTTCTTTGGAGCACATCCGGTTGCTAACGCCATTCCGAGAAAAAGCGCCATTGCCTGTACAACTACCTGTTTCTTTTTCATGTTTTTCTCCTCTTTTTCTTCTGCATCATGTCCGCACTTCTCTTACGGGAATATGGGAAGCAAACATGAGCGATGATCGTTGAACTGATAAAAAGATAGTGCTTTGATGCATTTTTCGCTGAAATAAAATCTGAAACAAAAAAATGCCCTCTTTATCGCCTTGACCCTGATTTTCAAAACATCTCAGGTGCAAATGGCGACTCTAAGCGCACATCATAGCATGGGGAGAAGAATACTCATCAAAAAGACGCTGTTCCTTTCTCCAGCGTCTCATATCCAACCTTCCCTCCGAAAGCGGATAATCCCACATGACAGCAGGTCTCCTGGCTTGGAATCATCCTCCGTCTTCGTCTTCCCGGCATTTTTTATCTTTCTGCCAGTGACTTTTCTTCAACGTGTGGTAAAAGACTTCGTCCTCCAGTACAGTAGCGGGGGCTGCGCTGTTTGCCAAATGATTTGGGACAGCTTCCCTGTCAGGCCTTTCGGCACTGTCACGCCTATTTGATTTCAGTTCATCCGTATTATAAGAGGTTTTTTGTTCTTTGTAAAGGTTTTTATTTACTCTGATTTGCTCTGTCTTCCTGATCTCCCGCCTGTGTCAGGGAGAGCGGACTCGCCCTCCTGTCAAAGATCTTTGCACCCAGTTTCTCCTCGATCTTTGCGAGGAAACTGCAAAACGCCGGTTTGGACACAAGGAGCTGTTCCGCTGCCTTCGTGATATTTCGGCATTCCGACACAGACTCTATCTATGATCCTCGCCCGATCTGCACATGGTCTGATTCTCTTTTCAATATCCTCATCACACTCATCGTGGCAGGGAAAATCCCTTTCCGAGTACCTCCTCCGTCGAATCCACAAGCACAAAGCCTTCCGGATCGAGTTCGCGAATCAGGCGCTTGATCTTTGGCAGACGACGCGGAGAGATCGCGCACAAGATCGCCTTCTGGTTCTGTCCTGTGTATCCGGTCTCAATCGGAAACAGCGTCACGCCCACATCGTTTCCGAGCAGAGTCTTTTGGATCTGTCGGTATTTCGGGCTGATGATCCAGAGCTTGACCTGTGTGCTTCCTGTCATCAGAACCTTATCCAGAATCACGGACATCACCATAATCTGAATCATGCCGTATAAAATCTGATTGATGTTGGAAAACGGAATCTGAAGTCCCACAACAAGAATGCTGATTCCCATCATCGCTGTGCCGACCGGTACCCCAAAAATCCGGTTGACAATCAATGGTGGAATATCAAGACCACCCGTCGAAGCATGGGCCCGCATCACAAGTCCAATCCCAATGCCATACAAAATTCCCGCAAACACCGCGCAGAGCACCAGATCATCCGTCAATGCTTTTCCGTCAAACACAATCTCTAAGACGCGCAACATTAGCGGAAAAATCACAGTCGACAACAGTGTCGTCACCGCGAATTCCTTTCCCAAAATCCAGAGTCCAAGCAAAAAGCAGACTCCATTCACAACCGCATACGTCGCGGAGACAGGAAGAGAGGTAAAGACATACACAACCTTTCCGACACCTGTCGTTCCCCCCGTAATCAATCCTGTACTCTCCAAAAATGCTGCCGTCGCAAACGCGACAATCAGATTTCCCACAAGCACCATCAAAAGATTTTTTAATTTTTCCATGTGAACCCCCATTCCCTTCTCTGACTTTTCCCCTCGTTAACAGTTAACACTACTTACTCCATCAAACAACCGCAAACTCGTGCTGATGCAGACATCTGCGTTCTAACGCAGGCGCTTATTTTTCTATTGCGCTCATTTCATTATAGCACAAAAAAGCAGTTTCTGTCTGCATGATTCACAGACAAAAACTGCTTTTCCATGATCCAACAATCAACCGCAGATCAGCGAGTAGACTCCAAGTCCCGCAAACGCAGTGCTGATGATCATTGCAAGGAAAATCAACCTTCAACCTTGAGAGAATCTTCCTGTAAGTGTAAGTATTCTTATAAAACGAACAAAACTTTTATCAAGCGTCTCTTTAAAGTGATAAAGTAAACAAAAAAAGGCGAACGAAAGAGTCTATCATCTCTCTTTCGCTCGCCTTTTTTCGATCATATAAATCATACGATCACACACTCACGCAATTTATTAAACTTATCAAATAATCAAACAAATCTGTTAAATGATCTGAACCACATAAATTCCTAGTGAAACGTCTCACTCTTCCGATTTCCAAAGCTCTGACTGTGAACCACCCGATACTGACGTGGGGTCATTCCGTAACGCTTCTTAAACTGTCGGTAAAAATAGCTTACATTCTCATATCCGACGCTCACTGCAACTTCTTCAACCTGAAGATCTGTCTCCACAAGATATTTCGTCGCCTTCTGAAACCGCTTGCGCATCAAAAGCTCCTGAAATGTACATCCAGTTCCCTGCTTAATGATCTTACTAAGTCCGGATAACGACTGATGGAAATCCTCTGCGACCTGGCTCAAACTCGCATTCTTATACTGTGTATCAATATATTTTAAAGTTTCTTTCACGATCACATCTTTATGATTCTGTGAGGAATTCTGAATCAGATTTCCGGAGCTTCCCAGAATATGAAGGAAAATCAATCCCATCGTATACTGGCTGATGATGCTGTCATTTCCGTCATCCCGATACGTCGTAACGATCAGGTTGTCCATCAGATTGCGAATATCCGTCTGTCCCCGCTTCTGGAACAGAAGGTACTGCGCGGATGGATTGTTCTTTCTGAGGAAATTCACCATGAAATTGCGGATCTCACTCGGTTCCTGAAGCATCTGGAACGGAATATCAAAGAATTCTGGGCGCACAATCAAAAACAATGCCAGATCCCCTGGTTTTCCCAGTTTCACTTCATGCTCCACATACTGATTCATCATGAGAAGATCGCCCTCATGCTGAATCAGTTCTTCTCCATCGATCCGATGAATGACACCTCCATGGATTGCGTACACCATCTCAATATAATTATGGCGATGCAGAGGAATCGGCTCCTCATCTCCATAAGCTCTTGCGGTAATCAGCTGACGGTCTTTCAGAAATAGTCCTGCATCCATAACGGCTGCTCCATTTCCTTTTGCCTGCTGAAATATCGTTCTCAACTGTGATTTTTCCTCTGCTGTCACTCCCAGCTGCTTTTTTATTTGTTGTTCGTTCATGAAAAAACCGTCACTTCCTTAAAATGTATATGTTTTTTAAAAACACAGGTATCCTTGACAGAATTTTAACTTTATTTCTATCCCCTTAATAATCCCCGGTTTATAATATAACAGAAAGTTTCGAGAACGTTCAGATTCTTAATTAACAAATAGCTGTCCTGATTTTCCTGTTTTTTTATATTTTGCTCAATTTTCTCCAATATTAGTTAAAAAAACGAGTCATTTTTACTCAATTTTTCAAATATCGTTAAACAAAATACGCGCAGATTCGAGTATTTCTTTCGCAAATCCAGGCTTCTACACTCCATTGCCTGCTATTATAGCATTCTTCGTTTCAAAACAAAATAACACTCATTATATCGAATCTCTTTATTTTTCAAAAAAGTAAAAAACTGTTATTCATTTTTTTCTTTTCGCAGCAAAAAAGCGGGGAAATATCCTGTTTTTCGGATACTTCCCCATCTTTGCATTTTTTCGCTCCTATCGATTTCTGTTTTTTACACATTTCGATTTTCGCTTTTTATTTTTCTAAATTTCAAATTTCTCCATTTTTAGTTTTGTTTTTTATTTCTCAATCTTCCATCGAGCTTTCATAGTTCAAGCCGAAATCCAGCTCATAATAATTTCCCGCCTGATCACGGTACGCATAGGCTTTTCCGTTCTCATCCTTCAACTCATCCGGAAGATACTGATCCTTGTCGTATCCAGGCACATCGTTCGGGCTTATGCAGACTCCATCTGCATTGACCGCGAGAACCTCATCCCCTCTTGGCAGAGTCACCGGCAGTTTTCCGGTCGGTGCAAAACGTCCGAAGATCACATCGAGAGTCGCCGACACATAGGTATCAAATCCCGCAAGGAAGGCATCACAGTGCGGTTCTACGTTTCCAACTTCCCATGCAAGCGTAATGTTGACGTTCGCGATCACCTTTCCACCGTGGCTGTGCAGAATCTCTGCGATCTGTGCAATCCGTTTTACACCACTGAGTGTCGTCTCCAAATGCGTCTCTGCGGTCGGTCTTCCCTCCTCATCGACGTTGCAGACTTCCTTGTCTTCACACAGATCCAGTTCCAGATAGCCCGGTGTCGCACTGAAGTACGCGCCCGATGACGGCTGAAGCAGAAGGATTGCAAGATCAGCCTCCTCGACGTTGTTTGTCAGAGTCACGCCCATCGCGTTCTCTGCGACCTGTTTTTCGAGGGATTCCGTCGCTTTTTCTGCCATTTTCGGGTCCTTGTGGAAACACTCCACATACACTTTTTTTCCATTGCACTTTTCTGCGGTGAGTGGCAAAATTCCATCATTTTTCAATAGAACGACACTCTTTCTGTGTGCCTCCATCGCATGATCCCAGTCAGTCTGATTATAAATAACTTTCTCCGCCCGCTTCGGATCGCGGTACGGATTCTCAAACATGCCGAGCGCAAACATCTCCGTCATTGTGCGGGTAACTGCGCGGGTTTGAACTTTCCATCCTTCGTCGGTGCAGATCGGTCTACAATCTGTCCCATTGTCACATCGGTCACTGCATCTACAAAACGCGCCGCCATCATCAGAAGTCCCACGATTCCGGCTGAAACCCCCATTACATCCGTGTAGAACTTCATCATAAACATCGATGACAACATAAACGTGAAATCATTTCCGAAATCTCCAAAGAAATATCCCACTTTGTCTGCAAAACCAAATGGTTTTACATTTTTCCTTGCCTGTCCTGCCATTTTTCTTCTCCTATTCTTGACCAATTCTCGAGTCAGAGCCCACACAGGGCGCAAACCCTGATTCTCTTGTATTTTTAGGTTCTTTCGATTCCTGCAACGTTTACACCCGGTCGATTTTGATCAGCTTGGCGTTTAAGCTCTCAAGAAATCCCTCCGGCATCGTGCCACTCGCCAGACCTGCCATTGATTCCGGTGTCATCTTTTTCATCATATCCCACATGCCAACTCCCGGTTTCACAATGAAATTCGTTGCCAGCTTGACTGCATGTGCCGTGATCTCAAATGCCTCCGGAGACTTTGCAAGTTCCTCCATCGTATCACGAATACTGTATTTGCCCTCCGGGAATTCCATCGGCGCTTTCAGATCCATATCTCCGATGCTTGAGAACCAGTTTGCCACTCCCTCTGCTCTCTCATTGACTTCCGGAAGTACGTAGATTTCAGGCTCCTTCTCCACTTTCTCAAGAGAGATCGAATCTTTCACGCTTCCTGCCTCTGCAACGAGAATGTTGTTTCCTTCTTTCAGAGATACCGTGAAAACAAATACCTTATCGGCTTCCTTCTCCGCAACGAGACTTCCATTTACAAACAGCTTAACGCTCGGCTGATTCGAGTAAACGCGAACCTCAGTCGTCTCACCGGCACGCTGTGCATAGCGTCGTCCACAGATGTGAACCATCGGTTTCTCGCTCCAGTATGACTGATAAATATAAAAGCTGTCTTTCTTTACCTTTCGGTCGATCGTCACAAGTCCCTTGTTGTTTCTGCCTGCAACTCCGCCCTCATTTCGCGCTGCACAACCGAAGTCAAACATGTTCCATGCATGGCTCGACCACATCCACGGTCTGTCGTTCAAAACTTTCGCCATATGCTCGTGATACAGCGCCTGATACTCCTCAGAATAGTCCTTACAAGCCGGGTTCGGTCCGTGGTTTATGATCACGCCCTCACAGCCGTACTCGCTCAGTCCCAGACAGAGATCCGGGTGAAGCTCATGGAAACGGTCAAGCCATGGTCCGTTGTCCTCCATCTTTCCGCCGTACCATCCAAAATAGTGGTTGTAGCTGATCACATCGGTGATATGGTGCATCGGACTTTCAAGCGGAGTCATGCTCACATGGGCGATTGTCGTCAGTCTTGTCGGATCAAGCTCCTTTGCAAGCGCATTCAGTTCCTTATGATTCTCAACGAGTTTCTCTGAAATGCCACCGATCAGGATCTCATTTGAGATGCCCCAGAAGCAGATTGACGGGTGATTGTAATTCTGGATAATCAGTTCCTTGAGCTGTTGGATGCAGTTCTGATGAGCCTCCGGGTCTTTGTTGAACACGCTGATAAACGGGATCTCTGCCCAGACCACAAATCCAAGTTCGTCACAGGCATCGTAGAAATCCTGCGCATGCTGGTAATGTGCGAGACGAATCGTGTTTGCGCCGAGTTCCTTGATGATGCGTGCGTCCTCGTAGTGATCTTCCTTTGTCAGTGCATTTCCCTTATAGAACTTATCCTGATGACGGCTCACACCGCGAAGAGGAGTCGGCACCCCATTCAGGATAAATCCCTGATTTGGATCACAGGAAAAACTACGCACACCTGTCTGAACCGTAAGCTCATCATAAACTTCATTTCGTCTGAGTAAGGAAGCCTTTACCTTGTATAAGTATGGGGTTTTGGGGCTCCAGAGAGAGATATTGTTTACATAGAGCGTAATTGAATTACTATCAGCCGGTCTCAAACCACCTGCAACCTCAGAGCCATCCGCATCTTCGATGCTGTAAAGCACCGTGAAATTCTCATCTGCTCCGCTCACAAAGCTCTTGATCTCAAACATCGCTCCGCCACACTCATCGGGCTTCGGTGTCACCATGATACCCGGACCACCGTAATAATCCAAATCAAAGTGAACAGACGGAACGCTGATCAGCTTCACTCCACGGTACAGACCGCCGTAAAACGTAAAGTCAGCAGACTGCGGATACACACTGTCCTTATACTTATTGGAGCAGTTGATCACAAGCAGATTCTCCGTTCCATCTATGTGGCACAGGTCTGTGACATCTGCACGGAATGTCGAGTACCCGCCCTCATGATAAATCGCTTTTTTGCCGTTGACATAGACCGTTGCCTGCTGTCCCGCTCCTAAGACCTCCACATAAGTGCGCCCTCCCCCAAGCGGCTGCACCGGTGTCTCAAACATTCTCGCATACCAGTAACTTCCTCTGTCATAACTTCCGTTTCCATCCTGACCATCCACAGCATTCCAGGTGTGCGGAAGATCAACCTGCTTCCAGTCTGCCGGCAATGTTTCCGGTAATCCTGCATCCTGCTGAATGAATTTCCATCCCGCATTGAGATTGATTACTTCTCTCATTCTTTCCCCTCCGATTTTATTAAGATACCCTCGCTGAGTTATGTCCCTCATAAGTGATGACTTAACTATACTCATATTTTTCTCTTTTTCATAGGACGATTTTCGTTGATATTAGCATTATTTTTTGTTAATATAATAAATGAGATTATTTTTGTACGAAATCAAAAGGAGCGTGCGAAAAAGGAAGTGCACGAAAAGAAAAATATAAGCTAACTAAGAAAGGATCTGTCTATGAACGAGACGAAAGAAACGAGGAACATAAAGGAATCAACAGAAAAATCAAAAACAAAACTCACAAAAAAACATGCAGAAATCCTGACTCTGATGAACGAGCTCTATGAACACTGGGGACTTCATGTCCTCCTGATCACCGATCCCTCTACCCAGTGCGAGTCGGTTGACCTCGGTTTTCGCAAGCGCATGTATATAAGCCCTCAATACAATCAGATCGCTGATCTTCTCCGCTCCCACCTTGAGGAAAATACCTTCTATCTCTATGAGGATGAGCTTTTGATGAACTACTCCCTCTTCCGCCTGCCCCCAGAACTGTCAGAGAGTCTGTCTCTCTCTTTTGATTGTTCCGACTGTTCTGATCGTCATTTGACTTTCTCCTCTGATACGGATACTTCTGATATTGATACTTCCGCTTCCAGCTCGAATTCCAGCTCAAATTCCGGCTCAGAGCCGTTTTCTCCGGTTCTCTGTGTCGGACCAATACTCTTTCAGTCTCTGAGCACAGCAGAAATCTCAGAACGCATCAACACGCTTAAGATCAATCCGCTCTATCAACAGGACCTCATCGAATTTTACAATTACATCCCAATTGTGTCTTCCAGAGAACTGTGGATTCACACGCTAATGTTCTTCCTGCGAAAACTCAGTGAGAATCCGATCACCTTTCGCGAACTCTCCTTTAGTGAGAAAGCATGGGGATTTGTCACACGAGATGAGGACAACTACTCTCTGCCAAGCCAGCCGGATGTCGCTCTGACTGCAATCGAGGATCGCTACAAGGCAGAACACGATCTGATGGAGGCTGTCGCTTCAGGAAATACGCAGGAGGCAATGCTTCGCTGTCAGCGTTTTCTCTCCTACCGATTAAGTCCTCGCGTTTCCTCCCCGCTCCGGGATCGAAAAAATATCCTGTTCACCTTCAACACCCTGCTTCGAAAATCGGCAGAAGCCGGCGGTGTGCATCCACTCCACATTGACAATCTCTCACGCACCTTGGCAATTCAGATTGAATCTGCGATGACTGTGGATCAGCTCAACCAGATCCGAAGTGGAATGGTTCGCAAATACTGTATTCTTGTTCAGAACTACTCAAGACGTGCCTACTCCCAGCTCGTCCAGACCTGCATGAATAACATTGACTTTTACTACAATACGGAGCTTTCCCTCTCCTGGCTTGCCAGACAGTGCGCCGTCTCGGAAAGTCACCTCTCCACTGCATTCCGAAAAGAGACCGGAATGACCGTCACCGACTATATAAATAAAACCCGCATCCGACAGGCACTGATTCTCTTAAACACGACAAGTCTGCCGGTCGGAGAAATCTCCTCTCGATGCGGGTTCTTTGATGCAAATTATTTTTCCAGAGTTTTTCGGAAATTTCAAGGGCAATCCCCGAAGCAGTATCGCAGCATGATTCACCAGAAAACTCGGGACTCTGAATCATCCTTATCTTAACATACTTTTACAAGTTTTTTAGCAATGCTCTTCCAACTGATGAAGTTCGCCAGTCACAGAATCCATGATAAATCCGCCGATTTTCACGTTCTTCGGCATAAGCGGGTGATTGCGGAGCACATAAACGGTATCGCTGACGGAAACCTCAACCGACTCAAATCCACCGAGCCAGTCTTCCAGATCGATTCCACTGTGACGGATAATGTCAATGTGCTCCTGAGAGATTCCTCGCTCCACGAGCTTTTTGAGCATTTCTGCTCCATCCATTCCCTGAACTCCACAGTCGGTATGACCAATGACCATGATCTCCTCCACTCCAAGTTCAAGAATTGCAACGAGAAGGCTTCGCATTGCACTTCCGTAAGGATGGTTGACAACACCACCTGCATTCTTGATCACCTTGGCATCTCCATTTCTGATTCCTAAAGCTGCCGGAAGCAGTTCAATCAGACGCGTATCCATACAGGTCAGAATTGCGAGCTTCTTATCCGGATATTTGCTCGTCAGATACGGCTCATACCCACGGTTCTCAACAAATTTGTGATTGTACTCCATAATCTCTTCGATCATAAAAAAGTCCCCTCTTTCTGATTATAATCGTTATGTTATCATACCTCAAATCCTCTGCTCCACTCACTCCATCGCAGAGGACAAACCCCGTGAAAGCTCAGCAGATTTTTTGAAACAGAATGCACAAAAGATATGCTCTGACACATTCAAAATTGCTGGATTTCTTGTGCAACATTATAAAACAAAAAGAAGAGACTTTGCAAGATTTTTCAGCTATCTTAATATTTTTTAAGTAAACGGAATCTCATTTCATCTTAAGTGAACTGGAATGACCAGATTTTGGAAAATATCGGACACATCAGCATTCTCTCGGATCTTTTTAAATATCCAGTCCTGCGTGACAGCCCTGATAAACCGCATTCGTATTAGTTATCCTCAGAAGCCACAGCAGTCGCAGTCTTTGGCTGGTCAAGCTCATCCTGCCACTGCCAGCCAATTCTTCCGTAGCGTCTTGCAATGCCTCGAATCTCCGTCTGAAGCGCAGTGCTGAGATCTTCCTCTTTTACTCGCCACTTCCAGTTGATTCCAACCGTGGACGGGCGATTCATACGGCTCTTGTTGTCCCGTCCGAGATAATCCTGCATCGGAATGACGCACAGAGACGCACGGGAACGCATAATCAGTGCAATGAAACTGCGATAAAGATATTTCTTTGGCGTATAGGTGTCGCAGAGATACTCTCTCGCAAGTTGCTGTTCTGCCGGAGTGATGCTGTTTAACCATCCCGCAATCGTCTCATTGTCATGCGTTCCGGTGTAGGCAACACAGTTTTCCGTGTAATTGTGTGGCAGATAATCATTCGCACAGCCTGAATCGCGGGAGTCAAATGCAAACTCGAGAACCTTCATACCCGGGAATCCACTGTCAGATACCAGTTTTCTCACGGAATCCGTCACATATCCAAGATCTTCCGCAATCACTTCTTTTTCTCCAAGTGCCTCTCTCACACGAGCAAACAGATCCATTCCCGGTCCCTTCTCCCAGTGACCGCCAACGGCTGATTTTGCTCCATACGGGATCGAGAAATACTCATCAAATCCTCTGAAATGATCGATTCTCACGACATCATAGAGCTTGAAACAGTAATTCAGACGCTGAATCCACCACGCGTAACCGGTCTGGCGATGGTAATCCCAGCGGTAGAGCGGATTGCCCCAGAGCTGTCCATCCGCGGAAAATCCGTCTGGCGGGCATCCTGCGACTGCAAGCGGAACGTTGGCTGCATCGAGCTGGAAGAGCTGTGGATTTGCCCATGCATCTGCACTGTCCATTGCCACATAGATCGGAATATCACCGATAATGCGGATTCCCTGACTATTTGCATAGGATTTGAGCTTCATCCACTGCTTATAAAACGTGAACTGAAGATACTGCTGAAATTCAATGTCGAAGTACAGCTCTCTGCGATAATAATCCATCGCATTGTTCCAGCGAAGGCGAATATCCTCTGCCCACTCTGTCCACGGCTTTCCCTCAAATCGATCTTTCACCGCCATGAACAGCGCATAGTCTGAAAGCCACCAGGACTGTTCGCGCACAAACTGCTGGTACTCCTCGTTCTCGCTGATCTTACTGCGCTCATATGCCTTGCGAAGAACCGGATAACGGTGTTTGTACAGCTTCTCATAATTGATTGTTCCGTCTACCGCATCCTTCTCGAGAATTGCACACTCCTTCTTGGTCAGAAATCCTTCCTCAATCAGCTCCTCGAGACTGATAAAATACGGATTTCCCGCATAGGTGGAGAAAGACTGATACGGAGAATCCCCGTAGCTCGTCGGTCCAAGTGGCAAAATCTGCCAATAGCTCTGACCTGCCTTTTTCAGCCAGTCTACAAACTCATATGCACTCTTTGAAAAACAGCCGATTCCATACTTGGACGGCAGGCTACTGATTGATAAAAGAATTCCCGCTCCTCTATTCACCTTAATCTTCCTCTCTCTTCCTCATTTTCCCGATCTCAATTCATCGTTATTATCGTTGTTATCGTTTCTTTTTCTATCCCTGTGCGCCAGATTCTGTCTCAATCATTACCCCACAGTGATCAGACACCTGCGGATATTTCTTTCCATCACAGATCACCTGAGAGGATGCAATCGAAACCTCCCCTGCATGCCAGATATAATCAATGCGCATTCCGCTCTCCGATTCCCCATCTTTCCAGCCATCAATTCCACCGGAAGCTGTGCTCCCCTTGTCCCGGTGTTTTGCAAGCAGATAGGTGTCTGACCATCCGCTCTCGCAAACCAGATCATATCCCTCTCCTCGCACAGAAGCCGGGCTGTTGAAATCTCCCATCAGCCACAGTCCCTGTCTCTCCGTTAACTGATTTTTCTTGCGCGCAAGGCGCTCAGCCACACACTTCCACTGTGCAGAAAACGGCTCTTCCTCATCCTTCCACCAGCCCATATGAACACTGTAAAACCAGCCATCCTCATTTCTCAGACCGACAATCTTTCGCGTTTTCCAGTTGTGATAATCATCAACGGCGCTGATTGTAAACTGGTCCGTCTCCATCACCGGTTTCCTCGTAAAAATTGCGAGTCCCTCCTCGTAAATGTCGTATCCCAGTTTTGCCGGAACCCAGGTCCAAAAGTAATCGAGACCGAAGTTTTTGAGCAGACCTGCGAGATTTGCCCCGTAATTATCTCTGTGAAGTCTTCCCTCGTATCCGGCAACCGGCTGGTAGCCCACAGCCTCCTCATCCGGCAGAGGCGAGCCAGCTAAACTCTGGCTTGCCTCCTGAAATGCCATGATATCCGGTTTTTCTCTCCATACGACCTGTGCAAACAGCGCCAGCTTCTTCTCATAGTCCGGTTCTACCAGACTATGAGCATTGAGTGTCAGAATTTTCATTTCCCTGTCATCTCCTAAATTGTTACTGTTCACGCGCACGTGCCCAGTAACGGAATTTGCCGTGGCTTCGCATTTAAATACGGCAAATTCCCACTACCAGCACGTTATCTTACAGCACTTTCGATTCCAAAAGTGCCTACCGCTGAACAGTAACCCTAAATTTCCAAATGAACCACAAAATGAATATATGTATCTACAAAGCAAATTTACACAAAAATTTTCATAAATTCTATAAACTATAAATTTCAAGTCGACGCATGCATCAACTTGGCGCATGCTTCTGAATTATAAGATATCATTGATATCAGATTTCAGAACATCTGCCTTCGGTCCGTATACTGCCTGAATTCCATTGTCCTTCTTGAGCAATCCAAGTGCGCCCTCTGCCTTCCATGCCGGAAGATCTGCAACCTTGTTCGGATCTTTCACCGTCACTCTCAAACGGGTCATGCATGCATCAACAAGTGTGATGTTCTCACGACCTCCGAGAAGAACGATGATGCGCTCTGCCTGACTGCCATTTCCACCTGCACTCTGGCTGTTCCCGGCAGATGCAGATGCATCCGCACTCTCATCACCATTCTCATCCGTGTAATTTCCGAGACGACCCGGAGTTGCAAATCCAAACTTGCCAATCATAAAGTATGCCACAAAGTATCCAAGCACAAAGAAGACAAGCACGCAGATCACAAAGTTAACCAAATCTCCCGCAAGTCCTGCTTTTAAGGACATCGGCACACGGGTCAGGAACTCCAGATTTCCGAACGAGTGCAGACGCAGATGAATCACTCCTGCCATTGCAAATGCACATCCCTGTAACACTGCATAAACCACATAGAGCGGAAGAGCACAGAACATAAACATAAACTCAAGCGGTTCGGTTACACCGGTTAAGAAAACGGCGAGAACCGTAGATACAAACATCGAGCGATAATTTTGACGCTTATCCGGATCAACTCTGCGGTACATTGCAAGTGCGATGCCGAGCAGGAGTCCGGTTGCACCGATCATCTGTCCAACCTTGAAACGAGCCGGAGTTACCGTTGTCAGAAGGTTGACATAGGAATTCATATCGCCTGCATTCTTAAAGTTGATCAGATCCGTTGCCCATGCAAGCCAGAGCGGGTCCTGACCAAATACCTGAGTTCCTGCGTTGATTCCTGTCTGAATCGTGTAAGTGCCACCGAAAGATGTGTAGTTCATCGGAATCGTCAGCATGTGATGCAGACCAAACGGCAGTAAGAGACGCTCCAAAGTTCCGTAGATAAACGGTGCCAGAATCGGGGAGGTGGAGGAAGAATTTGCAATCCACACACCAAATGCATTGATTCCAGACTGAACAACCGGCCACACAACTGCAAGAACAAGAGAAATCACAACCGACCATGCAATGCAGACCATCGGCACAAAACGCTTACCGTTAAAGAATGCGAGTGCGTCCGGAAGTTTGCGGAAATTGTAGTACTTATTATAAATCACACCACCTGCGAAACCGGAAATAATACCGACAAACACACCCATATTCAATGCCGGTGCTCCGAGAACCGAGGTGAAATATCCGTTTACGAGAATCTCTTTTCCAAAAAGCGTGTGCGTCACAGCATCTGCGTCACTGAGCATTGCGGAGGTCACACCGAAAATGGAACCCGTGATCTGGTTAATCAAGATAAATGTGATGATCGCTGCAAATGCACCGCCTGCTCTCTCCTTTGCCCAGGAGCCGCCGATTGCGATTGCAAACAGAATGTGCAGGTTGTTGATAACTGCCCATCCGATATTCTCCATCGTGCTTCCGATCGTTCCGATCATCGAAACATCTGCGCCTGCCATCTGAACCAGCTTTCCAAGGCTGATCATCAGTCCCGCTGCCGGCATAACCGCGATAACCGTCATCAGCACCTTGCCGAGTTTCTGAAGGAAATCAAAGTTGATTGCTGGTTTCTTGGATACCTTTGCGCTCGCCTTTGCTTCTGCCTTGTCTCCATTTTCGGACTTATCTGCATTTACAGACTTGCCTGCATTGTCGGCTTCTGCCTGTGTGCCCGCCTGCTCACATCTCTCAAGAACCGTGAGAAGTACGCTCTCTCCTGCTTTCATCTCACCCTCACCGTAGTTTAAGCTCTTTCCTTCCATTCCTCCGCAGACCAGAACCGGTGTCACTGCGCTGATGTTTTTCTCTTTCAAAAATTCCAGGTCAACTTTTGCGAGCTTCTGTCCGGCTTTCACCTTGTCTCCCGGTTTCACAAATACCTCAAAACACTCTCCCTTTAAGGATACCGTCTCAAGTCCCACATGAATCAGAAGCTCAAGTCCATCCTCTGTTTTCAGACCAAATGCATGCTTAGTCTCTGCAACGGATACCACCTCTGCATCCACCGGACTCACAATCGTTCCATTTGACGGAATGACCGCCATTCCATCTCCGATTACTTTCTGTGAAAATACCGGATCATCGACCTGCTCAAGCGGAATTGCTTTTCCTGTCACCGGAGATAAAATCCGGATTCCCGTACAGAATTCTTCTCTGTTCTCCATTTTGTAACCTCCCTCATACATACATTGAATTTCTTTTACCTGACGCTCCCCCTGCTGTCCCCTATTGCTGTCTCAATCTTTCTTTGCGGTTCACCGTTCTCGTCTCTGCAAGTTTCCCTGCACTGACTCGATCTGCATTTGCGCAATTCGCAATCACTTTTGTCTACTCATTCTCTCTGCCCGTGCATGTTGTTGCGCTTGTTTTATGCAACCGCTTGCATTAAATATAATGCGTTTGCACAGATTTTTCAAGTATTTTCTTCACTCATTTTTTATTTTCCACGTTTTTCACAATTTTCCGCACGGTTTTTATGCACTTTTCCCATATATCAAAAGGCTGTTTCAAACAAGCTCCTGCGTGCTTTATGCAAATGCATTTTTTATGCATGCAATTTTCACGCAAACACAAATTGACAATTCTGCAATTTTCCTCTAAAATAAAGATCAGAATCCGAAATAGACATAGAAAACATAGGAAAATAAAATAGAAGAATTAAAAATAGAACGAATCAAATCAAAACAAAAATAAAAGAATTAAAAATAACAGAAATAATCATAGCAAAGAAATAAAAAGATCAGAAATGAAGAAATGATCGAAATTCGAAATGATGGATCAAAAGCAAGGATCCGATTAAAAGAAAGAAAAAGAAACAGGAGGTTCTTGATTATGGCAGTTACAATCAAAGATGTTGCAGCTCTGGCAGGCGTGTCCCCTTCGACCGTCTCCCGCACCTGCAAGAATAACCCATCCATCAGTGCGGAGACAAAGGAAAAGGTTCGCAAAGCAATGAGTGAGCTCGGCTATGAGCCGAATTTTCAGGCGAGCAACCTTGCCACACAGAATTCCCGCACGATTGGGATCATTCTCCCACCATCCGTAAGGGAGGCCTATGAAAACTCGTTTTACCTCGAAGCAATCCGCGGAATCAGCCAGTTTTGCAACCAGAGACAATATATCAACACAATCATCACCGGAGACAGCACGGAGGAAATACTTCAGGCGATTCGCTCGATGACGCGCAGTGGACAGGTCGATGGCTTTATTGTGCTTTATTCGATGCGTCAGGATCCTGTCACAGATTTCCTCTACAATGAGGGGCTGCTCTATGTTCTGATCGGAAAAGCCTATCAGTTTGCCAACCAGACGATCTATATTGACAATGACAACCTCCTCGCCGGTCAGGACGCGACCGAATATCTCTATCAGCTCGGTCACAGAAAGATTGGCTATATCGGTAGCGACAGTACCATGATGTTTTCCTCTGACCGACGCACCGGCTATGAAAATGCCCTGCTTCGCCACCAGATCCCGTTAAATTCCACTTACTGCATCGAGATGAAATCTGCGAATGAAGAAGATCGTCAGCCCCTTCTTGAACTTCTCAAGCGCCCGGATCGTCCGACTGCTCTCGTCGTGAGTGACGACATCCTTGCCGTTGCCTTAGAGCGCGTCTGCCTTGAGATCGGTCTGTCCATCCCCGATGACCTCTCGATCATCTCGTTCAACAATTCCTTGTTCGCGCGCCTGACCTCGCCCCAGCTGACATCGGTGGACATCAACTCCTTCCAGCTCGGTATTGAGTCGGCATCCCAGATGATCAACCACATCGAAAATCCGAATCTGCTTGCAACAAAGATTCTCGTCCCACATCACATCGTTGAGCGCGACAGCTGTGCAAGCCCCAAAGCTGTAAATCCATAAAAACAGATACACCAAATGTAGCTTCTTTGCTTCTTCGCTTTTCAGATCACAAAACAACTGTAAAACAGAAAAGCTCCTGCGATCCGATACAGATTTGGAATTTCGATTTTCTTCTCTTCCAAATTGTCTTCCGATCACAGGAGTTTTTTTATTTCCGTTTTCTGTTCTATTCCGGCAACCCGGATTTTTCTTCGTTCATCTCATCCCATTTTTTGTGACACTGCGCACTTTCTCACCTTACGGATCGCAATCTTATAGCTATCCAGCGTGCTGTCCACAACCGGCTCCCAGCTAAATTTCTCCTTGATGTAGGCAATCTCTCGCTCTCCATCCGCATTCTTCTCAGACTCACGAAGGGAAATTGCAAGTTTTAAACGCTCGCGAAGTGCCTTCACATCTCCGACAGGAAAATATCGGGCATAATCTCCGGCGACCTCCCTGTTCTCCGGAATATCACTGAAAATACAATGTGTGCCGTAGCTCATCGCCTCAAGCATCGTGATCGCCATTCCCTCGACATCACTCGGAAGCACATAGGCAATGCAGTTGCTGTAAAGTTCCTCAAGCATTTGTCCCTCAACAAATCCAGGCATAATAATCCGATCATCCTTCTCTGCCTTCTCACAGATCGACATAGCATAAGGGTTCGTCTTGTCCGCATTTCCCGCGATGACGAGCTTGACATCTGTGTCAATTCCACAGAATGCCTCAATCAGATAGTGGATTCCCTTCTCCGGAACAATTCTTCCGAGATACAGGATATAATTTTGTTCTTTTAAGCCAAATTTTCGGATCTTATCCGGGGCAACCGGATCATTCACCTGAATTCCATTGTTCAGATAATGTGTTTTCCTCCCATAAGTCTCCAAAAAATAGTGTTGCATATCCTTGGAAAGCACAATGATCTCATCGGCATGACGCGCTGCGACACGCTCGCCAAAGAGCAGATACTTCGTCGCGAACCTGCCCCACTTGGCACGCTTCCAGTCCAATCCATGGATTGTTGCCACAACCGGAATCTTAAAAAGCTTCGGCAGCCAGATCATCGCACAGCTTCCCTCTGCATGATAATGGAGCACATCGTGCCCGCCAAAAAGAGCCCTGCCTGTCGCCAGAACAGAATAAATAAATGCATTTAAAGAAGACTTATGCGAAGTCAGAATCTTATGAAGCCTCACATTCTTATACTCTTTTGGGATCTTTGGAAGATCCTTATTGAAAGGCTCCCAACGATTGTAGGCCTCTACCTGATTTCCCCGTCTTTCCATTCTCACCGCAAGCTCTGTGACAACGGTCTCAATTCCTCCTTCTCTCGACGGGATTCTCTTATGACCAAGCATTGCTATTTTCATACTTGTCCCCCTGTTTCCATGTAGATTCTATACCAGATCATTCTATTTCCGATTATTCTTCTGTATCGGATCATTCACGCTCTGATCCGGGTTCCATTTCTACTCTTCACTTTATTTCTATGTTTTCTGAATTTTCTGTTTTTACTGTTATATAAGAAAAATATTAACACTATCTTTATATGCTGTCAATCACAGCTGCGAGATCTCGTGTATTTTTTCAGATAATTATGTGTTTACTTCCTATTTTCCTATTCCGTCAGAATTCTGCCAATGCTTCCGTTGCACTGTGGCAAAGCCTCATTCGACCAGATCACCCTGCTGACAATCCTGCAATCCCGAAACGTTCCATCAACCCGGATCCGATAAGTGTTCTCAATCTCCGGATTTTCCGGTGTCGTCTCAAATAAGCTCTCCTTGAGCCGTTCGATCTCCTCCAACGGAAATGCTTCCAGCAGCTTCTCATTCTTTTCCGGCTCGAGCGTCACCTCATCAATCCCAAGTGTCTTTGCGCCCCACTCCGAAAACGTCAGCATCATCGGCTGAGTCGTGTACTCGTAGCGGATCTCCTTCGAGAGTGACGAATAGAACTTGTCCTTCATTCTCTCATACTCAAGCTGCTGCTGGGTTCGCTCCGCAATCGAGAACTCCGGTCTCTGAAGCAACTCATCCGCAACATTTCTCATCTGACGAACATTCTGGTCACCGACAGAACGCAGTTCCAGTTCCTTTGTGATACGATCCTGAGACTCCATAAGACCTTCGAGAAGCAGGGGATTGAATGCTCCGCACTCCCCATTTAAAATCATCTGAACCGCCTGCTCGTGGGAATAGGCAGGCTTGTAAACACGCTCACTCACAAGGGCATCGTACACATCCGCAAGCGCAACGACCTGAGCGGAAATCGGGATATCCTCACCTTTTAAGCCGTCCGGATACCCCTTCCCGTCATAGCGCTCATGATGCCACCTGCAAATCTCATGTGCGACCTTTACAAGCTTCTCATTCTTATAGAAATCAATCTGACTCAGCATCGACGCACCAATCTCCGCGTGCGTCTTCATGATCTCATACTCTTCTTTTGTCAGCTTTCCCGGTTTATTTAAAATTTTATCATCAATTCCGATCTTTCCGATATCATGAAGCGACGACGCAAGCGTAATCATCGAACGATCCGTCCACGAAAGTCCATACTTGTCCGTCTTTTTCGCCAGACATTCCAATAAAATTCCCGTGATTGAATTGATGTGCATCACACTCGCCATTTCTAAATTCAACGATATGGCTGAGAATGCTGACCAGGATCCAGTTGCCCTTCGCCCGGTCATAGACCTGATCCGTCACAAGACCGATCAGATGCTTCTGCTTGGCGTAGAGCATAATCGTATTCTGGGCACGTCTCTGCACCACCTTCGCATCAAATGGTCGACTGATGTAATCGGTCGCTCCAAGTTCATAAGCCCAGTCCACATAGGCGGATCCATTCTCTGCGGAAATCATAATAACCGGAATATTTTCAATCCAATGGTTCTTGTTCATAATCGCCAGCAATTCAAATCCATCCATCACCGGCATCATAATATCCAAGAGAATTAAGGAGATTCCGGTTTCATATTTTTGGATCAGCTTTAACGCCTCCGCTCCGTTTCCCGCTTCAAGAATTTCAAATTGTCCCGCCAGAATTTCTGCTAGCATTGCCCGATTTAACTGCGAATCGTCCACCAACAGAACTCTTTCCTTCCTTATCTCCTTCCTCATTTCTACCTTTTCCTCTGCACAAAAAGATTTTTATCCTCACTCAATTTTTCTTTCTCAAGAATCTAAAATTCACTGCTATTTTATCACAAAAAAGAAAAACTGACCATCCTTCTTTCCAGATTCTCCCTCCCATTTATGCATTACACAAATTCAAGTCGACACAATCGTCAACTTGAATCTATCAAACGGTAAAGTCAGCCGGTCGTCTCCATGCAGAGAAATCATGTCTCTTGCAGATAATCGGAAAAATTTTTTACGCTCTGCGCCCTCAACACTTCCGGATCACAGCCCCGAAGCTCTGCGGTCTTCTGAACCGTCTGCGAGAGTGATGCCCTGACAGATTCCGGCAGCGCCAAGTTCAAAAAACTGTCATCTTCACGCTCTGAGGCGATGCGTTCTCCCTCGTCAAACGCCCATTTGACCGCCTCCATCCCATCTGTCTCGACAAGAATCCGCTCCGGACGAACCACTCTTGCGACTTCCTGCACAATCGGATTCCAGATCACATCCGGTCCGACCGAAAAAAAACAGTCGAGATCGAGATAACGCTCCAAATCATGATCCGCGGAATACCAGTGCACAAGATACTGATTCGGATACTGGCGGATCAGTTCAGCAATCTCCCTCTCCTGATCCTTTGTGTGAAGCACAACCGGTTTCTTCTTTTGACAGGCAAACAAAAGCTGCTCCTCGAAGACTTCCCGCTGGTGCTTCAACGGCACATCACACCATAAGCTGTCCATGCCGATCTCCCCGACGACCCTGCAAGTCTCCAGATATGAGAGTAGATCCTGCACTGAATACTCCGCACTGTGCCAGGGATGAAGCCCGAATGTTGGAATCAACACGCCCTCTGCACCCGGAATTTTGCAAAACTCTGTCAGGCACTGTGCCTCAGCCGGAGTTCCCGCAGATGCCAGCGTAAGAATCCGGTTCTCTATTCTCTGACAAGCCTCCTGCATCGTTGGAACATGGGCATGTGCATCTGCATAGCTCAACCTGTTGTTCTTTTCCTCATCTGCTCTCATCCCTTTGCATTCCTCTCACCCATGATCTCCTGATAAATCTCCCTGCGCAGATCTCCCTGCTGATAGAGCCAGTCACGGGAGCGATTTTTTTCGGTGATGCAAAGTTCTCGTCGAACCTTCCCTGACTTGCGATCGAGAATCAGAATCCGGTCGGACAGATAAATCGCCTCATCCATATCGTGTGTCACGAGAAGCACGGTGCGGTTCATCTTTTTTCGGACACCAAGAAGCCAGTCCTGCATCTCTCCGCGCGTGATGACATCGAGCGCGCCAAACGGCTCATCAAGAAGCAGGATGTCCGCATGGCACAGAAGCGTCCGAAGGAAGGCAGCTCTCTGGCGCATTCCACCGGAAAGTGCAGACGGATACTCATTCTCATAGCCTCTCAAACCAAACGCCTCGATCTGACGCTCTGCCTCCTGCTTCACCTGAGCTGAGGTTCCATGAATTCGTCCATAGAGACAGACATTTTCCAAAATTGTCTTCCAAGGGAACAGAAGGTCATTTTGTGGCATGTAGGCAAAATGTTCGGTAATTCCCTGAATCGACTCTCCATCCACCCGGATTTCTCCGCTTTCCGGAGCAAGCACCCCTGTCATCAGTTTCAAGAGCGTCGACTTTCCGCAACCGGAGGGACCGAGAATGCTCACAAACTCGCCCTCCTCGACAGAAAAATCAAGCTGATTCAAAATTTTTCGATTCTCATAGGAAAATACCAGTCCGGATACTTCCAGTTTTCTCATTGCGTCCTCCTGCTCATCTCCTTACTCCGGAAGAAACTCGTTTGTATAGCAATCTCCAGCTGGAATCTTGTGATCAATCACACCATACTCTGCCATAAAGTCGGTATAGTTATCCCACACGCTGTCCTTCATCTCGCCCCAACGGTCGGTATCCTCCATATACTTTCCAGACAGATACTCCTGAGACATCTTCAGCATCTCAAGATCATAATCCGGCGCATACTTCTGAAGAATCTCTGCACTCTCATCCGGATTCTCAATCGCATAGCGGTAACCCTTCTCGGTCGCCGAGAGGAATTTCTTCACCATTTCCGGCTTATTTTTCAGTGTATCGTCGTTTGCGATGATAACCGGAGTGTAATAGTCAAGACGCTCATCAAGCTGGCGAAGCTCCATATAGTTGATCGGGAAATCATTGAGCTTACACTTTACATTATCCCAGCCTTCAAAAAACCACATGATGTCCACCTTATCTTTCAGTGCCTCAAAGCCGGAACCGTCAGAGATTACCATGTTTAACTTGGAAAAATCTGCACCAGCCTGCGTCATCACTGCTTTCAGGACAGCTTCCTCTCCAGGACCGCCCCAACCTGCATAAGTCTTTCCCTCAAAGTCCTTCGGTGAGGTAATCTCCTTGTCTGCGTAGGTCACAAAGCCGGAAGTATTGTGCTGAATCAGTGTCGCAATTGCCTTGATCGGAAGAGCTTCCTTGGAAGTCAGTGCCACAGTCACATCCTCCTGATAGCTGATGCCGAAATCTCCCTTTCCGACAGCGACAAGTGTAGCAGTTGCACCCTCAGTCGGCTCCACGATGTTGACGTTTAATCCCTCTTCCTCATAATATCCCTGATCCAGTGCGACATACATGCCCGTGTGGTTTGTGTTTGCCACATAGTCAAGAATCACTGTCACATCTTCTTTCTCGCCGGTATCTGAAGAAACGCTGGAAGCCTCTGCCTTGCTCTCCTCGGCAGACTCTGCACTTGCAGACTCCGAAGTCTTCGTCTCACCCGTCTCATTTGATGCGCCACATCCTGAAAGGCTTGCCGTCAGCAAAGCAACTGCCATCAGCATACTTCCTGCTGTTTTCCATGTTTTTCTCATAATGTTCTCCTCTTTTCTGCGTTTCTGTTTTCTGTGTTTCGGTTTTTTGCATTTCTGCATATTTTTGATCCTGCTCTGATTTTGAGCGCTTGATCTCTTAGAAATTTTCCCAACTCTTTATTTTCCGGCTCTGACTCCGGTTTTCTTTCGCTCATACGGCATTGTCACCCAGGCAATCAGGCGCGTAAGCCCATTCATGCACAGACTCAGCACAATGATAAAGACCACGCACGCAAAAACTTTGTCGAGCATATAGCTGTTTTTTACGCGGAGCAAATAATATCCAAGTCCTTTCTGGGAACCAAGCCACTCTCCGACCACTGCACCGCTGATGCTGTATGTCGCTGCCACCTTCATTCCAGAAAGAAGCTCCGGAATTGCGGCCGGAATCTTCACGAGCCAGTATGCCTTCCACTTTCCTGCCCCATAAGAGCGTACAAGATGGACATACTCCTCATTCACCCGCGCCAGACCATCCGCAAAGCTGACAGCAACCGGGAAAAAGCACATCAGCACAACCGTCAAAATCTTCGGTGCCATTCCAAATCCCATATAAATGATCAGAATCGGCGCCATCACAATCATCGGAACCGTCTGTGTCACAACAAGGATCGGATAGAGACTGCTCCGAATCGCCGGAAACGAATCCATCAAAGTTCCAAGCACCAGTGACAACACAAAGGCAATCACAATTCCGAGAAGTGCCTCCCCCGTCGTCACGAGTGCATGTCCGCAAAGCTCTGAACTCTCTGAAATCAGCGCCTGAACCACTGCAATCGGCGATGGCAGGACGTAGAGCGGAATCTGAAGTACCCGAACCGCTCCCTCCCAGAACACCAACACCGCCAGAATAAAAAAAACCGGCGTGAGTTTTTCTCTTGTATTTTTCATCTTTGTCCACAACACTCCCTTTTATTTTCTCAACAGATGCGTCACCACAACGAAATATCAAAAAACAGAAAAATATAAAACAGAAAAACCGCCATCACGGGACAGCGGTTTTTCTTAGAACGATCAGAATCCTATTATTTCCAGATTTCTTTATTCTTCTTATTTTCCTACACTGGCATGATCCAGATCAGGTCATGGGTCGAAATCCTTTATTTCCTCTCAGCCTGTATGCAGACTCCCCTTTTTGTATTTATATTCATCACTCTTATTTTTCTTGTTGCGCCCGTTAATTATAGCACATCTTTTTGGCAATGACAATGACAAATGCGCACCTCATCCCGCCTTGAAGATTGCGCCAGTCGCCTGGATCTCCTTTTCGTTGAGTTCTTCATCATTCCAGATCTTCTCCACCGCCGAAACAAAATCTGTCCGCTCATCCCCGGCAAGATACGTTTTCACAGCCTGCCATACCGGTTTAACGGTGTACTTATCGTTTTGCAGTGGGTTCTCTCCGTTCCTGCTACAAAGCTCTGCAATTACCAGCACCGCATAATCCTGTACCAGCTCCCTCTCCTTTGTGCGAAGACCCGCAGATAGATTTTTCACAAATTTTGCAAATTTCTGCTGATTTTCTTTCTCGGTTCCTCTTCCGTAACGCTGAATCATCAGATTTGCCACCCATTTGTTCATGTCCGCCATTCTGAAAAAGTGCTCAAAGAAGTTTGCAATTTTTGCATCATCCTTTTCATATCGGAGCACAAACTGGAAAATCGCAAGTTTCTGATACTCCGCCTCTCCCGGCATCTTCGTCATATATTCAACATAAAAATCAACGAAATTCGGGTCCATAGACGCAATCATTTCGAGCGCATTTCTTAAAACATAACTCGACTGCCTGATTGCGGTTGCATAGGGATTGAAATGCTGTTTTGCCCTCTGCAAAATCGTTCTTTTCTGCGACTCGCTCCAACCGTCCCTGAGCAAAATTCCGATTGCGTAGACGTAACCCACCATCAAATCGGCCTGATTGCAGGAATTGATCAGATCCATGCACGGCTCAAAAAAGTCTTCTGGATTGGATGCCTGTCCAATCGCCTCCAAGGCTTTCTTGACCTCTCCGTTAAGTTTAAATCCAAGTCTCTCATTCTTCTCTGCGAGAAGTTTGAGACCGTTTATCTCACTCTTTGCATTGAGCTTCATCTTGCCAATCGCACTGATTCCCCGTGCACTTTTCGCCGTCGTCTTCAAGGATGCCATGTCCATCTCCATGATCGTCTTTGTCTTCGGGCGGTCGGTGATCCATGCCTCCATCGTCATCATTCTCATTGAATTGATATAAATCTGGAAACTGATCGGCGTGTTGGCCGGATAAGGATTCTGAAATTTCACAACTCTCGTCGCAATGCGCCGGTTCGGAAGATTCTTTGTCGTTCCCCTTCCAAGGTAAAGCTCAATTCCAATCGCATCTGTCGTCTTGTCGAGTTTATAGCAATCCCTAATTTCTTCTGATCGATAGGGCAGTTGAGTTCCGGCAGGAATCAACAGACTGACATACTCATTTCTCAGACCGAGATTGATTGAGTCATTTAAAATCGTTCCGGTGTGGAAAACAGGTGTGTTTGTCTCACGATTTTCCTGCATCGGATTTCCAACTAATTCCGCAGTCGCTGTGAGCGTCCGATTTCCATTGTTCTCCGCCCCAATTCTCTGTACATGGTATTTGTGAAGGCAATAATGATAATAGACAGCTCCTCGCGCAACTGCGAGATCCGGATCACTCGTCGTAAGCGGTTCAAATCCGAAAAATTCTTTCAGTCTCTGGCGAATCAGATAGCATTTCGTCATTCCGCCGTTTAAAATAACCGCGTCAATCTTCACTCCTTTTCCGGCCTTGTCGAGCACATCGAGAATCGGATAAATGATGTTATTGACATCGCGCTCATCCATCTTCTGAATTCTTCCGACATCCTCCATCTTATATGCATATCCCATCAAAGGCGCAAGGATGCTCTCCATCTCCGCCTTTGTGTAGGTCGTCTCAAACGAGTAAGCGTCGTAGAGATTGATGTCCATGACTTCCTCGCTGTAATCATCTGGAAGCTGTACGCCCGACATATCCGCGTCGTCATATGCCATTGAAATCTTCACTTTCAGCTCTTCCGCCAGCTTTCTGAGCTTGCACATCACTTCTTCCCTGCGTTTGGTCGGAACGACAATCTCATACATTTCCTGAAATCTCTTGAGCATATCCTCCGCGAGAAGCTCATCAAAATTGTCTCCGCCGAGAAGCGTGTAACGGCTGATCGCAAGATCTCGAATGTCGATCAAGCCCTCCGGGGTACTGCTGACTCTGTGAAGCGTCACATCGAGAGTTCCTCCGCCGAGATCAAAGACCATGACATTTTTCTCTGTCTCAAGGGAGAGCAAATCCGACGGAATCTCGCCATCTTCCTGCATCCGCATGAAATCATAGATGACTGCCTTCGGCTCATACAGCAGAATTTCATGCATATTTTCGACATTGATTCCTGCTTTTCTCGCCGCATCGATCGTCGCCTGACACTGATCGGAATCAAACGATGCCGGAACGGTGATCACGACATCGCGGATTTCTTCCTGAAACAGTCGCTTTTTTGCGACATTGATCATGTAAGAGAGAATCCGGGCGGACACATCTGCCGGGATCTTGTCCGGGATCTCATCCGCAAGATTGACCTGATCACTGACTCCCATCAGCGACTTCACAGACTTGCACACATATCCGGCTCTCGTCCCGTATCGACTCTTCGCATAATCGCCGACATCGGTGACAATCTTGCCTTCCTGATTCTTATAATAAAAGACAACAGAAGGGAGCAGAGGTGCCCTCGACGTGCTTCCCGTATCATTTTTTCTCTCCAGATTCAGGACAACCGGCTTCATTTTATCCCGAACAATATTGGCATATGCGATCACGGAGTTTGTCGTTCCGAGATCAATCGCTGTGTACATTTCTGACATTTACTCCACCTCCTCTTCCTTCTCCCTCACCGTCGGCAGGGAAATCACCGTAGATCCAAACTTCCATCCCGGATGTTCCACCACAACCGTCTTCTTCTGATTCAGCTCCGTGTAAGACTCTCCAATATAGGTGTATTCCGCAAGTCCCTCGACTTCCGTCTCAAACTCTCGTCCTGTGCAGTCAATCGGCGTCACTCCGCAGTCCTTGATGAACCGAAGCATCTGCTTAAACACGATCGTGAGCGGGAGAAGCTGGGGCGGAGTCTTTACCTTCTGCTCCTTGAGCGTCGTGAGTCTCTTCTCAACCATCTCCATACTATCTAAGAGATGACCATATTTTTCAGAATTCATCATCGAATAGAACGAGGCGATCGCCGTATTCTTTGCATCCTCTGTCGCCTCATCAATCGTCTCATTCAACTCATCAAACATTGCCTGCACAAGCTCGAGAGAATTCTTGTAATTGTCCTTCATAAAGCGAAGCTGTTCAAGTTCATTCCCCGACTGGTATTCGGCAACCGCCTCAGAGGACTCAGTCAGCACACGCTCCGTCTGCCTGAGAACATCCCTCGCACTCTTTTTTTGTCTCTTCATTCCATACTGCTCAAACAACGCACCACGAATGTTGCGAAGAAGACGATCGCAGTATCTCGACCGAAATGTATATAAGATCGGACTGTATGTTTCATTTTTCAGATCCGGATCAATCATAACCAGGAAAATCACCATGTATTTTCCAAGGAAAAAGATTTTGTGATTTTTTCTGTCTCTCCGTTCCAGATTTTCCGTAAATTCTGCATACTTCTGCATCGCTTCGCGATCTCCGTCTAAAGCCTGCTTAAGCCAAGAGATTCCCTGTTCCACAATTCCAAGAATATATTTACGTCTTTCTTCCTGATCCAGATTGACACTTTCGAGTGCTTCCATATATGTCTCATACGAAACCCTGTTTTCTTTCAAAACCTCCTGACTCATCCGGTAGGCATCTCTCGGATGGCAGTTTGGATAACGAAGACTTCCATAGACTGCGACCCATTCACCCATCAGCTTTGCGCGGATCGTTGCTGTGGAAGGGTCCTCCTGCAATTCCTGTGCCTTTGAAAGTTCTTTCTGCATCACATCCTGAAATATCTGATCATATTTCATAGCTTTCTCCCTCTTTATATAATATTTAAACCCATTCTTTGTCTGAGTCACAGAGAGATTCGGATGATTTTCTTTCATGACATCCCCCAGCGACTTTTTCCGAAACCTCGGATACACATGAAGCAAATAGATCTGCTCGACTCCCAGATTTTCTGCAAACTGATATATTTCTGCCGGTCCTGCATGCAAACTGTACAGATCAAATAAAACCGAGACACAGCCCTCTCTTGCGGAGTCCTGACCGACAACGATGTATCCGCCCTGATTTTCTGGAATTTCCTGATCGGACTGGATATGATTCCCATAAACAAAATAGCCCATGTCTGCAAGCGTATCCGCAATCTTCCTGCTCTTTGGCTCTAAAAATACGGGCGTATCCGGAAATACCTCGTTCAAGAAATACAAGAGATCGAGATGTTTGGGAATGCTCTTTGAAATCAGGTAGACCCTTTTATTCTGAGCTAAGTTTCTCTTGATAATGGGCTCCAGTCCACTTTGCTCTGCGCCCTCTGTAAACCCAGCCCCCTCACGCTGTGCACTTTGCACGAGTATGAGCTCTTTCTGCCACTCATCGGCATCAAGATATGTATTTGGGGCATTTAAGAGAAGGACTTTCGGGAAAATCCCACCTGGAATCCTCATTCCGTTGAGTCCGAACCTCGTCTTGACACTGAAATCTCCGGAGTAGAGAATCCGGTGACTGCCTGTCTCTAAATAAATCATCACCGCACCGATCATATGTCCTGCCGGCAAAAGAGTAATCTTGCACCCCTTCATCTGAAATGTCTTCATGACCGGTCTGACCTGAATCCGCGACAACAGTGTTTGTGCCTGACGATACCGTTCATTCTTTACCCGCTCGGACTCCTCTCTCCCCGAAATTCTTCCAAACTCCAGAAGTTGCACCTCGATCAGACGTTTCGTGTCCTGAGTCGCCAGAATCTCCGCATGTGGCGCCAGTGTGGCAATCTTAGCAAAAGAACCGATATGGTCATAATGAGCATGGCTGATCAAGATGAGATCCAGATCGGAGTAATCCGATACTTCCTGCAAAAGACGCTCATAATCCGGATAGAGTTCCTCGATATCGGGGCGTTGCAGGCGTGCCCCACAGTCAAGCAAAATCCGAATTCCATCTATAAAAAGAAAATAGGCAGACGCTCCCACCTCATCTCCGCCTCCGAGCGGAATCAAATAATCACTCATAGGTTCTTTCACTTCCATTTCATTCTGAACTATTCTCAATTATGACAGGAAAGAATGTTCCAAACCTCCCATCCTACGAAAAAGAATGTGCCAAGGCACATATAAAAAAGCGTTTAACAGTATTATACACAATCCTGAAGTTTTTGTAACGATTTGTGTGAATATTATTGATTGAAAGAAATATTTGAATGTCTGGAATAAATGGATAATAAATGAATGTTTAAACAATACAAAGAAACTGCATTCCAAAAATGGAACACAGTTTCTTTGTATTTATTATATCTCTTATTCATATACCTTCAAAACTGCACATTGAATCATCCGTTTTCTGTATTTTCCTAAACCGTCTTGGTTAAGCCCTCGACCTATTAGTGACAGTCAGCTCCACACATTACTGTGCTTCCACCTCT
>JAJEPU010000031.1 GCA_020686985.1 Brotaphodocola catenula
ATCTTGTACCACTTTACGACGAGATCTATAACAAGCATAACCGCAGCTACTTTGAAGCACTTGAAGTAAAAGCTGAGAAAATGGCTAAGAAGTATGATTGTGCCTTTGTGGATAATGAAATGCCTTATGGCAGAGTCCCGCAGGGACATCCGGTGATCGTAGATTATTTCTATCATGAGGAAATCCGTGGGACAGAGAATACCGGAAAAAGAAATCGCTAAATTCAAATTTGAAAAATTGAGAAAACGTAATATTGAACAAAAAAGAAATGCACAGTTCTTAGCTTATCGTGAACTGTGCATTTTTGTAAATAAATACTTTTAATTAGCCGATTACGGCATCCTCTGCTGTAAAATGTTCCAGAGAATTTTCTTTTACCTGAATGCAGATATAAGTAATTCCAGAAATATCGGATGCAAAAAACTGACGCTTTGCAGCAGGTGCGATTTTTAGCCAGTCTCCAGTTGAAAGGCTAATTTCTTCTCCATCAATTATGGCTTTGCCGTTACCTGAAAGAATTCCATAGATTTCTTCATTTTCATTATGAGAATGAACAAATGGGACATTTGCTCCTGCAGGTAGTTCGTTTAAACTGATTTCTGCACCTGTTAAAGACAACTTTTCATGTAGCTCAATTCGGTTTTCCTTTCCAATAGTTGTTTTTGTGTAATTTGCCATAATAATACCTCCATAGTTAATTTGTAGTTTCTGGTTGCTTGGTATTAGTATAGTGTGAGACACATACAAAAACAAGTACGCACCTTTTTGTAACTGTACACTTAAAAATGAATGTGTTACAATAGACTCGGAGGTGAGAATTATGCGAGCAAAAGAAGAATTACCGGAATGCCCAGTTGCAACAGCAGTATCTCTTATCGGAGGAAAATGGAAACTGCTGATTTTGCGTAACTTGAAAGAGCGTCCATGGAGATTCAATGAGCTACAACGAAGTATAGATGGTATTTCACAAAAGGTTTTGACAGATAGTTTAAGACAAATGATGAGTGATGGGCTGGCATATCGCCACGATTACCATGAGCAGCCACCGAGAGTTGAATACGGCTTAACGGAACTCGGAACAAAAATGCTTCCAATTGTTAATTCACTTGCTGACTTTGGTAACTACTATAAATCAATTATTGAACAGAATTAAGGACGTTAGTATTTGAAAAGCTCGAACAATTCAAGTTGAACAAAATCGCTGCGCGATGGCCTGCCAAGGCTGTGGCGCAGCTTTCTTTTTCTCAATAATAAAATAGGCAATGGCAATTCTTACCAGTATTTGATATTGTAAAGTTACCACACAAAACAATTCAATAAAGAAAGACACCACTGCCTATGAAAAGAATACCATTTGACCGCTTTTCTGACAAGCGGTTTTATTATGCTAATGCACCTCCATGTAAGCAGGGTTTTTCATTAACTACTGATTTTACATGGAGGATTTTATTATGTACGAAGAAATTTTTAATCAGATTCAATCTGCTGCGAATAAACGGAATCTCAAGGATTCCACGATTCATGCATACTGTACCAGTGTTGCTCATTTTTTGAACCACACAGCCAAGGATATAGATGCATTAACAACTGACGATGTTGATATATTCCTAACTGAAAAGAAACTTTCCGGGATTTCACCGGAAACATACAATCACTACCATTCAGGAATCCGCTTCTTTTACAAAAAAATATTGAAGAAGAATTGGGATGATGATGACATACCTCGTATGAAAAGGGACAGAAAGTTACCAACGGTGCTTACAAAAACAGAAATATCAGCTATTCTTGATGCTACGCCAAATCTGAAGCACAAAGCTATGATTGCTACTATGTATTCAGGCGGACTTCGTGTTTCAGAAGTCACACATCTTCATTATGATGATATTTCACGCACGAAAAAAACCATACACATCCGTGATGGGAAAAGTCGCTCTGATCGTTATACTTTGCTTGCAGACCGGACGCTCGAAATATTGACAGAATACTGGTTTCAATGTGGCAGACCAAGAGGGATTTTGTTCCCAAGTTCATGGACAGGGGATTATCTTACAAAAGATAGTGTCATTCAGTTTTTTCGTGAAAGTGCCAAAAGAGCAGGCATTCAGAAACACGTCTCCACGCATTGTTTACGTCACAGCTTTGCAAGTCATCTGTTTGAATCCGGCTGTGATGTAAAATATATTCAAGCGCTTCTGGGACATCGTGATCCAAAATCAACAGAGGTTTATCTGCATGTAAGCAATAAAACTCTGCTTGGAATTAGGAGTCCATTTGATGAGATGGGCGGTGAATGATTATGGAGAAATCATGTACGATACAAGATGTATTTGAACGGTTTTATCCTTCTTATGAAAAGAGGAATAGTCCTCCTGCTCATCATAGAAAAACAGCTTATCATATCATGAACTGTAAAACAGGCGCTTTTGGTGTAAACATCAGTGTTTGTGAGGACTGCGGATGTATCAGCATTCATAATAACTCCTGCAGAAGCAGATGCTGTCCCATGTGCCAGGAGTTTCCGAAAGAGAAATGGATTGATGCACAAAAAGAGAACGTACTTGATGCACCCTATTATCATGTAGTATTCACAGTTCCTGAGGAATTGAATTCCATCATTTACAGCAACCAGAAGCTGTTGTATGATGTACTGTATCATGCTGCCTCATCCACTCTGGACGAGCTGGCGAAAGATTCAAAGTATCTGGGAGCTGACATCGGATATATCTGTATTCTTCATACATGGGGTTCTGCAATGAATTATCATCCTCATATCCATACAATTGTTCTTGGTGGCGGACTTGATAAGGACAGCAAATGGAAAGATACCGGTGGGAAGTTTTTTCTCCCGTATGGGGTCATTGCAAAAGTGTTCCGTGGGAAATATTTGTGCGAATTAAAAAGCCTGTGGAATGATTCAAGGCTTGAGTTTCATGGTACAGCGGAGAAATATCAAAACCACTATTGCTTCAAAGGACTTCTCGATGAGTGCTATAAAAAAGACTGGGTTGCTTATTGTAAGGAAACATTTAATGGAGCACAGTCAGTCATAAATTATCTTGGGAAATATACTCACAGGATAGCAATCAGTAATCATCGGATCAAGTCCATGACGGAAGCAACTGTTACATATGCTGTAAAAGACTATAAAAACAAAGGTCAGTGGAAAGAGAAAACAGTTCCGGGCGAGGAATTCATCCGTCGATTTTTAATGCATGTTCCACCAAAACGTTTTGTCAGAATCCGGCACTATGGTTTGCTGTCGTGCCGAAACAAGAGCAAAAAGATGACACATTGTAGAAATCTGCTTGGATGTAAAAAATATATTTCTGCATTGAAAAATCGAAGTGCCACTGAAATGATAAAGCTGCTATATAACATAGATGTATGCAGGTGTTCTTCCTGTGGCGGAAAAATGGTTCCACATCTTCCAGATAAGCATACACCATCTGTTTTAGCGCATATGAGATGTTAAAATATACAACTGAATACTTCAAAAAACTTCCGCAAAGGGAGTCTGTTTGTCATGCCTAAAAATAATTCTTTTGGCAAAAACCAGCTGTCAATAAAACACGAGATATGATAAACTTATAGAAGAGAGCAAAGATTGAATTCCCATAGAAGTGGCGAAAGGGACGCGACTTTGTTCACCAAGGAAAAATCGAAATTGATGTAAACGAAAGGGCAGTTTGATAAAACCGCAAGACTGCTTTTTCGTTTACACCAACTCCGATTGTTTCCTTAACAATTTGTAGAGGAGAAGAGGGATAATGAAAGATAAAAGTATTTTAATTAGTGAGAGGATTTATTGTTGATTTTCTAAGCAAAACCGCTTATAATTTGAGACGGAATATATTGCTATTATCCACAGTTACAGAGCAAGTGTTATCAATGCCGATAACAAAATGATAACATTAGTCCGTATAGGCAGGATAATATGGATAAATCAAATAATCAAAAGAACTGCAAACACGACAACAAATAATCTCTAAACAAAATTGATTAGTAATTGTCGAGTATGAATAATATTGCGAGAAAAAAAGAGGAAGATGCACATTTGTTATTTTGAGTCATCTCCCTCTTTGATAGTTTAGAGGTGTGGTGAGGCGTAATGAGAAGCCCTGTGTTTGTAACGTGTTTGCAACACCACATTCCAAGAATCCAGTAAAATCAAGCGTTCTCAGTTACCCAAACGATAAGTCCCTCGCCTGCTTCGGTATGGGTTACATACTTCATCTGTTGCGGGGAGATATTAAGCTGCTTTGCAAGGATAGCCCGGTCGCCCTGCGCCTGATTGAGCATGAGGACAAAATCAGAGTTTTCAAAGATATTTTCCACCTCGCGTGAAGCAAGCAAGTCCTTAATATTCTGTGTGATAGCTGTCGGTATGCCGCCCCATTTACGGAAACGCTTCCAAATCTCCACACTGTAAGCTGCGGTCTGTTCCTCTTTTAAGAGCAAGTGAAATTCGTCCATATAGTAGCGGGTGGACTTTTTCTCTGCCCGGTTAATGGTAACGCGGTTCCATATCTGGTCTTGCACAATGAGCATACCTAACTTTTTGAGCTGCTTTCCAAGCTGCTTTATATCAAAGCAGACAAGGCGGTTAGAAAGCTCCACGTTGGTTCTGTGGTTGAATACGTTAAGGCTGCCGGAAACATACAGCTCCAATGCTGCGGCAATGCGGGCAGCTTCCGGCTCCGGCTGCTTTAACAGCTCGTCGTAAAGGTCGCCCAAGATAGGCATTTTCTCCGGGTCGGGGTCAGCAAGGTAGTCCCTATACACATTTCTTACAGCGCGGTCAATGACGGTCTTATCAACAGGCTGTAAGCCCTCCTTGCCGCCAATGACAAGCTCGCAGAGAGAAAGGATAAAATCGCTTTTCAGTGCAAGGGGGCTGTCGTCCTCGGAATAGTTGAGGTTCATATCCATAGGGTTCACATACTGGGGCGTACCGTCCATACCTTTGCCTGTCGGGGATAACCGTATCACTTGCCCGCCAAGCCGTTTTACAAGGGCAAAATACTCCGCTTCCGGGTCGCAGATAAAAATATCGTCGTCGGTAATGAGAAAAGCATTTGTGATTTCCCGCTTTGCCGCAAAGGATTTTCCGCTGCCCGGTGTTCCCAAGATAAGCCCGTTTGGATTTTTAAGCTGCTTGCGGTCGCAGAGTATCATGTTGTTTGACAGGGCATTTAAGCCATAATACAGGGCAGCCCCAGTCTGAAATAGTTCCTGTGTGATGAACGGGATAAAAATAGCGGTGCTGCTCGTCGTCAACCCTCTCTGAATAGGGATAAGGTTCTCCCCCAAAGGGATAGAGGACATCAGCCCCGCTTCCTGCTGATAGTCAAGACGGGTCAAGGCGCAGTTGTATTTCTGTGCAATGCCCGCCGCCGCGAAAATGTCATTTTCCAGTTTCCGCTTCGTGTCTGCCATGTTTACCACAAGGAACGTCAGCAGAAACATTCGCTCGTTGCGGCTCTGTAAATCCTGCAACAAATTCTTTGCTTCATTCCCAAAAGTGGCAAGGTCGGACGGGAGTATGTCAATATCGTAACCGCTTCTAACTGCTTTTTTCTGTTCCTCAATCTTCATCTTGTCAAGGTCAGTGATTTTGCGCTTAATGGTCTTGATTGCTTCCGACTGGTCGATACTTTTAATATGGAGATTGACAATAACCCCTGTTTCCAAGTCCAACATATCCGCTAAAATACGGTCGTTTAACTCCGGGGCAAGGATTTCAAGGAACGATACCGCCCCCGTTTTTTTCCCCATAGCAAAGTAGCGTCCCTCCCCGAACTTGAAAGAGGACGGGGCGATAAAGTCCTTTGTGGTAAGCCCTGTCGGGGTCAGCCAGTCATAGGAGAATGAGAACGGCTCGCCTGCCGGGTGGAATACCCCATGCAGCACCTTTAAGCGTTCATAGCCGGATAAGGGGTGCGCCGATACGCCAAGCACCTTGAAATTGTTGAGTACGTCCGTTTCGATACGGGAAAGCCGCGCCCTTGCCGCCGCCGGATTGTCCGCTTCAATGGAAAACGTGATGTACTTGTGCTTTACAAGCCCGTTGTTCCCTTTGGCAAGCTGCATTTTCAGCATATCGGAATATTCGGTGCGGATAGAGTTAAAATCATCATTTTGCGGCGGGATATGGATTGCCCGCGCTGCCTGTTCCTGCTGTGAACCTTGATTGATAAACGAAAGCTGCACATTTACGCTTGCGTCAAAGTAATTGAGAAAATCGCACCAGTTTTCAAAAATGGCGGTCTTGTCGTCTGCCTGTGCAAGCTGATAGTTAATGTCCTCAAAGGCAATGCTCTTTGAATATTTCCGCTGTGCCACTTTGCAGATACCGTCCGGGTACATGGCAAGGTAGGGAATGGTCTGCTGTGCGGTGTGGGCTTTGCCGTCCCCCTTTGCCTGCCGGATAACCGCCGCTATCTGTTTCTTTTCCGCGCGGGTCAGCTTACGCCTGTTTCCTGCGGCTTCCCGCGTCTTTTTTGTCTGTCCTTTTGACAATCGCTGATACCTCCTTTTCTAATGCCCGCTGTTTCTCCAAGAGTGCATATAGGTTTTCTGTCTGATATGGTCGCACTTTGGGGCGGGTAAATTTTGTCTGAATGATGTTCTTTATTACCACTTCAAGGGGCTGCCCATGCTTTTCATACATGGCAACCAAGAAGCAGGGAAGCATGACGACAATCATTACCATTGCCGCAAGGCTCGTCCCTGCGCTGTCTTTGAGCAAAAAGAAAAGCGGCAGTCCTATAAGAAGTGCCACTGAAAAACAAAGGATTTGCCGCTTTGTTAGATTGAAAGCGACTTTTGTTTTGACTTTGGATAGGTCTTTGGGTACAGGTACATACGCCAAGAAAAAACCTCCTTTCTGCCCTTAGTGGGCGTTGAATATGGATTTTGCCAGTGCGCCGGATTTGAACAGGGAGAAACAGAGGATAACGGTATAGGCTGCAAGGGAAAAAATCGCGCTGTGCAGATTGTCCGCTAAGACCATTTCGCCTACTAAAACCGCATAAATGCCGACGCATATCATAATGAGGAAGCCTTGAAAGCCCAGTGCAAACAGCCCCTTTAGGTAGTTGTTCCCAATCTGTCCCCATTCCCGGTTTGTCATGGTAGCAAAAGGGATAGGGGAAACAGAACAGTAGGCGTATATCTCAATCATTCTGCCGTAGAGGATAACGGTTATCAGTACGGACATGATTTTCATACAAAGGCTTACAAGGCTCGTTTCCATGACAAGTAACAGTAGTTCGGGGATTTCCATATCTTTTAGTCCCTCCTGCATGGCGGCAAGGGCTTCGGTTACGTCGATATTCGTATCGCCGCCGATTACCCCCGCCGCGCCGGATACAATATGCTGCGCCATATCAAACACCGCCATAGTAATATCAAAGGTATGTGTTACCAAGAAAACGGCAACAAAGGCTTTGAAAAACCACTTGAAAAACATAAATGTTTCTATGTCGTGCATATTGTTTTTTTCCGTTACCATGCTGATAAGCTCATAACAGAGGACATAGGTAATGACAAGCCCCGCAATGGGTACAATCACATTTTCCGACAGGTTTTGTATCATGCTGAAAATGTTTGCGTTCCACCCCTGCGGGGTCTTGCCTACCTCCGCTGCAATGGTGCCTACTTTTTCGTTTACGTCCCCGAACATAGTGGAAAGGTTGCCGTTAATGGCTCCGATAAGGATTTCTTTTATCCATTCGTTAATCGCTTCCAGTATGCTCTCCATAGGCTACCCTCCGTAATCTTATCCGAACAGACCGGAAAGAAGCGGTACAAGGATAGTGCCGATAAGGGCAACGCCGCCGCCCGCCATAAGCTGCTTAATGCCTTGTGATTTTGCACCCGGATTGTCGTTTCCATATCCCTCCAAGAGATTGATAACGCCCCAAATGCCTAAGCCTGCGCCCAGTGCGATAACAAGGGTCTGTAATATGTCGATAGCAGAGTTAAAAAATTCCATAAAGCTCCTTTCTGCCGCAAATGCGGCTTGCCCTATAAAAGGGCATAAAAAACGGCGGTCAGTTTTCAAACTGCCGCGGTCATAAGTCCCCGCGCTGCCTAAAGTTCTGCCGCGCGGCGGTATTCAGTTGTCAGTGTGGGCGATAGGAATTTTTGTAGGGGCGCGTATCATGCAAGTTGTCTTTTTCTTTGTTACTGCGTCAATTCCTCCTTTCTTTTCAGCCGGGAACACACATTTTTCGTCATTCCAAAAGATAGCTCCTACGCTGCATATACTCGGTAACGTAAAGGGTCTGTTCCCCTCCGCGTTCCTGCAAATACTCCCGCAGAGCGTTTTCTGCATTTTCTATCATCTTTGTAAAATAATGTTCACGACGTATATCATCAGTTTTTGTTTTCTGTCTGCTCATAGTATAACCTCCCGTAAAATCAAAGTTCCCGCCGCACCCGTTTCTGCTCATACAGGGCTTCACACCGTTTCACAAACTGCTGGATAGCTGCCTGCCGTTGCTGTTCCCGTCGCTCGGCAATGAAAACAAGCCCGTTTATGGCTTCTGTGATTTTCTTATCTTTTTTCTTCTGCATACGTCTATTCATGGTCGGTGTCCTCCTGCAAATCTGCTTCGCTGATTTCGTAATAGTCAAAGGGTTCGTCCGGCTTTACAAGGGCGGGTCTGCGCCTTAAATGCTTTTCCATATCAAAGGTATTTTTCTTGTCATAGTCGGAAAGATATTTATAGTTGGGGTGCTTTGTAATGTCATACTTATCAGAGAAGAACGGGCGTACCCCTCGTAGTTGTAAGATACATTTCCCGCCGTCCATGACTGCAATTTCATCTTCGGTCATAAGCTGCTTGCCTAACTTCTGATAGTTCAGCCCATGTGATACCTCACGCCCCCGGTTCTCGGAAGTGTTGAAGCTGTCAATGGTTTCTTTCCCCAAGATTTCCGACATTTCTTTGAGGGTGGTTTTCTCCTTGCCGCCCAAGAAAAGGGTGGTGTCGCAGTTGCCGGCTATGGTATCGGCGTTATCTTTGTATATCGCCTTTAGCTGCGACTGGCTTTGCAGAATGATTGAAGCAGAGATTTCCCGGCTTCGGATAGTGGCTATGAGCTTTTCAAACTTCGGTATCTGCCCGATATTTGCAAACTCGTCTAACAGACAGCGTACATGGACGGGCAGCCTGCCGCCGTATTCATCATCTGCCTTGTCGCAAAGAAGATTGAAAAGCTGCGTGTAAAGAATACTCACAACAAAGTTAAAAGTGTCGTCGGTGTCGCTGATAATGACAAACAGGGCGGTCTTACGGTCGCCTATGGTATCAAGTTCCATTTCGTCGGTTTCCATAAGGTCGCGCAGCTCTTTAATGTCAAAAGGGGCAAGCCGCGCCCCGCAGGAAATGAGGATAGAGCTTCTTGTCTTTCCCGCAGATAACAGGAATTTCTTATACTGCCGGACAGCAAAGTGTTCCGGGTCTTTTTCCTCCAACCGTTCAAACATAAGGTCAACGGGGGACTGAAATTCCGGGTCGTCCTCGCGGGCTTCACTGGCATTTATCATTTCAAGCAGCGTCGTAAAATTCTTTTCTTCCTCCGGGGCTTCGTACCAAATGTAGCCGATAAGGGCGCAGTAAAAGAGCCGTTCCGATTTTATCCAAAAATCTTCCCCTGCTTTTTCCCCGTCCCCTTTGGTGTTGGCAATCAAAGTATTTACCAGTTTCAAAATGTCTTTTTCGCTGCGGAGATAGGCAAAGGGATTGTATTTCATGCTTTTTTTGAAGTTTATCGTGTTCAGCACCTTTATCCGATACCCGCCCCGCTGTAAGAGCTTCCCGCACTCGACTAAAACCGTTCCTTTCGGGTCGGTTACAACGTAGCTTGAGTGCATTTGCATAAGGTTGGGCTTTACGAAAAATCTCGTCTTGCCGCTGCCGCTTCCCCCGATAACAAGGATATTTTTATTCCTTGCATACTTTGGCTGCTTTGGGCGGCTGTTCATGGTAAGCCGTTCCGTCTGTGTGAGCAGCACGTTATTTTGAAATACCGGGTCGGTGTAGGGCTTTATATCTTCGGCGTTGCCCCAACGGGCAGAGCCGTATTCGATACCTTTCCGGTATTTCTTCGCATTCTTGCCTTTTACATAGACAATCAGCCGGATAAGGACAGCCCCTACAATACCGATAAGCAAATCCATAGGTGCAAGGCTCGGAAGCGGGTTTGCAAAGGCAGCGGAAAAGCCGTCTGCAAGGGAAAGCACCTTGCCGGACAGGTCAGCCCCCGGAGAGAGCCGCACCGCCTGTCCGATTTTGTCAAAGAGATAGACAAAGAGCAGATAGGGGGCATTTAGGATAAGCAGCTTTTTAAGTTCCGGCTTCATAGCGATACCTCCCTGTCCTTTTTCTTCACTTTTTCCCTCTGTGCGTTCAGAGCCGCCGCCTTTTCTTTGAGGGAAACAATCAGCTTGCGGATAGAGGGCTTTTGTTCCTGCGTCAGCTTCTTTGCGGAAAACTCCTTGAAAGCTGCGGTCAGTGCGTCCGCGTCCCGTCCCTTAAAAAACACAAGATAGCGGGGCGGGGTTTCGGTGCTGTCTTTCTTTAAGGCAAAGTCAATCCCGTATTTTTTCGCCGTACTCTCAAAGGCTTTGATATTGTCCTTTGTGATTTCAATGTTGGAAACGCCCGCGTTCTGCTTCATAAGCTGCTTTAGGGTCTGCTTGCCATGCGGGATTTTCTGTTTGTCATGCTGCTTTTTCATCTGTGCAAGCAGGGCTTTCATAGCCTTTTGGAGCTGCTGCGCGGTCAGCTTTCCGGTCTTGATGTAAAGGGCTATGGTCTTTTCGTTGGTTTCCTCCTGCAATGGGTGTCCTCCTTTCGTGTTCTATGGTGGTATGCCCGCCGCCGGGAAACGGGACGGGCATGAAAAAAGAGCATCCGCTTTCACGCCGCCCTGTTAAATCCGTACCCGCAGCCCGGAAAGGTCTGCCGCCCGAATACCCACAAGATACCAGTTGTCCCCGTACTCCATACGGGTCGGCTTCCATTTGCCCCGCACAAAGACCTCCATGCAGTCGCCGCAATGCAATCCCCCGTAATAGTCGTTTACGTCAAAGCGAATGTCGTAGCGGTCAGCGGTTTCATCAAAAATCAAAGCTCCTGTTTTCTGTGTCATCATAAAATCCTCCTTTGGGTTGGTTTACAGGCTTTCGCCCTCGTTGCAGGTGTAATCGGGTATGCCCTTGCTTCTTGCCGACTGGATAGTGCGCCCGCCGTACATATCGTGAGATACAAGGGACGTGTAATAGCTGCCAATCGTAGACGGAGCATTGAAAAGGGCAGCTTTCATGTACTGCTTGATGTTGCGGATTTTGGTGGTGTTTTCCTGCATACAGTCCAGTACAAAGCGGATATGTTCGCTGTTCAGTTTCATAAATTTTGCTTTTACAAGCTCTGCCGGGTGGTCGTCCCCGGCGATACGGATTGTTCTTCGTTTGGTGCAGACGGTTTCAAGAATAAGGGCAAGGATTTCCTCTATCCTGTCCCGGTCAAGGTATCTGTCCTGTATCAGATAGTCGTACTCGATATTGTCCTTGATGATTTCCTCATACACGCTGTATGCGTCTGTCGCTTCCTTTCGCTTCCGTTCCGGCAGCTGTGCCGCGTCCTCTAAGGGAGAGGGATTTAGGGAATGGAAAGGAATGGAATGGGTACTTGATATATCTGTATTTAATTTTTCTTTTTTTGGTAAGTTAGTTTTTTGTATCTCTTTATTTAATTGCGTTGGATTTTCCGACGTCGGGTTATCCGGTGTCGGATTTTCCAATATCGGCTTATCCGCTGTTGGATTTTCCAATACCGGACAATCCAATGCCGGGGGCTGTGGCTGTTCGTAAATGGTGTACTCAATAGCGGTCATTTTGCCTTTCTCGTCGCGTCCCTGCCGCCTTGTGATATATCCGGCTTTTTCAAGCTCCCATACAGCGGTGCGGATAGCGTCGATACTTTCCCGGTTGATAAGGGACAGCCCTGCAAGGGTGTAGTCCCAATCTTCGGGAAGTGAGAGCATTTGCGACAACAAGCCCTTTGCCTTTAGGGAAAGTTCCTTGTTGCGTAAATGGTGGTTGCTCATAACCGTATAACCTTTGTTCTTTTCCACGCGGAAAACTGCCATAGCTTCATCACTCCTTTGGTTGGATTTGTTACGCAGTAGAAACGCGGTTTTGAGGGAAAAGGTATCAACCCTTGCCTTTCTCATTTCCGCGCTCTAAGAGCCGCATAAATCAAGGCTTTATTTGCCCTTACTGCGTAACATGAGGGCATAAAAAAAGCAGCGTTCCTGTTCTCCTGTGTGGGAGTGAGAAACGCCGCCTTATAGGTGGTGCTTATTTTATTTTTTCTTTTCGACGTGCCGCGTAAGGTGGTGTAGTGGTTTATCCGGCAGCTTCGCAGGTGCTTTTGCATATCAAGGCTCAATTCGTTAAAAGTAGTAAATGAGTAGTAAAATCAATCTGCAAACCTGCGAATATGCCCGTAAATCAAGCATTTTTCAAGACAATCAACTAATTTTATTCAAATCTTTGAGATTTATTTCCGAAACATTCTATATTTCTAATTCCTAAAAAACCTACTCCTGCTTGCTTCCATCCATATTGTGATGATAGCTGTCAAGCAGTTCATTCTTCACCTTCCACAGCTTATCAGAGAGATCAACATGAACCCGGTGCGGGTACTCGAGACGCAGGGACTCCTCCCACAGCGTATTCATCTCCTGCTTGCAGTACTTCTGGATGTCCATTACCTTCGGGGAATCGTATACGCAGACGCCATCCTTGAATACCGGAATCATCAGCTCACGCATCGTGTAAGTTCCCGGCTGAAGCAGAGTCTTCTTCCATGTGGAGATCGGATCGAAGAGCAGAAGCGGTTCATTCGTATCAAAAGTCTCATCCACGAAGCAGATCAGATCTGCAATGATCTTTCCATTCTTCTTGTCGTAGATTCTCTGGATCGTCTTGTCACCTGGGTTCGTGATCTTCTCAGCATTCTCGGAGAGCTTGATCTTCGGGATGAACTCGCCGGAATTCTTGTCGAGGACAGCAGCCAGCTTATAGACGCCGCCGAAGGACGGGCAGTCTTTGGATGTGATCAGGTTCGTGCCGACACCCCAGGAGTTGATCGCAGCGCCCTGCATTTTCAGGGAAGCGATCAGCGTCTCATCAAGATCGTTGGAAGCAGAGATCACAGCATCCGGGAAGCCTGCCTCATCGAGCATTTTCTTTGCCTTCTTGGAGAGGTAAGCGAGATCTCCACTGTCAAGGCGGATTCCGTAGAATGTCAGCGGAATTCCGGCCTCGCGCATCTCCTTAAATACCTTGATAGCATTCGGAATACCGGAATTCAGCGTGTCGTAAGTATCGACGAGCAAAATGCAGGCATCCGGGTAGAGCTTTGCGTAGGTGCGGAATGCGGTCAGCTCATCCGGGAAGCTCATAATCCAGCTGTGTGCGTGCGTGCCCTTTACCGGTACATCGAACATTTTTCCGCAGAGCACATTGGAAGTTCCGATACAGCCTGCAATCATGGCAGCGCGGGCACCGTAGATACCGGCATCCGGTCCCTGAGCACGGCGAAGACCGAACTCCATTACGCCATCGCCCTGAGCAGCGTAGACAACGCGGGCTGCCTTGGTTGCAATCAGAGATTGGTGGTTAATGATGTTTAAGAGAGCGGTCTCAACAAGCTGGGCCTCCATGATCGGTGCAATGACCTTGACGAGAGGCTCACGCGGGAAGATGACGGTGCCTTCCGGAATTGCGTAAATATCGCCGGAAAAATGGAATCCACGCAGGTACTCCAGAAAATCTTCCTCAAACAGTCCGACAGAGCGCAGGTAGTCGATGTCACTCTCGTCGAAATGAAGGTTTTTTACATAGTCAATGACCTGCTCAAGTCCGGCACAGATCGAATAACCGCTGTTTACTGGGTTGTTGCGGTAAAATGCATCGAAAATGACAGTCTCATTTGCATCTTTCTCTTTGAAATAGCCCTGCATCATTGTCAGCTCATAAAGATCTGTCAGCAGGGTCAGGTTGCGTTCACTCATAAGAAATCTCCTTGTCTGGTATTGTGATATTAATTAATGGAAATCCTGGTTAAATTTCTGCAAAACATTGGGTTTTAGTATATCATTGTTTTCTGGAAAATACAATCTAAATGACAAAAAAATAACAATCGCAAACAAAAGGTCTCAGACCTTGACATTTTTTCCACGAATCCATATAATAAAGAATGAGATGCATAGAGAAAGACTTTGACGGAGACAGTAGGACTGTCGGGAACATTTCAGCGAACCGGGGAGAGGTGGAAGCCCGGGATCAGTACCACAGATGCCGAAGATCACTCCTGAGTTGCAGGCTGAACAGACGACAGTAGAGTGATAGTAGGCTGTGCCGGTATCCCCCCCGTTAGCAGGAACTCATATGACTGTATGTAGTGACAGGTGGTTTCAGAAGGTGATTTGTACCCTCTTCCTTTCGCGGAAGAGGGTTTTTTATTGCCATATATCATGCATATCACATATCAGGAAGGCGTCAGCAAGGCGAGGTATTTGATGATAGCGAAATCTGTGAAACCATCCGAACAGAAGGAGGCAAAAAGTGATTTACGAGAAAGTTTCCACAGACATGAATTTTGTGGATCGTGAGAAGAAAGTAGAGAAGTTCTGGGATGATGAGAAGATCTTCCAGAAGAGCATGGATTCAAGAAAAGAAGGCCCGTCCTACACCTTTTATGATGGACCGCCTACCGCAAACGGAAAACCGCATATTGGTCACGTTCTGACCCGTGTTATCAAGGATATGATTCCGCGTTACCGCACGATGAAGGGTTACATGGTTCCGAGAAAAGCAGGTTGGGATACCCACGGACTTCCGGTAGAGCTGGAAGTTGAGAAGATGCTTGGACTTGACGGCAAGGAGCAGATCGAGCAGTATGGTCTTGAGCCATTCATTGAGCACTGCAAAGAGAGCGTATGGAAATACAAGGGCATGTGGGAGAATTTCTCCGGCACTGTTGGTTTCTGGGCTGATATGGAGCATCCGTATGTCACCTACGACAACAGCTTTATCGAGTCTGAGTGGTGGGCACTCAAGCAGATCTGGGAGAAGGGACTCCTCTACAAGGGATTCAAGATCGTTCCGTATTGCCCGCGTTGTGGAACTCCGCTGTCCAGCCACGAGGTTGCACAGGGATATAAGGATGTCAAGGAGCGTTCCGCAATCGTTCGATTTAAGGTAAAGGGTGAGGATGCTTACATTCTTGCATGGACGACGACTCCGTGGACCCTTCCGTCCAACGTTGCACTCTGCGTAAATCCGGAAGAAAACTATGTAAAGGTAAAGGCTGGCGATGGCTATACCTACTACATGGCAGAGGCTCTGCTTGACACTGTTCTTGGAAAGCTCGGTGACGAGAAAGAAGGAAAGCCGGCTTACGAAGTACTTGAGACCTACAAGGGAACCGATCTTGAGGGCAAGGAGTACGAGCCGTTATATCAGGCAGCAGCTGATCTGGCTGAGAAACAGCACAAGAAAGCACATTACGTTGTCTGCGATACTTACGTTACTCTGACAGATGGTACCGGCGTGGTACACATCGCTCCGGCATTCGGTGAGGATGACTCCCGTGTCGGCAGAAAGTATGAGCTTCCGTTTGTACAGCTTGTAAATGCAAAGGGTGAGATGACCGAGAATACCCTGTGGCCGGGCGTATTTGTAAAGAAAGCAGATCCGATGGTTCTCAAAGACCTCAACGAGAGAGGACTGCTGTTTGAGGCACCGGTATTCGAACACAGCTACCCGCACTGCTGGAGATGTGACACTCCTCTGATCTACTATGCGCGTGAGTCCTGGTTTATCAAGATGACCGCAGTTAAGGATGATCTGATCCGCAACAACAACACGATCAACTGGATTCCGGAGAGCATCGGTAAGGGACGTTTTGGCGACTGGCTGGAGAACGTTCAGGATTGGGGCGTAAGCCGTAACCGTTACTGGGGAACTCCTCTGAACATCTGGGAGTGTGAGTGCGGATGCCAGCATTCGATCGGAAGTCAGGAAGAGTTAAAGTCTATGAGTCCGAACTACGCGGACATTGTGAAGAAGTATGCGAAGGAGATGGACAAGGAGAAGAATGGCGAAGTTGAGCTTCACCGCCCGTTCATCGACGATGTGACGATCACCTGCCCGAAGTGTGGCAAGCAGATGCACCGTGTTCCGGAGGTAATCGACTGCTGGTTCGATTCCGGTTCGATGCCGTTTGCACAGCACCACTATCCGTTTGAGAACAAAGAGCTGTTCGAGAAGCAGTTCCCGGCAGACTTCATCTCCGAGGCAGTGGATCAGACCCGTGGATGGTTCTACTCCCTGCTTGCAATCTCCACTCTGATCTTCAACAAGGCTCCGTACAAGAACGTTATCGTTCTGGGTCATGTTCAGGATGAGAATGGACAGAAGATGAGTAAGTCAAAGGGCAATGCGGTTGATCCGTTCGATGCTCTGGAGACTTACGGCGCAGATGCAATCCGCTGGTATTTTTACATCAACAGTGCACCGTGGCTTCCGAACCGTTTCCACGGAAAGGCTGTACAGGAAGGACAGCGTAAGTTTATGGGAACGCTGTGGAATACCTACGCATTCTACGTTCTGTATGCGAACATTGACAACTTCAATCCGATGGATTACAAGCTGGACTACGAGAAACTTCCGGTTATGGATAAGTGGCTCCTCTCCAAGATGAATTCGATGGTGAAGGCAGTCGATGATCACCTTGGCAATTACCGGATTCCGGAGGCCGCAAGAGCTCTTCAGGAGTTTGTCGATGATATGAGTAACTGGTACGTTCGTCGTAGCCGTGAGCGTTTCTGGGCAAAGGGAATGGAGCAGGACAAGATCAGTGCTTACATGACTCTGTACACCGCTCTTGTGACGGTTTCTAAGGCAGCAGCTCCGATGATTCCGTTCATGACTGAGGATATTTACCAGAACCTTGTTCGCAGTGTCGACAAGACCGCTCCGGAGAGCATTCATCTGTGTGACTTCCCGGCTGTACACGAGGAGCAGATCGACACACAGCTTGAGGCAGACATGGATGAGGTTATGAAGATCGTTGTTCTCGGACGTGCTGCAAGAAATACGGCAAACATCAAGAACCGTCAGCCGATCGGCAAGATGTATGTCAAGGCAGACCATGTGCTTGCAGAGTATTATGTCGAGATCATTGAGGATGAGCTGAATGTGAAGTCCGCAGAGTTCGTGGATGATGTCCGCAGTTTCACAACTTACAGCTTCAAACCGCAGTTAAAGACGGTTGGACCGAAGTACGGCAAACTGCTCGGAAAGATCCGTACTGCTCTGTCTGAGGTAGATGGAAACAAGGCAATGGATGAGCTGAAGGCAGACGGTTCCTTAAAGTTCGACTTTGACGGAGAGCAGGTCGTTCTGGCAGAGGAAGATCTGCTGATTGATATGGCACAGACCGAGGGCTATGTATCTGAGGCAGATGGCGGAGTAACCGTCGCACTTGACACGAACCTGACTCCTGAGCTGATCGAGGAAGGTTTCGTCCGCGAGATCGTCAGCAAGATTCAGACGATGCGTAAGGAAGCCGGATTTGAGGTAACCGACCACATCCGTATTTATGAGAACGGCAATGAAAAGATCGCTGGACTTTTAAATAAATATACTGACACAATCTGCCATGATGTGTTCGCAGACGAAGTACTGACGGACAAGACTGGCGGAACTTACACCAAGGAATGGAACATCAACGGAGAGACCGTAAATCTGGGAGTGGAAAAAACGAATACTGCCTGTGACTGAGAGCACAGCAGGTGAGGAGGAAAAGCCAACATGAAAACTGGATTTGACAAGGAAGTGTTCAAGAAAAGCGTGATCTACAACGTGAAGAGTCAGTTCCGTAAGACTCTTGAGGAAGCAACTCCTGAGCAGGTTTATCAGGCAGTCTGCTACGCAGTGAAGGACGTCATCATCGATGAGTGGATCGCAACCCATAAGGAGTATGAGAAGCAGGATTCCAAGACTCTGTATTACCTGTCCATGGAGTTCCTGATGGGACGTGCTCTGGGTAACAACATCATCAATATCATGGCAAGAGATGAGATCAAAGAAGCTCTTGACGAGATGGGATTTGATCTTAATCTGATTGAGGATCAGGAGCCGGATGCGGCTCTTGGAAACGGAGGTCTGGGCCGTCTTGCTGCCTGCTTCCTTGATTCCCTGGCTACGCTGGGCTATCCGGCATATGGATGTGGAATCCGTTATCGGTATGGCATGTTTAAGCAGAAGATTGTAGATGGTTATCAGGTAGAGGTTCCGGATGAGTGGCTCAAGAACGGCAACCCGTTTGAGGTTCGTCGTTCCGAGTATGCGACCGAGGTAAAATTCGGCGGTTACGTTCGCACCGTATGGGAGAATGGCCGTGAGAAGTTCGTTCAGGAAGGCTATCAGTCTGTTATGGCAGTTCCGTATGATCTTCCGGTTGTCGGATATGGCAACAACGTAGTCAACACCTTGAGAATCTGGGATGCACAGCCGATCAACACCTTCAGCCTTGACGCATTCGATCGCGGAGACTACCAGAAGGCAGTGGAGCAGGAGAACTTGGCAAAGAATATCTGTGAGGTTCTTTACCCGAACGATAACCACTATGCAGGTAAGGAACTGCGTCTGAGACAGCAGTACTTCTTCATCTCTGCAAGCGTACAGCGTGCTGTCCTCAAGTACATGGAAAAGCACGACGATGTTCGCAAGTTCTATGAGAAGAATGTATTCCAGTTAAACGATACCCATCCGACCGTAGCGGTTGCAGAGCTGATGAGAATCCTTCTGGATGACTACGGTCTGACCTGGGATGAAGCATGGGAGGTTACGACAAAGACCTGTGCTTACACGAACCACACGATCATGGCAGAGGCACTTGAGAAATGGCCGATCGAGCTGTTCTCCCGTCTGCTTCCGCGTATCTATCAGATCGTTGAGGAGATCAACCGCCGTTTCATCATTCAGATTCAGCAGAAGTATCCGGGTGACCAGCAGAAGATTGCAAAGATGGCAATCATCTACGACGGACAGGTTAAGATGGCTCATATGGCAATCGCAGGTAGCTTCTCTGTAAACGGTGTAGCACAGCTTCACACCGAGATCTTAAAGAAGCAGGAGCTGAAGGATTTCTATGAAATGATGCCGGAGAAGTTCAACAACAAGACGAACGGTATCACCCAGAGAAGATTCCTGCTTCACGGCAACCCGCTGTTAGCAGACTGGGTAACCTCCAAGATCGGCGACGAGTGGATTACCGACCTGTCTGCAATCAGTAAGTTAAAGCTGTATGTGGATGACGAGAAGTGCCAGCACGAGTTCATGAACATCAAGTATCAGAATAAGATCCGTCTGGCAAAATACATCAAGGAGCACAACGGTATCGATGTAGATCCGCGCTCAATCTTTGATGTACAGGTAAAGCGTCTGCATGAGTACAAGCGTCAGCTGATGAACATCCTGCATGTCATGTATCTGTACAATCAGCTCAAGGATAACCCGGAGATGGATATGGTTCCGCGCACTTTCATCTTCGGTGCAAAGGCAGCAGCAGGCTACAAGCGTGCGAAACTGACAATCAAGCTGATCAACTCCGTAGCAGATGTGATCAACAACGATCCGACGATCAACGGCAAGATCAAAGTCGTATTCATCGAGGATTACCGCGTATCCAACGCAGAGATTATCTTCGCAGCGGCAGATGTCAGCGAGCAGATTTCTACCGCCAGCAAGGAGGCATCCGGTACTGGTAACATGAAGTTTATGCTGAACGGTGCTCTGACCCTCGGAACGATGGACGGTGCAAACGTTGAGATCGTTGAGGAGGTAGGCGCAGATCATGCATTTATCTTCGGAACTTCCTCCGATGAGATCATTCGCATGGAGCATGACCGTAGCTACAATCCAATGGAAATCTTCAACAACGATCAGGACATCCGTCGCGTGCTGATGCAGTTGATCAACGGTTACTATTCTCCGCAGGATCCGGAGCTGTTCCGCGACATTTACAACTCTCTGCTGAATACGCAGAGCAGTGATCGCGCAGATACCTACTTCATCCTGAAAGACTTCAAGATGTATGCAGATGCACAGCGCCGTATCAACGAGGCTTACAAGGATGAGCAGTGGTGGGCAAGAACTGCTATGCTCAACACCGCAAGCAGTGGAAAGTTCAGCTCTGACCGTACCATCGAGGAGTATGTAAGAGATATCTGGCATCTCGAGAAGGTAAAGGTAGAGGTCTAAAAATATAAGAATTATTGATTCTAGTTGATTACAGCTGATTCTAGCTGATTATAGACAATTTGAGCGCGAGAATCTCATTTCGTTGAGGATGGGATGAATCGCGAATAAAAAGAAGATTCCTTCATAAACTGATCCGAGAGGATTGGAAGGTGGAGGGATCTTTTTTGTTTGGAAAAAAGTTTTGGAGTTCATGGGATCGGTCGCTTCGCGTGAGAGTTCGGTTTGCAATCGCGGGAATCTTGTTTCTTCTTCCGTGGGGGATGAGCCTGATCTGTGTTCAGGTGAGCGGACGAGCTGAAAACTCTGAGATTTCTGAAACGGAAGGGCAGACTGGAGAGGAAGAGGAGGTGGAACAGATAAAACAGACTGAGCAGATCGAAAACGTGGACGACACCGGAAGTGTGGATGGGACAGGAAATCTAAGTGGAGCAGAAAATGGGAACGGTACTGGGAATATGAGTGGAGCAGGAAATGTGGGTGGAGAACACATGCGCCGGATTCTTCTTATTCGCGAGGGGATTCGGACGTATCTCTCGCTTGAGGCTTATCTTCCGGGGGTGCTCCTCTGTGAGATTGATCCGTTTGTTGAACTTGAGACACTTAAATGTCAGGCAGTGATTGTGAGAACCTACCTGTATCGGTTGATGGGGGAGAGAACGGAGATCGAGGAAAGTCAGTTAGATGTCGATTATGTGGAGAGCCGAACGAGCCAGATGGGGAAACTTGAATATCGGGTTGGCAAGCATAGTGAAAAAAATCAGAAAAACCAGAAAAACCGGTTGGAATATGAGAGGATGACTCAGGCGCAGAGGGAGCAGATTGCAGAAGGCATGGAGCGATGCAAGCAGGCAGTCAGGGAGACCGAAGGGATTGTACTCACCTGTGAAAACCAGTATATTCTTCCGATGTTTCATACCTCAAGTGCCGGGCGAACGAGGGATGGGGGAGAGGAATACCCGTATTTGCGTCCGGTTGAAAGCAGATGGGACAAGGAAGAGAAAAACTGGCAGACGACCTATCGGTGGAGCAAAGAGGAGTTTGCCGGGAAGATCCGCCAGATCGGGGATGAGGGGGATTTGACACCCGAAGAACTCATAGAAAAGATTCAAATTGTAAAGCGGGATCAGAGTGGGTATGTCGAGTGGATTCAGATCGGAAATCGAACGTATGAGGGGGAGACAGTTCGCGCCGTGTTAAATCTCTCATCTGCCTGTTTTTCATTTGGAAAGGTGAAAGGACAAACTGAAAATGAAGGGGCGCGAAACACGTTCGTTCAGGCAATCGTGAATGGGAGCGGGCACGGATATGGACTGAGTCAGGCGGGAGCGGAACACATGGCAAAAGAGGGGTGGGGATACGAGGAAATCTTGAGTTATTACTATACCGGAGTCGAGTTGATCAGGGAGCCTTCTGGTTAATTATGAAAATTTAAAATCACTGAATAAGTTTTTTGCCTTTGGTAAAAATAGTATCGAGGTGATAAACGGTGAAAGAGAAAGGAAAGGGAAACCAGCCATTCCGGGATAAAGTATTTCTGGTGATGCTGGTGATGGGTCTGCTGACGATGGTAACTGCGGCAGGCATGGCTACCGTAAAGAGAGGAAGAGGAGACGAGCAGAAGCCATATGTGGATTTGCAAGGGCAGGAAGATTTTCTTGCGGGGGGATCAAATGCCAACTCTCTGACTCAGGATACGGAGGAGAATAGTCAGGACAATGCAAAAGATCAGAGTGGTACAGAAGAAAAACACGAAAATCCAGATACGGTTGTGGCAGAAGCTCAGAGACAGAGTGGACAGATGACGGAAGAGAACGACAGACAGAATCAGGGTACAAGTGAAAAAGATGGAAATGCTAAAGATGAACATTCGGAAAAAGGCAGTCAGATCGCACAGGCGGAAAATTCAGAGGAAAGCCTTGCAAGAGAAGTTGGGGCAGGGGGAAGTGCAGCCCAGTCTCTGATGCTCAACTTCAATGATGCGAGTCGGATCACCTGGCCTGTTCGCGGAAATGTACTCTTGGATTACAGTATGGACCAGACAATTTATTTTCCGACGCTGGAACAGTACCGCTGCAGTCCCGGAATTGTGATTCAGGGCTCAATCGGGGAACCCGTCTATGCGCCGGCGAATGCGAGAGTGCTCGAGACAGGGACAAACGAAGAAATCGGAACGTATGTGACGCTGGACTTTGGAAATGGATACGAGGCAGTTTGTGGACAGCTGAGTGAGGTGTCCGCGGTTCCGGGAGAGTATCTTGAGCAGGGACAGGTTCTCGGATATGTCGCAGAACCGACAAAATACTATACGATCGAGGGAAGCAATGTGTTCTTTGAACTGACTCAGGATGGAAAAGCCATTGATCCGATGGGATATCTTGAATAAAAAAAAGTAGGAATCCGCCCCTCAAAAGAGGGGACGGGTTCATTTTTCTTATCTGTGTTTTATTTTGCGAGGGAATTTTCGCGGTTCTGATCAAATGCTGGATTGAACGCATAGAAATTTCGGCAGTTCAAGTGATCCTGAACGTCGCGAAGCGCTTCCCCAAATCTTTGGAAGTGGACAATTTCGCGCTCTCTTAAGAAGCGGATCGGATCGCAGACTTCTGGATCTTTGACAAGACGGAGAATGTTGTCGTAGGTGCTTCTCGCCTTCTGTTCTGCGGAAAGGTTTTCGCACAGATCGGTGATTGGGTCACCCTTTGACTGGAATTCACAGGCATTGAAGGGGACACCACCTGCGGACTGTGGCCAGATGCCTGTTGTGTGATCGATATAGTAAGGACCAAAGCCTGATTCCTCTATCTCTTTCGGAGTCAGATTTCTGGTCAGCTGGTGGATGATTGCAGCGATGATCTCCCAGTGCCCGAGTTCTTCTGTTCCCACATCTGTGAGTACAGCCTTCCCTTTCTCGTATGGCATCGCGTAGCGCTGGCTCAAATAGCGCATCGCAGCTCCCGCTTCGCCGTCTGGACCACCATATTGGCTCATAATAAACTGTGCCATTTTTGGATTCGTCTGTGAGATTTTTACCGGATATTGCAGACGCTTTTCATATCTCCACATCAGTTTGCTCCCCCTTCCCACGGCCACGGATTCTGAATCCAGTTCCAGATGTCCCCGGTTACCTGAGTGATACTTAAAGGACCGTATGCCTGTTCATACATCTGAATGGCATTCTGGTAGAGCTGGCAAAGTCTCTGGTAATACGCCATCGCCTGAGTATCCTCTGGGTGGGTATCTAAATAGAGAAGGATGTCATCGATTGCAAATCCGGTCTCATAGACCTGTCGTGCAAGCTGACAGGATTGAGGTTGACTTTGTTGATGCTGTTGATTTTGCTGAGTCTGTGGAATCTGAGAGAAAAGAGAATTATTTTGCGAGCTGGTCTGCGTATTTTCATTGCATCCACATGCCATCAGCGACACCTCCCCATCTCAAATGGATAATCGAGATCTGGAAAAATCGTACCGCGGGTGAGTGCCTGAGAGAGGTGATAGGTTCTTCCCCATTCCTGCCAGGGAACATAGGTCATTCCGGGCATTATTCCGCATTTCCCAAAAGAATCCATTTTAGAATTCATTGTGGAATCCCTTAAGAAATCTATGCTGCAATCCGTCGTTCTCTGGCAGGATGAAGCTGAAGTTGTTGGCATCTCTCGCTTGTCATCATCCAAGTTCATGTTTCTTCCATTTCCACGGTAGGAAGCGTCCCTACACGGGGAAGATTCTCCGGATGAGAGGGTTCCCATCCACCACTCTCCGCAGGAAGTGTCAAAAGGCTGTGTGTTTTGTGGTCTCATCGGTCGGCTGGTACAGGCGCATCGTTGACTGTTATGGTCCATGTTCTGTTCTGCCTCCATTGCTTTTCATACCGGAGCGAGAGCGGGTCTCGCATTTTTCCGATACTTTATCATATGGATGAACCCTGTCCCCGGTTCGACAAATGAAAAGCAAAAAATAAGAATCCAAAATAAGAAACTCAAATAAGAATCCCCTAATAAGAACTTTGAAATTAAAATATCCTAAAACAAAAATCAGTCTTGTTTTTGTTGTTTCAGAGCATTTTGGTAGTAGTAATTGATGATGTCCTTTCGTGTAATGATGCCGATGAAGAGTCCACGGTCATCGACAACAGGAACGAAATTCTGGTTCAGTGCGCGATCGATCAGGTCTTCCATATTGGACTTGGCGTTGACCAGACGGTAATCCATTCGTCTCTTGATACAGGTGATCGACACGGATTCCGCTTCTTTCAGATTCAGATTAAACTGATTCTTGATCCCCCAAAGCAGATCGCCTTCCGTGATTGTTCCTACATAGTTGCCACTTCGTGTCAGAAGAGGAACTGCGGAATATTTGTGGTATTCCATCTTTTCAAGTGCCTGACGGATGGAATCATCCTCGTAGATATGAGCTACTTCGCTTTTTGGTGTAAGAAAAAATAAAATATTCATAATGAAATATCTTCTCCTTCTGTGCAAATGATTTTCTATAGGCGTTTGCGAAACTCTGAAAGTCGCATGAATACTGACTTTTTTCAATCTTGGAACTTCGTTTCTTCTCACAAAGATTTGAATTTTTATATCTATTTTGTACAAAAATCTTTTTTCGCATATCGAAATAAAAATCTATTTTTATACAAAGTACATATATTTTAGTTGTCGAGTTTTGCAATTACCTAAGATGATTTTCAGTACACATATTTTTGATCGTGTTTCCAGTTTGTTTTAGTCTGTATATTTTGTCTTCTGCTCTGTTTCCTGTTATTTTTTATTCTATCATACAGATGAGAATACAAAATGAATAATTTCTTAATAACCTATAAATTTTATCCGTAACATTTTTGCTACTATCTATGGATCTCTGTGCACGGTGGTTGCCGTTATTTAAGTTTTTCATGTCCTTTAGGTTTTCAGATCCTTCATGTTCTTTGAATTCTTCAGATTTTTCTGATTCTGATCTGAGTGCGGTCGTGTTTGCTATTTTTATACTTTTGTTTTATAATAAAAGATAACTGTGTTGAGAAAAGAAAAAAATAGAACAGAGAAGAATGTGGAGAGCGAAGCGTCGTCAAAATTCATTACCGCTTGTGCAACAGTGCAACGCATAGCTGATAACGAAAAATGAGAGAAACATACATGGGGATAAGCGTGGGAACATGTATTTGAGGGAGATAAGTTGAACGAAGAACGGAAGCAGGAAAAGAAAGATATGCAAAAGGACAGTCTCAGAAGGGCTGTTTTATTGATTTGCAATCTGGTTATGATTCTGATTGCCGGGATTTCGGCTGTCTTGTACTCTGAAAATTTCAGAAAAGAGAATAGCCGGCTTCAGATGGAGAATTTCTGTACGGCAATCGAGTCGATGAAACAGTTGTCAGAGAGTTATCTGTATACGGAGAAGGGATATGTGGATGACTGGGCGCAATACATCACGCGCAAGAATATGACGATGGATGAGGCGCTTGAGTATATCCGAACAGCCAACACGCAGGAGGATCGCTATGCGCACATCGTAGATAGTAGATATGGACGATTTGTCTGCGAGATCAACGTATATCAAGGATGGGAATGACACGATAAGCTGTTATAAGATCTTTCGTGAGGGAACTTACAATGCCAACCGAACTGCACTCCGAAAAATGGAAAAGATGTTTACTTCCACCAGGGATGAGGTTTTGATTCTCGGAAAGTATCGGATGGGAGAAACCCAGCAGTCCGTGATCAGTGTGGGAACGAAGGTGGAGATCAAGATTGGAAAGGGAAGGCGAAAACCGTATCTTCTTCTTCGAGTCATTCCGGTAGAATATTTACAGCGCGCATGGGTGTTTCCGACGGAGTATCCGTCCGCGGAAATCAGTATTATCACGAGCAATGGTGAGTATGTGGTGCAGTCTGCATCCATGAAATCAAGAAGTTTTCTGGATTACATCCGAGGATACAATTTTCAGGATGACTACAATCAGGTAGAAAATCTTGCGGAGAGACTTCGGACGACGGATAAAGGACTTATGCAGTACAAAAATTTCCGTGGGGAAGACTGCTACTGGTATTATTCGAGCTTTGGAAAGGATTTAGAGCTCGATATCCTCGGATATATTCCGGTTAATCAGATGAATCGGGTTGAGGTAGACTGGAATATTGTGTGGATTGTTTGCGGAAGCCTTTTTGTTTTGATGCTGATTGATGGCATTTATATTCTCACGATCAACAAAAAACTCAAGCAGGCGCTGGTTTTGGCAGAACAGGCAAATCAGGCGAAGACGGACTTTTTGTCTACGGTTTCCCATGATATTCGGACACCGATGAATGCGGTGATCGGTATGACGGATCTGGCAAGAACGCATCTGAATGATCCCAAATATATGGGAGAGTGTCTGAATAAGGTCGCCTGGGCGGGAAATCATCTGCTCACTTTAATCAACGATATTTTGGACATTTCCAAGATCGAGAGTGGAAAGATGGAGCTTGAGGCTCAGCCGTTTTCTTTGCAGGAAGCAGTTGAGGAGATCGTAAGTATGGTGCGTCCGCAGGCAGACCAAAAGAAAATCTCGTTTGAGGTGCGGTTACATGAGATTTTCCGGGATGTGTTGGTTGCAGACCAGCTTCGTCTCAATCAGATTCTGTTGAATCTTCTGACCAATGCGGTGAAGTATACGGAAGATGGAGGAAGCATAGTCCTGGATATCTCACAGGAGCGAATTGAGCAGGGGATTGAACCGGGCATTGAGGGCATTGCGCAGGAGAAGAAAACAAAGGTGAAGGTGAATGAAAGCGCAATAAATCTTGAGAGCAGACAAAACTCTCCGCTGAGATCTCGGAATTCTCAGAGTTCTCAGAACTCTCAGAGCTCCAAGAAGGTTCGCCTGATCTGCAAAGTTGTCGATAATGGAATGGGAATGAGTCCAGAATTTCAGAAAACGATGTATCACTCATTTACGCGCGAGGAAGACAGTCGAATCAGCAAGATTCAGGGAACGGGTCTGGGACTTGCAATCATCCACCAGTTGGTTAATCTGATGGATGGCAGTATCATGTGTGAGAGTGAACTCGGAAAGGGAACTACGTTCACGGTTTATCTGGATTTGGAGGTGGCCGAGCAGGAAAGTGATGCCCTGTGTCGGGACTTCAACTGGGGAGAGGAGGCGGACCGCTGTGGAATTTCCTTGATGCACATTCTTGTAGCGGAGGACAATGACTTAAACTGGGAGATCATTCAGGCCATCTTGGAGGAATACGGGGTTTCGTGCGAGAGGGCAGAAAATGGAAAGATCTGTGTCGAGATGTTGACTCGGGCTCCGAAAGGTACCTATGATTTGATTTTGATGGATATCCAGATGCCAGAGATGAATGGTAGGGAGGCAACGAGGATGATCCGCAATATGGAAATGCGAGGAGAGCTTGAGGGAAGAATCCCGATCCTTGCAATGACCGCCGATGCATTTGCGGAAGATATTCGCGCGTGCAGGGAGGCAGGAATGGATGGTCATCTTGCAAAACCGATCAACATGAAGCAGGTGCTTAGTGCACTGAGAACGATAAAAAATAAAATATAATCATTTAAGATCAGGATTAATTAGGAAAAACATCCAGGGTCAATTCAGAATCAATTAGGAAAGAAATCGTGGATTTCATAGATTGTGGAGAAGAAGATGAGAAAGCAGGAGGAGAAGGGGCTGAATATGCCGAATAGACCGGAAAGACAGAATGGGCATTGGAAGTGGAGACGGAGTGGGAGAAGAGCGGGAATCCTTGCAATGGTGGGATGTGCGTTTCTTTTGTCTGCATGTGCGAGGGGAGAGAATCGAAGTCATAAGTCAGAAGGATTTGAGCCAAGATTGGACACAAAAGAAGCTCAGACTTTGGAGATCGCCGGATTTGTGGCAAATTTTGAGGCTCTCGATCAGGCAGTGGTTGCGTTTAACGAGATTTATCCGAATGTGACTGTGCTCTATGAGCAGAATGGTTCCAGGATGCTTGCAGATTATGTGAAAAACAGTCAGAATATCGACATTTTTATGACGGCAGATGCCAATGTCAGAAATCCGGAGACGGAGGAGAATGATGTGGTAGCGTACTGTGAGGATCTCTCAAAGCTGAATATCAATTTTGATTCGATGATACCGGAAATGCTTTCTTATTGTATGGTTGATGGAAAACTTCTTCGCCTGCCGATTATGCAGAATCCGTGTGGGATGGCAGTGAACAAGACACTTTTGGAGAAAAATGGCCTCCTTATGCCGAAGAATTATCCGGACTTTCTTGACACGCTTGAGAACTTGAAGCAGGGGGGATATCTGCCGATTCAGGGAGCAGAAAATCATGTTTATGCCGAGCTTGGAGTTAACCGGATGATGGATCTTCTGGCAGAGGACAGAGACTTGCTGGCCGAGCTGAAGGAGGGAGAGTCGTCGGCGGTGGAAAAGGTAGAACCGGTTTTTGAACAGATTCAGACGATGATCGAGAATGGCTACACCGATTATGAGAAGAATAAGACTTACCCGAGTGACAATTACGATGCCTCGATTCTGGGATTTTTTGAGGGAAAGATGCCGTTTTGGGTCTGCACGGCGGAAAGTTTCAGCGGAGCGAAGAAGCGGGAATCAAAATCGGAGCACTTTAAATCCGAACCGTTTGAGTATGAGTTTGAGTATGTTCCGTTTGGCGAAAATGGAGCTTATGCCTATACCGAGCCATGGTACGGATTTTCGATTTCAAAGAACAGTGATTCGAAGGAGTATGCCGAGGAATTTCTGAGATTTCTGGTGGAGACCTCTGAACTTGATCGGATGGCTTCAATCAAGGGGATGCCGTCTGTGCAGAAGAATGGGAAAAATGAGAGATATTCGGCAATTTTCGGAAAAACAAAGAGTCAGGAGATCGAATCAGAGTTTGTCAGTGATGGAAGCGTAGACCCCTATATTCGCCCGATCTTTACGAAGGTTGCAACGGACTTGGGAGCGGGAGTCTATGTAAATGCAAAAGAGGCATCAGAGGCGTTTGTGCAGGCTTGCAAGCAGTAGCTTATTTTTGTGTACCCTTGTATTCTTTTTCGTTCAATCCTTTAAATTGAGAAAAAGAGTCAAAAACAGGATTGTCAATTTTTTCTTCCTATGATAGACTTAAAAGCCGAAAAATAAGGCGATACCAAGGAAATACAAAGGAAAAACGAAAGAAAAAGGAAAAAAGGAAGAAAAGAAAACGATGGACAGACAATTTAACACACCTCTTGAGGTGATCAATGCCAACATGAAGGCGGGAGAGGGAAAGGCGAGTCTTCCGCTTGGAAAGATGATCCTTCTCGGCATTGTGGCAGGTGCGTTTATTGCTCTCGGAGGAGCAACGAGCAGTACTGCCGTGCACGCGATCGAGAATGTAGGAATGGCGAGAGCGATGGCGGGCATGATTTTCCCGGTAGGACTGATGATGATTGTGTTTGTGGGAGGAGAGCTTTTCACCGGAAACTGTCTGCTGGTGATGGATGTGATCGGAAAAAAGATCACGGTGAAGGCCTGTCTGCGAAATCTTCTCGTGGTATATCTCTCAAACCTGATCGGAGCGCTCTTGATTGACACCTTGATTTATTTCTCCGGAAATCTGGATTACTCAGGCGGACTTCTCGGTGCGTATGCGATCAAGGTCGCAGTCGGAAAAGTGGCGATCACTCCGGTGAAAGCGGTGACTTCCGGAATTCTCTGCAACATTCTCGTGTGCATTGCGATTCTGATGGCAGGTGCGGCGACGGACATTGACGGAAAGATCTGGGCGATTTTCTTCCCGATTCTTGCGTTTGTGACGGGCGGATTTGAACACTGCGTTGCCAATATGTTTTATATTCCAGTTGGAATGATGGCAGCGAAAAATCCGGCTTATGTAGCAAAGGCGCAGGAGGCATACCAGATCACGGCAGAACAGCTTGCGTCCCTGACTCCGATCCAGAGTCTTCACAATTTTATTCCAGTGACAATCGGAAATATCATCGGCGGAATGCTTCTTGTCGGAATTCCGTGCTATCTGATTTATAAGAAAGAAAAATAAACAGTTTCCATGCCCGGACAGAGCGAGCGATCAATCAGGGAGGTGCAAATAGCACCTCCCTGATTTGTTATGTAAATTTGTCAGTTAAATTCTTATCAGTTAAATTCGTTTTTTATTCTTTATAAATAGGATGAGATGGAAGAAGAATGGATTTCCAGATTCTTAAAAAAGTGCTTGACTTTTATAGAAGATAATAGTATACTAACAAAAGTTGTGAGAACAACGGCAGGAAAGTAGGTATCCACCTCACCATGGCACAAGCGAGTGACCTTGGTTTATAGATAAGAGACACGTATGAGCGGCGAAATCGTCCTGTGTAACTTTTGAGGGTGGGTAGAAGTTTGTCTATCTACTTTTTTTATGCAGAGAAGCAGGCAGGCTAGATGGATCTTATTTAATGAAGAAAATAAGAAATTCCATGATGGAGGTGTACGACAATTAGCGAGTTAATGATCAATGAGCAGATCAGAGATAAGGAAGTTCGTCTGATCGGAGAAAATGGAGAGCAGCTTGGAATCATGTCCGCAAAGGACGCATACAAACTTGCGCAGGAGGCAGAACTGGATCTGGTGAAGATTGCACCGACCGCAAAGCCACCGGTTTGCAAGATCATTGATTACGGAAAGTATCGCTACGAGCTGGCCAGAAAAGAGAAAGAAGCCAGAAAGAAGCAGAAAGTAATCGAGGTGAAAGAGGTTCGGCTGTCACCGAATATTGATACCAATGACTTAAACACCAAAACAGGCGCAGCACGGAAATTCCTTGAGAAGGGCGACAAAGTAAAAGTTACTCTGCGTTTCCGTGGCCGTGAGATGGCACACATGTCCAAGTCCAGATACATTCTGGATGATTTCGCGGAGAGTCTGAAGGACATTGCGGTTGTTGACAAACCTTCCAAAGTAGAAGGCCGCAGCCTGGTTATGTTTTTGACTGCAAAGAAGTAAAGCAAGTTCGATTAAGGAGGAAGAAATTATGCCTAAATTAAAAACAAGCAGAGCAGCTGCAAAGCGTTTCAAAAAGACCGGTACCGGTAAGCTGGTAAGAAATAAAGCATACAAGTCTCACATCTTAACTAAGAAGTCTACCAAGAGAAAGAGAAATCTTAGAAAAGATATCGTTGCCGATGCTACCAATGCAAAGGTAATGAAGAAGATTTTACCATATCTGTAATAGACTGATTCGTGTAAGAAGGAGGAATAACCGATGGCAAGAATTAAAGGCGGTATGAACGCAAAGAAGAAACATAACAGAGTGCTGAAGATGGCAAAGGGTTACAGAGGCGCTCGTTCTAAGCAGTATAGAGTAGCAAAGCAGTCCGTAATGAGAGCTCTTACCAGCTCCTATGCAGGTCGTAAGCAGAGAAAGAGACAGTTCCGTCAGCTGTGGATCGCTCGTATCAACGCAGCAGCAAGAATCAATGGTCTGTCCTACTCCAAGTTCATGTACGGCTTAAAGCTGGCTAACGTTGAGATGAACCGTAAGGTCCTGTCCGATATGGCAATCAACGATGCAGAGGGATTTGCAAAGCTTGCTGAGCTGGCTAAGTCCAAACTGGCTTAATTAGAATTTATTTATCTGATAAGACGTGTCGATTCGTATTGGATTGGTGCGTTCTTATGGATTTTGATCTGCGGGGAAATACAGCGATGTGTTTCTTCCGCAGATTTTTTATTTCATGGGAAATTGCGTCCTATGAAACAAAAAAAGCTCCGCAAGGATGCGCACTCGGCACAGTGGGACGAAGAAGCATATCCCCTTTTTTGTATTGCATATTTTGTGCGTGCATTTATGTTAGTAGCAATGATTGAAAAAAATAAAAAAATTTAAAAAAAACACTTGCCAAATATGAGAAGGTGTGGTATATTATAGGAGTCGGCGGAAGTGCTGGAATTGGCAGACAGGCTAGACTAAGGATCTAGTGGCAGCAATGTCGTGTGGGTTCAAGTCCCATCTTCCGCATAGAACAGAAAGAAGCGATTCTTTCTGCGACATTCCTCGATAGCTCAGTCGGTAGAGCACGCGGCTGTTAACCGCGCTGTCGTAGGTTCAAGTCCTACTCGGGGAGCTTTGCAGAAGTGGCGGAATTGGCAGACGCGCACGGTTCAGGTCCGTGTGGTAGCAATACCTTGAGGGTTCGACTCCCTTCTTCTGCATGAGAGAAGAGAAGGCTGTGACAGAGATGTCGCGGTCTTTTTTTATTGTTTCATAGGAAATTACGTCCTATGAAACAATAAATTCTCTGCGAGGGTACAAAGCGCCAGTTGTGTTTGTTATGGTCGTGTTTGTTATGCGCTGACGGTACTGATCAAAGGGAATGGTAAGCGTATAAGGAATAAGCTCTCCTTTTGGGGGATATGTTCGCGGGAACTTGAAGAAAATGACATGATTTTCAGAATATAACAAAAAAACAAAATAATTCAAATAATAGTTGACTTTTATGGGTGGATGCGATATACTACATATCGTTGAAACGGCGACTTGTGTTGTCGGGACAATGGTTTGCAGAAGTGGCGGAATTGGCAGACGCGCACGGTTCAGGTCCGTGTGGTAGCAATACCTTGAGGGTTCGACTCCCTTCTTCTGCACGAGGAAAGAGAAGGCTGTGACAGAGATATCACGGTCTTTTTTTTGTGTGTAAGTGGTGTGAAAATCTTCTTTGGCACGTTTGTTTTCATTCGTCAAATTTTGTTCGTTCTTGTATATTTTACCAAATTATAGTGGTATTGGGAGTGATTTTATGTTACAATATTAAGAAGATTTAAGGAATAATGGATCTTATTATTTACTTTATCTGTTTTTCAGATCGTATCTTATTGGGAGGTAATGGGGAAGTTAAAAACTTAGAGGAGGATGTATGCGTAAGAAAAAACTTTGGAAACAAAAATGCGCGATGGGACTTGCGGTTGCTGTGACGGCAACGAGCGTTCCGACTCCGGCTTTGGCTGGAAAGGCAGAGGTACCGGTTGCAAATGAGACGCAGGTAGAGGGGGAAGACACAGAGTCAGAGTCTGGTGATGTGGCAACATCCTCAGACGCAGATGTAGTCGATGACACCAAGAAACAGGAAGACAAGAAAGAAAAAGAAGAAAAGGTTTCGAAGGCGACGGCTTCCGATGCGGAAGAGAATGACGGAGAAGGCGATCTGATTGACGATGTGACCGTACCGGACAAGGAACAGAAGGCAACATCGAGTGATGCAGATTTGGAAGAACCGGCAGAGGAGGAGCTTCTTCCGGCAAATCAGATTCAGTTGTCTGCGCAGGCAGGACAGAACTTAAACCAGGGTGCGACGATTGATGTCTGGGATGGCATGACGGAAGAGGAGCTGAAAGAAGAACTCAAGCGTGAAGTGTGGGGCGGAGTGGATGCAGACTTCCCGGATACCTGGTATTATCATGCATCAGCGACGACTTTAGGGAGACAGACGACGGACTGGGTTGAGCTTGGTGGAGAGACACTCAACAAGAAACTCAGACTTTCTGTTCAATCAGTAACTTATTCATCCCTGATGGATGTTGCAGTGAGTGGCTCTGCGACTTCTTTCGAGATTGGAATTGGTGCTGCGCGGACGACAAAGACGTATGCTGGAAAGGAATATGTGGAGACTTCCATCGCTGATGGCGAGTATGCTACGGTAAAGATTCGCAAAGAGATCAAGGTAGCATACACGGAGCCGGATGAGACGGAAAATCACGGAACTCTGGTCGGAGAGAAGACGGCAAAACTGCGTCAGAAGTTCACATTTAAGATTACCCCGCAGGTCGGCTGGGTTCCGGAAGTCTCTGTAAGCAATGCTTCTGCAAGTTCCATTGATGTTTCCGTTATCAGAGACGGAGATCAGTATGTCTACACGATTGCAGGGGATGATATCACCGAGGATCTGGAAGTGAAGATCTCCTATCAGGCAGATCGCGCAAACGTGGAGACGATCACACTTGACAGCAACACCAGAGATAATTTCACAGTGAAATATGGCAGTAGTGAAGTGACGGGCGACGCGTTTGATATTAATAAGACGGCGCGCGAGATCTCTATCAAAGCAAAAGACGGATATTTCCTTGCATCTGTGAATGGAAATACAGATCTGTCTGAGGACGATTTCTCAAATGATGGCTGGATGACCTACACGATTGCGGATGGAGAGTCTACGATCAGTGTGGAGACGTTGAAGGCAGAGTTTGTGACGAACGCCAACCCGTGGCTTGCATGGGAGACGGATGATAGCGTAGATGAGGATACCGCAGGTAAGGTTCTTGATGCGGTACTTGACTGGACAAAGACGCTTCCGGGTGAGACCGTGATTTCCAAAGATCAGGTTACGGTGGAATATCTGATGGGAACCGGAGCTGCCACTGGATCGAAGTCATACAAAGAGCTTACCTACGAAATAAAGGGAGCCGATTCCTATCTGTACAAAGGAGCTCATAATTTTGGAGCTGACACAGAGACCGTTCGGATTACCTGGAACGGCTCAAAGCGCTATCCGAAACTGGAGCTGGAGCTGGAGCTGGCACTTCGCCCGGATCGAAGCAACAAGGATATTGTGACGATCAAGACAGCAACCCGTGATGCTATTCAGATCCAGTACAAAGATGCGACCGTAACGGATGACGAACTGCTTCTGGATAAGGACAACCATGAGATCAAGATCTCCGCAAAGGATGGATATTATCTTGAGAACGTGGATGGCACAATGCTTGGAGACTCTGACTTTACGGCAGCTCATGTTTATGAGTATACCGTACCGGACGGAGCAACCGAGCTTTCCGTCTCTGTCAAGAAGATGAGTTTTGAAGCGAAACAGGACCCGACGCTCAACTGGTATGAGGGAAAGGAGATCGATGAGAGCACCGCTCAGAAGATCATTGAGGCAGTTGTGGACTGGACAGGTACCGTACCGGATGAGTCTGTGATTGACAAGGAAGATTTGAAGGTTGAGTATGCAGCTTCTGATATGCCGGAGTCGAGTCTTTATTCTCCGTACAAGTCTCTGGATCATGATCCAGGCGTGAATTTCCTGGAGCATGAGTTTGGAGATAAAACTTCGGAGAAGATCCGAATTACCTGGAATGGAACAAATCAGTATCGGAAGATGGTATTGGAAGTGACTCTGAATCTGGAGGACACCCGTCTGGAGACCAGCGTGACACTGAATTCCGGTGTGAAGGTTACTTATGTTCCAGAGGATCAGGAGGAAACCTTCAAGCGAGCAGTCTATGAGCAGGTCATCAGCAAGGTAGATCCGCTTGCAGAGAAGCCGGCTTACGAGAAGTTTAAGATTGTCAACAATACGAAGACACTTTTGACCCCAGATTACAATGTGGGAACCAAGGAAGTTCAGGTAACTTATCTTGGCGATGATACTTACAAGTCGAGCAAGGCAACTGTGCAAGTGGAGATCGTGAAGGCAAAGTCTTCTATCCGCGTAAAACAGCTCTACGCGATTACTTATGGACAGGAAATTCCGGGAGAGTACATTGTCACGAATCCGGAGGGACTGAAGGTTCTGGCAATCTATGCAGGAGTGAACAGTGATTTTGATGGAACGATTATGTTTAATGTTCCGAAGATCACGGTTGCAGGCATGGATGTGGATCTGGAATCCATCATTCGCACAATTTTCCCGGATGGTGCTTCGATTAGTGATGTTCTGGAATTCCTGAACAGTGATGCGTCTCAGACCGTTCTGAAACTGTTAGAGCAGGCAGGAATCGATACATCCAGCTTTATTCAGGCACTTGAGACGATCAGCAAGTACCTGCCGGATTCTGTGACCTCTCTGCGTGTGCAGTTTGGCACACCGAATCGTGCCGGTATGTATGCGACGGTTGCGATTGTCGCAGATCAGAACTATGAGTCTTCCGTCGGTGTCGGATCTCTGATCATCAAACCGGAGACTCAGGATGTCAGACTTGTATGGAAAAACAATGTGACGACGATCGCGTTCAATGATCGTCCGGCTACCGATGAAGAGGCAGAGAAGCTGTTTGAGGCTGGAATTTATGTATCCGATCAGGAGCAGGTGAACCCGACGACAGAGGTTCGTTACAGCTACAAGGGAACTTCTCTGGCTGGTGTCTACTATGACATGGCAACCCCGGTTCTCGATCCGGGAACTTACACCCAGACGGCTTACATTCGCAATGGAGATCAGCTGGCATGGCCGATTTCTCGTGAGTATACCGTAGAGCTTTCTGATTCCCAGATTCGTTTTGATGATCTGGATGAGGATGGAACGAAGACGGTATTTTACAATGGACAGCCTCAGGGACTGACTGCACAGCTGTACTATGGAAAAGATTTTGATCAGAAGTGTGAGAATGCAGAGCTTCATTACACCTACAACGGATCTTACACAGTTCCGACTGATGCAGGTATTTATGAGGTAGTTGCTGGGTTTAATGGAGACGGATGGCACAAGATTGCACCGCATGTAACGGCAATCCTGATCATCAACAAAGTGACCCCGCAGATTGCGATCACACCGGCTGAGTATACCTACGATGGACAGGCTCACAGTGCAGAGTATCAGGTGACCGGTATTGATGGAGAGGAACTTGCAGGTGTAGAAGCAACGGTTACCTACACCAACATGGAGACTGGAGCAACGTCTCAGGATGCTCCGACCGAGGTTGGCACTTATCATGTGACGGTTACAGTCAAAGATTCTAAGAACTATGGCGCAAACAGCCAGACTGCCGAGCAGGCACTGGTGATCAAGAAGGCAGAGCTGCAGGGAACGAGCGTGGAGATCACGGATCTGGAGCACGTTTATGACGGAAATGTTCACAAGGCAAGTGTGAGCGTAACTGGAGTAGCAGACGAGCAGATTGATGACTATACGGTAACGTATCTGGATGAAGCCGGAGAAGTCGTAGAGAATCCGATCAATGCAGGAACATACAAAGTCAT